>JBMNUL010000125.1:0-7699 GCA_050946255.1 Coriobacteriales bacterium | reverse complement strand
CACGAGCTTTTTGGGTTCAGATGGTGCGGACTAAGAGCATCCCTCTGACCTTTACCAATGAGGAGCCAAGCGAAGATTCTTTGGTGGCTTTGCGTGAATCCGACGAAATGGACGCCAATGGTGCAAAATCGTACTCAAGTTCTGATGAGATGTTCAAGGACTTGGGAATATAAATGCTCGACGGACAGTTTGCGCCGCAGTTTGCCCGAGACGTGAAGAAGCTGAAAAAAGCTCATCATGATATCATGCCGCTCAAGAACGTCATGACTCTCGTAATGGAGGATACAGCTGCTTCAAGAGAGGAGCTTGTCAGACACCATAATGCTCATATGCTGAGTGGGCAATGGAAAGGCAGCTTTGAATGCCATGTGGCAAATTATGGTGATTGGCTTCTCATCTGGAAAAAAGGGGACGGCTGGGTGCGATTCTTGCGCACTGGAACACATGATGAGCTTTTTCGGAACTGAGTTCGGATTCTGTGAAGAATCTCAGCAAATGCCGAGGCTCCCAAAGCCCGAGGTCCCTGATTGTCCTCGAGAAAAATTGTTTGGACTTTGAACACAACTCGACAACCAGATAGATCATGTCGAGGCCACCGCCTTCGATCTGGAGCATGCCCTGTCTGTCGCCCAATACCGCGAGCATGTTCATCAGCATCTCCTGCGACTTCTGCGGAAGTGCGCTGATGTCCTCTGCAAAGGCCTCGGAGCATTCTGCGCGGCCCTGTTTGCAGATGATCTTCCCGTGCTCGGTAACTTGCAGCTTCCTGGTGCGCCCCGACTTTGGGTCGATTTCGGCTCTGACCAGCCCTTTTGCAGCCATCCCCTTGATGCTCATCGTCACCGAGCTGCGCGGCACGTCCATCATCCTCGCCAGCTCGATGCAGGCCAGTGGGCCATCGCATTTGCACAGCCTCAACAGAATCCTGAACTGCTCCACCGTCAAGCCATGTCGCTCGCGCAGCAGTTTCCCCAGCTCGTTGTACATGCCGAGCGTCTGGGTGAAGTTCTCCGATCCCGGTTCGTTCTCGAACCTCCTGGCTGCCATGGCAGGGCCCTCCACGCTCCGTTGATTTCCCACATTTGTTCAAACTACAAACAATCGCCATTATATCCTGCGATTATTGGAACACCTTGGGGAAGGTGAGAAATTGAGGAGGTAGATATGTCTGAGGAGAAGTGTGTCTACACGGCCTGCCCCGGCTGGGGCGACCACGAGTTTTGCGCGCTCAAGACGATAGTGCGTGACGGCAAGATCCACCACACCGAGAAGTGCGATCTCTACACAGGCGTGGAGAAGGACGAGGCCTTCATCTGCCAGAAGGGGTTGTCGAGCTGGCGTCAAGTCTACAATCCCGAGCGCCTCACCAAGCCGCTCAAACGCGTCGGCGAGCGCGGTGAGGGGAAATGGGAGGAGATCAGCTGGGATCAAGCCCTCGATGAAATTGCCGCAAAGCTGCTCGAGATCCGCGACAAGTACGGAGCAGAGAGCGTTGTGGTTTGGAATCTCCCTGCGGCTTGCCCGCCGCAGTTCGGCCTGTCCTTCTCGCTTGGCGCACGCTGGGGCGCGCTTTGGGGTGCAACCGACCCGCTGCTTGCCCAAGGTCTGGACAATGGCACGATTTACTCTGAGCGACTTGACCTGGGCGCACCTCTTTGGGGAAGCACCGACCCGGCGATTTTCCACGAATCCCAGACGATCATCGTCTGGGGCGCAAATCCCATTGAGAACCAGCAGCGCGTTGCCAACGGAATGATCGAGGCCAAGTCCCGTGGAGCCCACATCATAGACGTTGGGCTGGTTTTCGACGCAACAGCCGGGAAATCCGATTGGTTCATCCCAGTGAAACCCGGAAGCGATGCGGCACTCGCGCTTGCGGTCGCCAAGATTCTCATAGATGAGGACCTAATCAACCACCGCTTCGTGCTCGACCACACCGTGGCCCCGTTCCTCGTTAACACCGAGACCGGCAAGTTTCTGCGCGACGAACAGGGCAACTATTACGTTTGGGATCCCACCGTCGGAGTGCCGGTTTCCTACAAGGCCCCGACCCCCGGCATCGTCGCTGCGTCGGGCTTCGCACCTGCTCCCAAGCAGAAGATGCTCGACCCGGAAAAGGCCGCATTGCTCGGCACATACGATGTCAACGGAGTGCCACACAAGCCGGCGCTGCAGATGGTATACGACAATTTGGCCGAGCTGACCCCCGAGCGTCAGGAGGAGATCACCGGCGTTCCTGCTGCCGACTGCGTGAAGCTCGCCCATGCGCTGGCATTCGGTGGGCGCACATTCTATCTCGCGGCTTATGGGATGCGCTATCAAAATGCCGGAGAGGCGCATCGCGCTATTACGCTTCTGTGCGCTCTCACCGGCAACTACGGCAAGCCCGGCACTGGATGCGGCTATTCGATGATGACGGCAAGCTACGGCGTGATGTTCAACCGTGCTGGGATTTCTGTGCCCCTGGGCATGGATGACGAGACCGGCATGATCAAAGGTCCGCACCTCGTTCGAATGGACGAATTCTTCCGCGATGCGAAGGCCGGCAAGTACAAGGCTTTCATCAAGTCTCAGGGCAACCCCGTCCACAACAACCCCAACCGCAGCCGCTGGGTCGAGGACACGTTCCCCAACATGGAGCTCATTGTGGACTACGACATCTGGATGACCGACACCGGCGAGCAAGCCGACTACGTGCTGCCCGATTGCATGCCGTTCGAGCGCAAGGACATCCTCGATATGGCAGCCTACGGCCACGTTGTGCTTCAGGAGCCGGCGGTTGAGCCCGCTGGCGACAACAAGCCTCCGACATACCTTTGGAAGCAGCTCGCAGAGCGCACCGGCTTTGGGAAGTGGTTCTACGACAACGAGGACGACTGGCTCCGAATCTTGCTCAACGACCCGATGCTGAACGACGAGCAGGGCAACCCCATCACACTAGAGCGTCTGGAACAGGACAAGGTCGTGCGTGCCACAACCGGAACCGAAGTGAACGACCCATTCAAGCCGCTTGCCTTCATGACCGACTCAGGCCGCATCGACATCTATGCCGAGGACTTCGCACCGATTGGAGAGGCCACAGCAAAGTACCGCCCATCGCTGGAATTCCCGGTGAAGGAGGGAGCCGAGTATCCGTACCAGTTCTTCAGCGGACGCCAGCGCTTCTTCATGCAGTCGATGTTCACCGACGACCCGCTGATGCGCGAGCTCTCCGGAGGTAGGCCACTGGCCCGCATGAACCCGGTTGACGCGAAACGCGAGGGTCTAGTCACAGGCGACAAGATAGAGATCTACAACCAGAGGGGAAAGATGGCCTGCCCGGTCTACCTCGACGAGGCGGTTCCGCCTGGGACCGTGCACGCGTGGTTCGGTTGGCGTCGCCGCGCATACGAAGGGGACGGAACCTACGCCGAGCTCACAGTGCCTTGCGGAGGCGACGAGGCTATCGACGACGTGGCCAAGTTCTGGTGGCAATACGTTCTGGACAAGAAGGAGGTCGACAGCCTGGCTGCATCCAACATGGGCTCTATGGCCATGGGCTATGGCAGCTGGGATACTCTGTGGGACTGCACCTGCGCTGTTAGGAAGGTAGCGGATGCACCCGATACCGACGAAATCTTCATCCCCGGTGCCGTTGGCTCCGCTCCTGCTGGAACGATTCCAGAAGGATTGGACCTGGAGGCGGCGAAGGCTTCGGCAGCTGCTGCAGTTCAGGCTGGATCCCAGGCACCCAGCACCTCTGATGGAAAGGAGGCCTAGCCATGGCACGCGATATGATCCTGGTCAATCTCGAGCGCTGCACCGGATGCTGGAGCTGCTCTGTCGGATGCAAGATGGTAAACGGACTTGCCGACGACGACTACCGCATCAAGGTCCGCACTCTTGGCAACGGCGACGGAATAGACCACCCCGAGGGCACCTGGCCGAACCTCTCGATGAGCTGGCAGCCTGTGTGGATGTCAAAGTGCACGAGCTGCGCCGAGGGCAACACCGACCACGGCATGTTCTGCGTCTACACCTGCCCCTCGCACGCGCTAACCTGCGGTGCAGAGGCAGAGGCTGAGGCAGAACGCCTGGAAGGGGAGGGTTTCCAACTTTTCGATCTAGACGAAGACGAACTGCGCTCCAATGTGAGGTACGCGTACAGATATACCGACCCCAATGCCGCCAACTGGGAGAAGATCCCGATGGTAGAGGCGGAGTTCGTTGAGGAGGCCGAGGGAGGTCCCACCATAGACGGGACGACTATTGGCGAGTTGGCAGACAATCCGGCTACTGCTCCGATTCTGCAGGAGTTCCTGCCCTGGCTCGACCTCACCAGCGATATGGGGTCCATGGCAAAGGGCATGACGCTCGCGGCTCTGGCGCCGCTGTCGCAGGGACTCCTCACCGACGATGCACTTGCACACATCAAGGAGCGCTTCGCCGCGCTCTCTGCTCCCACCGTGGATGGGACCACGATAGGCGAGTTGTCCGACGACCCGCGCACGGCTCCTATTCTGCAGGAGTTCCTGCCCTGGCTCGACCTCAACAGCGAAATGGGGTCCATGGCCAAGGGCATGACGCTCGCGGCTTTGGCTCCGTTGTCGCAAGGGCTTCTAACCGATGATGCTCTGGCGCAGATCAAGGAGCGCTTCGCTGCTCTGGGAGGAGGCCCCAAGTTCTCAACGGCCGAGTCTCTGATCGGGGATATCGCCGACGACCCCAAGGGCGCCGAGATCTTAGCCAAGTACATCCCGTGGCTCGATGTCAATTCCGAGCAGGGCGCTATGGCCAAGGGAATGACGCTTGCAGCTCTGGCACCGTTCAGCCAGGGATTGCTCACAGATGACATTCTTGTGGCAATCGATGCCGACTTCCAGTCGATGTAGCAGTTGATTCGATGCTGACGGGCGGCCTCTTCGGAGGTCGCCCGCCAATATTTGCATTGAGGTCTTGAGCGGGACAATCGGGTGGAGCGGTCTCACACACTGCTCCCCTCAAATTAGGAGGGCGATTCAAATGTGTCCAGACACAGAAGAAAAGAAAGACGCACGTGCGAGGGGAAAGCACCCGGTCATGAACATCGTGCTGTGGGTGCTGTTGGCGCTCGACTTCGTCTTCAGCGTGATAGCTCCTTTCCTCGTTCCATCCGATCAGGCCGTGCTCTGCGCATCGATGTTCTTCACGTTCGACATGCTGCTGGGACTCGTGTTCGTCTTCTGCTACTTCAAGATCAAGCAGGCCATCGGGATGCTCGTCGTGGTGTTCCTCGTGGCAACGGGCTTCGAGAATCTGAGCATTCTCACCGGCTTCCCATTCGGAAACTTCTACCACACCCTTCCGGGTCCATACATCGGGCTGGCACCTGCCGTGGCTGGTTTCTGTTATGTCGCCTTCGCGATGATCGGGTGGCTCTTCGCAATGCTCGTGGTGCCTGACTACCTGTTCTCCTCACGTGGAGGGACGGCCGCCATCCGTATCGTGCTCGCCGGGCTTGTGGGAGGCGCGCTCGAATCGATGTTTGACCCCATGGGTCACGCTTACTTCCACTACTGGGTTTATCCAAAGGGAGGGGAGTTTTTCGGAGCACCATTTGCCAATGTGTTCGGTTGGATGCTCACGATTGCCGTCTCCCTCGCCGTGTTCTACCTGATCTTCCTCCGCTACGATGATGGCGTTCGCGAGGGACGCGAACGCACATACGACCTTCACTTGCTCGTGCTTCTCGCGATAACGATTCCGGCTGAGTTCGTCTGCCTTGCCGTTGGGGGAGGGCAGAACCTCGTTGACGATGCCGGGGTAACGTGGAGCAGTTCCGCCATGTTCGGCACGTTGGCGGACATCAGCTTGATGCTCATTCCCATCCTCGTGGTTATTGGCTATGTGGCGCATCGCAGGCATCTGAAAATGAACGGCTGAGCAGGGGAGAGGGTTTTCTCTCAGACAACGTAAAAACAGCGCTGGGCTCATCGTGAATCCAGCTTCCCTTTCATGACTGGTTGTTGTTTCGCTTTGCGTTTGCTCGTTGAGTTCGAATCTCGTTCGGGGTTGAGGCCGAGCATGTGCCTACCTCCTGGATAAACAAGCACCGCCCCATTTTGGAGCGGTGCTTGCGCTGGAGTCATGCTCAGATGCCAGCCGAATTCTGTCGATTGAAAAACCGGTTATGCCAGCAGATCGGCGTCTTCTGCCTGATATTCGACCTTGCCGTCGATGAACGTGTAGAGCACCTTGGCATGGAGGATCTCGTCTGGTGTGGACTTCATCAGGTTGCGGTCCATCACCACTACATCTGCAAGCTTGCCTTGGTGCAGGGTGCCCAATCTCTTCTCGAATCCCTCGGCATATGCCGCACCATAGGTGTATGCCTGCAAAGCCGCTCCGATGCTTATCCGCTGCTCGGGCACGAAGCCTCCCTCGGGGTATCCGTCCCAAGGCTGCTGGCGTGTTATCGCGGCATAGAGGCCGTCCATCGGGTTGATGTTCCAGACCGGTGCATCCGTTCCGAAGGCCATAACTGCGCCGGTATCCATCAGCGATTTCACTGGCCACATGTAGGGGCGCCACTTCTCACCGAGGAGCTCGGGGTAGCCATCGACGTTGAGCACGGAGTGAATCGGCTGCATAGAGGGTGTGACCCCCAATTGAGTGAACCTGGGAATGTCCTCTGGGCGGCAGCTCTCGATGTGCTCGATGGTGTTGCGGAGCCTCTTGAACCCATGCTTCTTCTGCACGGCCTCGAACACGTCGAGCGCTTGCTTGACAGCTCCATTTCCAATGGCGTGCAGCCTCACCGGGTACTCGTTGGCGTCTGCCTCCTCCACCATCTCGTAAAGATCGTCATATTTGATGGCAGGCTCTCCACAGGTGCTGGGATCGTCGGCATAGGGTTCGGAGAGGTATCCGGTGTGGGCCTCGCAAACTCCGTCGGTGATGTGCTTGAGGCCGGCGAATCTCAGATGCTCTGAATTGAGCACCGGCTCGTATTTCTTGGGGTTGGCCAGTCCGGGTTCCAGCTTGAGGAAGAAGAAGACGCGGATGGGGAGCTTCCCCCTGTTCTCGAAGTCCTGGAAAATCTCGATCGTTTTATCTTCGGGGATTCCACCGTATGGCCATACGCAACCCGTTGATGTGACTCCGTAGCCAATGGCCTCCTTGATCGCCCTGCCCAGGACCTTGTCCATGTCGACGGACAAATTGGAGAGGCTCCAAGCAGGTTCGCAGGCAGCCGGCTCCTTGCAGAATCCCGTGGGATTGCCCTCGGCGTCGCGGCAGATAACCGCGCCTTCGGGCTCTGGGGTGTCCTTGGTATACCCCACAGCCTCGAGCGACTTGGAGTTCAACCAAGCTGTATGCATGTCCCAGGACGCGAAATAGGTCGGCCTGTCGGGCACTACCTTGTCGAGCATCTCCTTGTTGGGCTCTACTCCCCAGTCCTCCCAGTGAAGGTTCGCTCCAGATACCCATGCGTTTTCGGGGTGTTCCTTTCCGAACTTCTCAATGGCGGCTAGGATGTTGTCCAAGCCCCTGATTTCGTTGAGATCCAAGGTGTAGTCTGGGTCGGTCGCGATTCCGTTCTGCAGGAAATGGGTGTGCGAGTCGTTGAAACCGGGCATCACGAGGCGGTCCCCGCAGTCGTAGACCTGCGTGTCGGGTCCAATGTAGTCATCGACTTCATCTGGGCCCACGACCGCCAAGATCTCGTTTCCAGAGATCG
>JBMNUL010000124.1:0-7703 GCA_050946255.1 Coriobacteriales bacterium | reverse complement strand
AGGCCTGGGACCAGAGCATCGCCGGAACGGCACCTGTTGTCGCCTGTGCAGGTTGCTATCCCACGGCTACGATCTTGGGGATCGCACCTGCTCTCGAGCGCGGGCTCGTGAGCTCTCCGCTCGTGACGGTCAACGCGCTCTCAGGTGTTTCCGGCGCCGGTAAGAAGGCCAACGCCAGGACCCACTTCTGCCATGCCCACGAATCGGCACAGGCCTATTCCGCTTGCAAGCACAGGCACACCCCGGAAATCGCCCAAGAGCTTTCCGAGATTGCCGGCAGGGACATCGACGTTGTGTTCACTCCGATTCTCGTTCCGATGAAGCGAGGGCTTCTCTCGATGGTCACCGCCCAGCTCGAAGATGGCGTGGCTCTCGACGATGTGCTATCGGCTTATGAATCGAGATACGAGGGAGAGCGTTTCGTGCATTTCCTGGGCGAGGAGATGCCGCAGACCGCATCCGTATGCGGCGGGAACCACGTGCAGATCGGAGTAGCAGTCGATGAGGGCACCTCCACGCTGGTAGTCTCCTCGGCAATCGACAATCTGGACAAGGGCGCGGCCTCTCAGGCCGTTCAATGCGCGAACATCGTTTTGGGAATCGACGAGTCCGCAGGTCTCGATTTCACGGTTCCAGTTGTTTAGAGAAGGGATTTGAGAGGGATTTCGATGTTCAAAGAAGAAGGGATACGCAAGGAAGTGGACTTCTTCGACGAGGCCGCCGAAGGAGTCACCTTCATAGACGGTGGTGTCACGAGGGCGGTTGGAATTCAGGTCGCATCTTGCCATGCGGGTTTCCGTGCCAATTCCGAGAAGAGGGACCTCGCCCTGGTCGTTGCCCCTGAAAATTCCGTTGCAGCCGGGGTTTTCACCACGAACAAGTTCTGCGCTGCACCCGTGCAGGTCTCAAAGCGCAACGTTGCCGACGGACATGCCAGCGCCATCATTCTCAATTCCGGAACCGCCAATGCCGCAACGGGTGGTGTCGGAATCGAGAATGCCGAGGAAACCGCCAACATCGTCGCTGCCGAGTTGGGAATCGATTCCGGAAACGTGCTGGTTGCATCCACAGGTGTAATTGGCACTCAGCTTCCCATGGATTGCTTTGTTGAGAACGTGCCGGATCTTGCCAGTTCGCTCGGGCCTTCCGACGGGACCGATATTGAAGGAGGCTTTCAGGCTGCATCTGCGATCATGACGACAGATGCCGTCACGAAGCAGGCGGCTGTCGAGTTCACGGCGAGGCAATCCGATGGCTCCGAGGTCACTTACCACATCGGCGGAATGTCCAAGGGATCCGGGATGATCTCTCCCAATATGGCAACGATGCTCTGCGTGGTCGCCACCGACGCGATGATAGAGCCAAAGGCGGCTCGTGCAGCATTGAAGCAGGCTGCCGATATCTCGTTCAACCGGGTCACCGTGGACAGCGACATGTCCACCAACGACAGCCTTTACCTGTTGGCAACCGGGGGGATTCCTGGCAAGACAATCACACTGGATTGCCCCGTTTTCCCGCAGTTCGTGGCCGCTTTGAAGACCGTCTGCGTGAGTCTCGCCAAGCAGATGGCCGCAGATGGAGAGGGTGCCACGAAGCTCGTCACGGTTAAGGTCACCGGAGCAGCTGACGATGAGGATGCCCTTGTGGCGGCGAAATCCGTCGCCAATTCCCCGCTCGTGAAGACGGCAATCGCCGGGCATGACGCGAATTGGGGGAGGCTCGCGGCAGCGCTAGGGAAGAGCAGCGCGCGTTTCAAGCAGGAGGACGTGAGCATCGAGCTCATGGGCATCGAGGTTATGCGCGCAGGCCTTCCTGTTGAATTCGACGAGGAGGAGGCCCTGCGACGATTCGAGAACGACGAGATCGTCATCCATGCCGACCTGGGTTGTGGCAATGGGGCTTCCAGGGTATGGACATGCGATTTCACACATGGCTACATCACGATCAATTCGGACTACCGCTCGTAGCTGATGCCCGCCATCGCAGAGTTGGAAGTTCTTTGAAATCTAAGGAGCAGTTGGAGAGAAATGGAATTCGAGAGGGATAGGAACAACGACACCGAGAAGCTCGAGCAGCTCGCCCAGATCCTCATCGAGGCGCTTCCCTGGGTCAAGAACGCAACTGGGAAGACGGTCGTCATCAAGTATGGTGGGGCCGCGATGGTAGATCACAGCCTGCGCGCCAGCGTCATGAGCGATATCGTCTTGCTCAAGCTGATGGGGCTCAATCCGATCATCGTGCATGGCGGCGGTGCAGACATCAACGCGACCCTTGGCAAGATGGGAATCGAGCCCAAGTTCGTGGATGGGCTGAGGGTCACCGATGAGGAGACCATGGACGTCGTGAAGATGGTCCTGATCGGAAAGGTCAACACCGAGCTCGTCGGTGCGATGAACAGGCATGGATACATCGCAGTTGGAATGTCGGGAGTCGATGCCTCCACGATCATTGCCGAGCCTTACGATGAGGAGCACATCTACGCTGGACGCGTCAAGTCGGTTGACAGCACCTACATCAAGGACCTTCTCGCCTCCGATTACATCCCCGTGATAGCCTCGATTGCCACAAGTGAGGACCGCAAGACCTACTACAACATCAACGCCGATGCAGTTGCCGGCGAGATCGCCGCTTCAATTGGCGCTCACAAGGTCGTGTTCCTGTCCGATGTCGACGGGCTCTACCTCGACTTCGAGGACAAGGGATCGCTCATTTCCAGGATGACGCTCACAGAGGCGAAGGAAATGCTCGAGAGCGGAACTCTCACAAAGGGGATGATTCCCAAGATGAACGCGATCGTGAAGGCTCTCTCGGAGGGAGTGCCACGTGCCCACCTTCTCAACGGCACGGTTCCACATGCCCTCCTGCTTGAGATTTTCACGAACAAGGGTGTTGGAACGATGGTGGCGAGAGACAAGAGACTAGATGGAGATGACAACGGGTTCGAGACGTTCCCGCTTGCGAATCTCGCGGCGAAGCTTCAGTAGCACCTCAGGTTTTTCAATCGAATGGCAAGGAGTTGGAAATGGGAGTCTTGATGACACCAGATTTCGAGCAGGAGAAGAAGCTCGAGGACAAATACGTCATGCACACCTACGGGAGGAAGCCCGTGGAGTTCGTCGAGGGCCATGGCATGAAACTTTACGACACCGAGGGCAAGGAGTACCTCGACTTTCTCGCGGGAATCGCCGTCGTGGGGCTTGGGCATTCGCATCCGGCGGTTGTCGCAGCCATGCAAGAGCAGGCTGCCAAGCTCGTTCAGACCAGCAATTACTACTATGTCAACGGCAGGGGAGAGCTGGCCGAGAAGATCAGCGGCCTCATGAACGCGCACATAGAGGATGACTCGAAGAAGCAAGATTACAAGACTTTCTTCTGCAATTCTGGAGCCGAGGCAAACGAGGGGGCCTTTAAGCTTGCGCGCAGGTACTCCGATGCAATCGGACGCAAGAACGCCAAGACGATTCTCTTCTTGAGAGACTCGTTCCACGGAAGGACGCTCGCCACGATTGCAGCGACCGGACAGCCCTCGAAGCAGGAAATTTTCAAACCGCTGCCAGATGGCTTCACCCAAATAGAGCCGAACAGCATAGACTCCTTCCTCGCTGCCCTCGATGACCCCGCTACAGGCGAGGTCTGCGCAGTAATCGTCGAGTGCATCCAGGGGGAGAGCGGGGTCAATCCCTGCACCGCGGAGTACCTGGAAGCACTTCGCGAGGAGACCGAGAAGCGTCAGATCCTCATGATCATTGACGAGGTCCAGACCGGTTTCTTCCGCTGTGGCACCTACCCGTTCTGCTTCCAGCGTTTCGGAATCGTACCCGATATCGTGACGATGGCCAAGGGAATCGCGAACGGAGTCCCGATGGGGGCCTTCGCCGCCCGTGCGGAAGTTGCAGACGCTTTCCAGCCAGGTGACCACGGCTCGACATTCGGCGGAAACCAGTTCGCCATTTCCGTCTCCAACGCGACGATAGACACGTTGATTTCCGAGCATTTGGGCGAGAATGCCGAGATCGTAGGCGAGTACCTCGCCGAGAGGCTTTCCTCGCTGGACATGGTCGAGCTCGTCAGGGGAATGGGCCTCATGCGCGGTGCGAAGCTGAAGAAAGATATTGCACCCGAGGTAGTTTCGAAGGGGCTGGAAAAGGGGCTGGTGCTCAACAACCCCAAGAAGGACGTCTTGCGGTTCGTGCCACCGCTTATCTGCACGAAGGAGGACGTGGACGTGATGATAGAGAGGCTCGCTCAGATCTTCGACGAGATCGAGGCCTGATTCCATTCGGGCTTTGAAGAGAATTAGGGGATGTGATATGACTGAAAATCCATATGCTGGAAACCCACTGGCCGGAAGGGATGTGCTGAGGTTGCTCGACCTGTCCCCCGAAGAGGTCAAGCTGGTGCTCGACACAGCGGCAAAGCAGAAGGCCGATTGGGCTGCTGGAATCCACGAGAAGCCCTATGTCGACAAGGCAGTGGCGATCATATTGGAGAAGCCCTCGATGAGGACCCGCAACTCCTTTGACGTTGGGGTCACGAGGCTCGGGGCCCATTCCATTATCATGGCGGATTCCAACTCGGCTTTTTCAAGGGGCGAGACAATTCACGACACCACTCTCGTTCTGGAGCGTTTCGTGGACGCCATCGTCCTGCGCACATTCGCCCAGGCGAAGGTGGAAGAAGTCGCTCACTGGGCATCGATTCCCGTCATCAATGCCCTCACCGATGATTTCCACCCGTGTCAGGTGCTCGCCGATCTGCTGACGATCAGGGAGCACCTCGGAAAGATCGAGGGTCTCACGATGGCATATATCGGGGACGGAAACAACATGGCCAACACATATCTCGAGGGTGGTGCGCTGACCGGAATGAACGTCAACATCGCCTCGCCTTCCGGATATGAGCCCAATGGGGACATTTTCGCCGAGTGCGAGAAGGCAGCAGAGGCAACTGGTGCCAGCCTTCGCATCATGAGCGACCCTGTTTCTGCCGTCGAGAACGTGGATATCGTGGTGACCGACACATGGACCTCGATGGGCGAGGAAGCCGAGCACGACAAGAGGCTGGCAGATTTCGAGGGATACCAGGTGAATTCAGAACTGATGTCACATGCCAAGGAAAGCGCGATTTTCCTGCACTGCCTTCCCGCGCACCGCGGTGAGGAGGTTACCGATGAGGTCATGGACGGTCCACAATCGGTTATTTTCGATGAGGCCGAGAACAGGCTGCATGCACAGAAGGCGCTTGTTTCCCTGGTGCTCGCGTAGGTCGATTCCGGAGATAGAAGGAGGCCGAATTAATGAAGAAGCGCGATGAGCGACATACGGTGATCCGACAGATTATCAGGAGCGAGAACATAAAGACCCAGCGCGATCTGGTGGACAGGCTGGTTGCAAGGGGCTATCAGTGCACTCAGGCCACGATCTCGCGAGATATCAGCGAGATGGGCTTGAGGAAGTCCACCGACGGCAGCTACGTGCTGGCAGAGGACCTGAACCTCAAGCGCATGGTCCAGAGCATGGTCACGAGCATTGAGCGAACCGGCAACCTGGTGGTAATAAAGGTATCCCCAGGTGTTGCCTCTGGTGTGGCCGCCGCGCTAGATGCCGCAGACCTTCCCCAGGTGATGGGCACCATCGCAGGTGACGACACGATTCTCGTCATAGGAAGAACCGACGAGATGGCAGAAGAGTTCGAGGGCGGGATCCGGAGGATGCACGGATAGGGTTTCGGGTTGTTCCGCCAATCGCTTCAGGTGGAAACGAAACTCTCTGGATCCGAGCTTGCAGCGGAGTTCATTTGGCTCCAGCTCGTAGTTGAGCCTTACAGTTCAAGTTTTGTTGGGAAATTGTTCCATCGGCAAATGTTTGCCGGGGAATTTATCGGATGCCGGTGCGTGAGCTCCGGGAGATTTGTTGGTCCGGCAATCGAGTGCCGGGGACAAGGAGATTGAGATATGAGCAGAGAAAAGGTCGTTCTGGCATATTCTGGTGGACTTGACACGTCCGTATGCATCAAATGGCTCATGGATAACAAGGACCTCGACGTTATCTGCGTTGCAGGTGATGTGGGACAGGAGAGGTCCGATCTGGAGGCAGTGCGCCAGAAGGCTCTCAAGATAGGCGCAATCGAGTCGATAGTCGTCGACATGCGCGATGAGTTCTGCGACGATTTCATCGACAAGGCGATCTACGCCAACGCCATGTACGAGAACAAGTACCCGCTTCTCTCGGCTCTGTCCCGCCCCGTGATCGTCAAGCACCTGGTAGAGGTAGCTCACGAGCACGGCGCACACTACATTGCCCACGGATGCACTGGCAAGGGCAATGACCAGGTGCGTTTCGAGGTTGGAATCCGCGCTCTCGACCCCAGCATCGAGATCATCGCCCCCGTGCGCGAGTGGGACCTCCACACCCGCGAGGAGGAGATGGATTGGGCCGCCGAGCATGGCGTTCCGGTTCCCACCACAAAGGCATCGCCTTATTCGATCGACGACAATCTCTGGGGGCGCGCAATCGAGTGTGGTTACCTCGAGGATCCGTGGAACGAGCCGCAGGAGGACATCTACACGATGACCGTTTCCCCGCTCGATGCTCCCGACAAGCCCGAGTATGTGGAACTTGAGTTCGAGCATGGCAAGCCGGTTGCAGTCAACGGCGAGAAGATGAGCCTCCATCAGCTCATCCTCAAGATGAACGAGATTTCCGGACGCAATGGCTACGGGCGCATCGACATGATCGAGAACCGCCTTGTGGGCGTCAAGTCCCGCGAGTGCTACGAGCAGCCCGGCGCAATGGCGATCATCGAGGCTCACAAGGCCCTCGAGGATATGTGCCTGGAGCGCGAGACCCTGCACTACAAGCTGAAGATGGAACACGATTGGGCTACCACCGTCTACAACGGGCTCTGGTATTCGCCGCTGAAGAACGCGATGGACGCTTTCTTCGCCTATACCCAGCAGCCGGTCAACGGCACGGTCAGGCTGCGCCTCTACAAGGGTTCCTGCACCGTCGTCGGCCGCAAGAGCGATGACTCCCTCTATGACTACAGCCTCGCAACCTACGACGCGGCAGATACGTTCAACCATTCCGCGTCTGCCGGCTTCATCGAGCTTTTCGGTCTTCCCACCAAGGTCTGGGCCAGCAAGAGGCGCGATAATTAACCAGATTCATTGACAACTTGCGTACTTCGGGGGACTGGAGGCCTGCTCCAGCCCTCCGAAGGTTTTCGTTAATCCATCTGCAACCGAATGATTTCACGGCTGCAGATGGATTTGGAATGTAATTTTTATACAGAGGTTCCGGAGGATGCGGAATGCTTCGCGGAACAGGCAATCAGGAGAATTTCATGGCAGAAGTTTCCGGCAACAAAGATAAGGAAACGGCGGGCAACAAAGCTCTTTGGGGAGGAAGGTTCGAGGCAAGCCCAGAGGCTTTCACCCAGAGCTTCGGAGCCTCTCTCTCAGTTGACAGGAAGATGTGGAAAAGCGACATCACCGCTTCCATCTCCCATGCCCGCATGCTCGGAAAATGCGGAATCATATCAAAAGAGGATGCCGAGGAAATCGAGAAGGGGCTTGTCGAGGTCGCGGAGGAGATCGAGAACGGGGATTTCGTCTTCGACGACAACGACGAGGACATCCACATGGCGGTTGAATCCGAGCTGACGAGAAAGATCGGTGCTGCTGGAGGGCGTCTGCACACTGC
>JBMNUL010000123.1:0-7722 GCA_050946255.1 Coriobacteriales bacterium | reverse complement strand
CGTGGGAGACAACGTCGGAGACGTCGCCGGCATGGGCGCCGACCTCTACGAGTCGTTCTGCGGTTCCATTCTCGCCCCGATGCTTCTCGCCGTTTCGATGTCTGGCGTCCTCCTAAATCCTGGAGATGTCACCCTGGCAATCCTCACTCCTCTCATGATCGCTGCCCTTGGAATCATTGCTTCCATCATCGGCATCTACGTAGTCAACACCAAGGACGAGAGCAAGCTTCACAATGCCCTCAACAGGGGCACCTATACGGCAGCAGTGATCGAGGTCGTCGCAGTCATCATCATCTGCTACCTCTGGACCATCATGTCCGATGGCGACATCAACGCCATGTGGTTCGCCGTCTCCGTGATCATCGGCCTTGCTGCAGGACTCGGAATCGGCAAGTCCACCGAGTACTTCTGCTCTGACAAGTACAGCCAGGTCAAGAAGATCGCCAAGGCATCTGAAACCGGCGCTGCCACCAACATCATCTCCGGACTTGGCACCGGAATGCTTTCCACTGTCATTCCCATCATCATCGTGGCTGTTGCAATTCTCGTTGCATACAATGTCGCGCTGCTTGCCTATCCGGTTCCTCTGACAGGTGATACCGCAACGACGTTCGGTGTCTATGGTATCGGCCTCGCGGCAATCGGAATGCTCTCCACCACCGCAATCACCGTCGGCGTCGATGCCTACGGTCCTGTTGCCGACAACGCCGGTGGCGTTGCCGAGATGGCAGAGCTTCCTCCTGAGGTCCGCGAGCGCACCGACAAGCTCGACTCCGTCGGAAACACCACTGCTGCTATCGCCAAGGGCTTTGCAATCGGTTCCGCAGGACTCACGGCACTCTCCCTGTTCTTCTCGTTCAGGGTCACCGCCGAGGGTCTTGGCATGAACCTCGACATCACGCTCACCAACCCGCTGGTCGTGGCCGGGCTCTTCATCGGCGGCATGCTCGTGTTCCTGTTCGGCGCTCTCACGATGGGCGCAGTCTCCAAGGCTGCCAACAAGATGATCGTCGAGGTCCGTCGCCAGTTCCGCGAGATTCCAGGACTCCTCGAGGGCAAGGCCGACCCAGACCCCGAGAAGTGCGTGGCGATTTCCACGAACGCCGCTCTGCATCAGATGATCCTTCCTGGCGTCATCGCCATCGTCGTGCCCATCATCGTCGGGCTCATCGATGTGCAGATGCTCTGCGGACTTCTCGCTGGTGCACTCATCACCGGTTTCCTGATGGCTATCTTCATGGCTAACGCCGGAGGCGCTTGGGACAACGCGAAGAAGTACATCGAGGGTGGCAACTACGGTGGCAAGGGCTCTGAGGCCCACAAGGCTGCCGTCGTCGGCGACACCGTGGGAGATCCGTTCAAGGACACCTCTGGTCCTTCGATGAACATCCTCATCAAGCTCATGACCGTTGTGAGCCTCGTGTTCGTGCCGGTGTTCGCAATCATCTAGTTGGCGAATTCGCATCACGAACTATCGATTAGGGAATTTCCGCCCGGTCTCCTGTTGAAGGAGCCGGGCGGTTCTCGTCATATTGGACATGCAGTCCGTGATATCTTTTATAACGAATACCGACGTGGGAAAACGATAGATGGAGGGAGGCCCACATGCCACTTATCTCAGATGATGACATAGCGCGCGTGCGAGAGGCCACCGACATCGTATCAGTCGTCTCCGAATACGTTCAGCTGAAGCGTCGCGGCAGGGATTACTGGGGATGCTGCCCCTTCCACAACGAGAAGACTCCGTCTTTCAAGGTGAGCGGGCAGACCCAGACATGGCATTGCTTCGGCTGCGGTCAAGGTGGGGACGTATTCAAGTTCCTCATGCAAAAGGAGCAGTTCGACTTCCCGGAGGCCGTGAGGTTTCTAGCGGACAAAGCTGGGATCACGATAAAGGAAGAGAGAGGCGGGATGCCATCCGGTTATCGTGCCCGCCTGTTTG
This sequence comes from Coriobacteriales bacterium, assembly GCA_050946255.1. Taxonomy (GTDB): domain Bacteria; phylum Actinomycetota; class Coriobacteriia; order Coriobacteriales; family CADBOM01; genus JBMNUL01. The sequence goes on along the minus strand of JBMNUL010000123.1, from coordinate 5,780 downwards.
CAGTCTGCGAGGAGACGGCAAGCTTCTATCACCTGCAGCTTATGCGGGGCAAGTCGTCGGAGTGCGACAAAGCCAGGTCATACCTGTCCAAGCGCGGGCTCGGCGGGCAGATTCCGAAGAAGTGGAACCTCGGCTATGCCCCGGGCGGGAACTCCCTAGTGAGATATCTCAAATCGAAGGGATTCACCACAAAGGAGATGGTGGATGCCAACGTCGCGCTTGTCACGGACAGGGGCACGGCCAGGGACAGGTTCTACAACAGGGTGATGTTTCCGATCAGAGACCTGCAGGGGAGGACCATCGCCTTTGGAGGCAGGGTTATCGGGCAGGGAGAGCCCAAGTACATAAACACCTCCAATTGCCCGCTCTTCTCAAAGCGGAACAACCTCTTTGGAATCGACTTCGCGAAATCCGCGATAGTGAACAATGACACTTCCATTGTGGTGGAGGGGTATACCGATGTGATCGCCATGCACGGGGCAGGTTTCGAAAACACGGTGGCAACTCTTGGAACGGCTTTGACCCCGCAACACGTCAAGTTGCTCACGAGGTTCTCCGCCAACGTCATCTACCTTTTCGATGGCGATGCGGCAGGACAGCACGCGGCGGATCGCGCGGCGGACCTCATCACCACATCGGTTGCGCCGGAGTCGGGTGGACGTCAGGTCACCCTGAGCGTTGGCACCATCCCGAACAACATGGATCCTGCGGAGTACATCGCATCCGAGGGGAGTGACGGAATGCAGAAGGTGCTAGATGCTGCAGTTCCACTCCTCAAGTACGTGATAGACCGCAAGGTCGCCTCTTTCGACCTTTCGACGCCGGAGAATAGGGCGTTGGCCCTCCCGAAGGTTCTCGAGCCGCTGGTTCCGGTCAGGGATTCTATACTCTCCGACGAATATGTGAACTACATCTCCGACATCTTCAAGATCGAATTCCCGAGGGTGAGAAGAGAGCTCGACAATGCGCCGGTTCCACGCGTGTACTCAGATGCGCGGGATGATGGCGATTATGGCTTTCAAAACGAAACAGATCCTTCATCTGGGAGTGACCCTCAGGGCACGTTGTATGGGGGTCCCGGAAATGGGGGTGCTGGAAGCCAACAGGGGGGATTGCAAGAGGCAAATCCCGCCACGGTCTCCATTCCAAGGGAAGGCGTGGGCCGCTGGGAGGCACAGCTGCTGTGCGCCTATGCGACTATTCCTGGAGTTCGCACCAGGATATCTCAGGCCATGAAGGAAAGAGAGTGGTCCAACGAGGTGTTTGCCAAGGTCATGAAAATCATGCTGGATTGCGGGCCGGACACATCTCCTTCTGACATGGTCGCCGCCTGCATGCGCGATTGCCCAGAGTCGGAGCCGATTTGGATTCTCGAAATTCCTCCTTTCAAGACGCCTGCCGAGGCCGAGTCCATGGTCAAGGTCATGCTAAAGGAAAGGGACAAGGCCGAGCTGTCCGACAAGATCTCGGATCTGGAGCGGAAGGTCAAGTACGACGAGGGGATTTCGCAGGAGCAGGCCAAGGACATGTTCGTCCAGATTTCCGAGATGCAGAAGAAGCTGAGCGAGCTGCGAAAACAGTGACGGTGGGTTTTGGAGGTCAAGGCTCCAGACTCCATGGCAGGTATCTGCGGAGAGCGCTCTAAAAATCATGAACTCCCCATCTACCGGGCGGGAAAACCAAGGGGACGTTCGAATTGTTCACCAAAGCATGGATTTCAGGGTGAGAATTCACAATCTCGAGAGGAACTCCGGTGCGAATTCTCGTGTGTAGCTCAGGTGCGAATTCTCGTGTGGCGCTTCGGTGTGATTACTCGGGAGAGGCTTATATGTGATTACTCGCGTGGCGCTCCGGTGTGATTTTCATTTTGTGAAAGGGGAGACAATTGGCTTTCACCGAGATAAAATAAAAATTTGCCTAATCTAAAAAAATGGAGTATAAGTTAAAGTTCGATTGCTAGTGTTTTCAAATCAGTGAGAGGAAGCAAATGGCAACTGAGGCATCCAATCAAATTCCAGCAGAACTCGATATGTACGAAAAGGAGATAAAGGAACTCGTAGCTATAGGCAAGGAGAACGACAAAAAGGTCTCCACGGAAGACATCAATGAGGTCTTCAACAATCTCACACTAGACGATACGCAATACAAATCAGTGAAAAAATATCTTTCGGATGAGGGGTTCGAGGTTATCGAGGACGACGATCCCGATGTCGATGAGGATATCGAGATCAGCGAGGCGGACATCACAGACGACGCTCTCACCAGTGTGGACATCGTCGATGACGGTGCCGATGACGACGAAGAGAACATCGATGAAGATGCGGCCGAGGCAGAGAAGGTCGATATCATCATGCCGGAGGCGCCGAAGTCCAAGCGCCGCCGCAGTGGCAACACCAGAGAAAGCGACCCGTCGATCGCATCTCTCACCGGAGATCCTGTGAGGATGTATCTGAAGGAGATTGGAAGGGTCTCGCTGCTGTCCGCATCAGAGGAGATCGACCTCGCCATGAAGATCGAGGCCGGGAATGCGGCCACCAAGCAGCTCGAGGAAGCCGAGGAGAACGGCGTTGAACTAGATCGCAGGAAGAAGCGCCATCTCACGAGGGTCGAGCAGGTGGGACTCGATGCCAAGCAGCAGCTCATCGAAGCCAATCTGAGGCTGGTCGTATCCATTGCAAAGCGCTACGTTGGACGTGGCCTCCCGTTCCTCGACCTCATTCAGGAGGGCAATCTCGGGCTAATTCGCGCAGTTGAGAAATTCGACTACACGAAGGGATTCAAGTTTTCCACTTACGCGACTTGGTGGATCAGGCAGGCCATAACCCGCGCAATCGCCGACCAGGCCCGCACCATCAGGATTCCAGTTCACATGGTCGAGACAATCAACAAGCTCGTGCGCATTCAACGTCAGCTGCTCCAGGAGCTTGGGCGCGAACCGACTTCCGAGGAGATCGGCGAGAAGATGGATATGTCGCCAGAGCGCGTGAGGGAGATTCAGAAGATTTCCCAGGAGCCCGTTTCGCTCGAGACTCCCATTGGAGAAGAGGAGGACAGCCAGCTGGGCGACTTCGTGGAGGACCAGGCGGCAGTTGCGCCTCCCGACGCTGCAAGCTTCTCGATGCTGCAGGAGCAGCTAGGGCAAGTGCTCGACGAGCTCTCTGACCGTGAGCGCAAGGTAATCGAGCTGAGGTTCGGTTTGCTGGACGGGCATCCCCGTACGCTCGAGGAGGTCGGCAAGGAATTTGGTGTCACGAGGGAAAGGGTGCGCCAGATAGAGTCCAAGACCCTTGCCAAGCTGCGCCATCCTTCAAGGTCTTCCAAGCTCAAGGACTATCTGGAGGATTAGCCATTATCCCAAATCGTGGAGAAGGTTCGGCTGCCGGGGAGAGCCCGGCAGCCGTTTTTCATGGCGCTTTCAGCATATAAAAGAAAACCCGCAGCCGTTTTGCTGCGGGGATGAGAACAAGCTGGCTCTCCGGGTAGGACTCGAACCTACAACCCATCGGTTAACAGCCGATTGCTCTGCCAATTGAGCTACCGGAGAATTGGCGCATGTGAAAGTATAACACTCATTTCATACGGCGGCGAAATTAGGGTAAATTCTCGCCCAGCGGCGTGGTCGGCGGCATTAGAGATTCGTTCCCTCCGTGCGCTTAAAGACCCGCAGGAAGCAAGCGTCAGAGGCATGCAGGAGGGGCTCTCAACCAATCCTGTTGCGTGCAAGCAGGTCGCTACTCGCGCTTTGCCGCTGCCTTCGGGAACGCTATTTCGCGGCCATCGATTCGTTGTAGATCTCCACTGCACCGGGGAACGGCTGGAGGGCTCTCGGCAGAATCCCCAACGTATGCGCTATCGCCATCCCGTAGTTGGTAACTGGCACCCCGGCCTCCTGGCATCGGGCCAACCTGCTCATCATCCCAGCTCGGTTGAGCATGCACCCGCCGCAGTGGATCACGAGGTCGTAGCCGCCGAGGTCCTTTGGGAACTCTCCACCCTGGCAGTGGTCGATTATCAGTCCCTTGCCGACCTTCTTGCTCAGCAATCTCGGGATCTTGACAGTTCCGATGTCATCGCAAATTGGATGGTGCGTGCAGCTCTCTGCAATCAGGACCCTCGATCCCTCGTGCAGGGTCGCAAGCGTTCCAGCGCCTCTCACGAGGGCGGGGAGGTCTCCCTTGTAACGAGCCATGAGAATCGAAAATCCAGTCAGGGGAACGTTTTGCGGAACCACGGAGGAGACTTTCGCGAACGCCTGGGAATCGGTCACCACGATGTCGGGTGGATTGCGCAGGAGCCCGAGCGAGTGCTCCAGCTCCGTGTCTTGGACTACAAGGGCGCTGCAATGACCATCGAGGAGGTCCCTGATCGTCTGAACCTGGGGGAGGATGAGCCTTCCCTTGGGCGCCTCCTTGTCAACCGGGACAACGAGCACTGCTAGCCCTTCTCCTGGAATGAGGTCGCAAAGGATCGTCTTCGATTCTATGAGCTCTTCGGGAACTGCGGCCACGATTGCGTCCTTCAGCTCCTGGATCCCGCTGTGGTTTTCAGAAGAGGTGTCGACGACGGCGCTAGCGCTTTCGGGTACAGAAGGATTTTCCGCCTCGGCATCTGACCTCAAATCGCTTTTCGTGAATGCCACCACATAGGGGATGTTCTTGTTCTCCAGCTCGGCGCTGATCTGCTGCTCGAAATCTCCCCAGGTGCCATTGTCGGTGGCCAGCACCGCCACGTCTGTGCGGTCCAGCACTTCCCTCGTGCGCTCGACCCTTGCCTCTCCCAGAACACCCTCATCGTCGATTCCGGCGGTGTCGATTATCAACACCGGTCCGATGGGCAGCATCTCCATGGCCTTTTCCACTGGGTCTGTGGTTGTCCCGGCTACCTCGCTCACGAGTGCTGTGTTCTGTCTGGTCAGAGCGTTGATCAGGCTTGACTTCCCAACGTTTCTGCGACCGAAGAACGCGATGTGGACGCGCATCCCCTTCGGCGTGCTGTTCAATCCGCTAGTTGCGTCGACCATCTAAAATCACCGTATCTCTCAGGTATCTCGTACCGCTCCATTGATTTTATCCTTGGGCTCAGGGGAGTTTGCGAGCATCCGCCGTGATAATCCGGATTCTCGCCAAGACCGAAGCGATATCCCCTCGATGTTCCATTAGACTACTAAAAATGTGTTAAGAACGTGAAAACGATTTTTCCGCTAGCTGAAATGGAGGAGCATGATGGGAAAGGGCACGATTCTCGTAACCGGAGGCACGGGCTTCATAGGCAGCCATACTTGCGTGGAGCTCGTCGAGCAGGGGTATGACGTGGTCGTTGCCGACAACCTCTCCAACTCCAAGGAGGAGCCGCTCAACCGCATCGAGAAGATCACCGGCACGCGGCCGAGGTTCTACAACGTCGACATCCGCGACCGCGCCGGTCTTGACGCGATGTTCGACGCCGAGCCCGATATCGAGGCCGTCATCCACTTCGCCGGTCTCAAGGCTGTAGGCGAGTCGGTTCAGAAGCCGCTCGAATACTATGGCAACAACATCTCGGGCACCATCGTCCTCTGCGAGGCAATGCGCGACCATGGGGTGAAGTCGATCGTCTTCTCCAGCTCCGCCACAGTCTATGGCAACAATCCGGTTCCGTACAAGGAGACGATGGAGCGCCAGTCTCCGGCCAGCCCCTACGGGTGGACAAAGTGGATGATCGAGCAGATTCTCATGGACCTGAGCGCGTCCGATCCCGAGTGGAACGTCGTGCTGCTCCGCTACTTCAACCCAATTGGAGCA
>JBMNUL010000122.1:0-7849 GCA_050946255.1 Coriobacteriales bacterium | reverse complement strand
GAGCATATCCTCGAAGGCGAGCTCTGGATACTCGTACTTGATCCACATTGCCTTCGAGGCGTCGATTGCAGATCCGCCTCCCATTGCGACAATCCAGTCGGGCTCGAAGTCGAGCATTACCTGAGCGCCTTTCATGACGGTGTCGACACTTGGGTCGGACTCGATGCCCTCGATGATCTTGGTCTCGAAGCCGGCCTCATGCAGGTAGTCATCTGCCTTCTGCAGGAATCCAGCTCTCTTCATCGAGCCGCCTCCTACGCAGATCACTGCTTTTTTGCCCTTGAGGTTCTTCAGTTCCGCGAGGCATCCAGGCCCATGATAGACGTCCCTAGGATTGGTGTAACGTGCCATATTTTCTGCCCTCTTTCTTTTCGGTTGAGAGACCTAAAAATATTTCATCGCAACTTTGTGGGACTCAATAAGCTCTTTCCGAAGGCTGCGATGTTGCCAACAAGAAAATGTCAATATAAATCCAACTTCAAAAATACAGTTTAATTCAGTTTTGAAATTGAATTCGTTACAACTCTTGCACGACAGAGAGGCGATTCGAGCCTCTTTTTTCAATACCAATTCAGTATCAGTACAAAATCTTGTCATCTGATCTCGATGGAGGCGTGTTGTGCTCCACTTCTCTCAACGTTCTGTCGAAGTCTCCGACAGTATCGCGCCGGGAAGGACGAGTTTCATTTTCCTGGGGGACGTCGGAGTCTCTGACAGTATCGCGCTGGGGATGTGAGGTTTCATCGCCCCTTGCTCGCTTCCGAGACTTAAGACGGTTTCTCCCCGGGAATGGTGAGGGCCCATCCTCCAGATGCGAATCACCGGAGCTTCCGGCAACTACACATCTGGGAGAATGAGCCCCTGTTTCTCTCTATTAGATGGCTGGGCTAGATGTCTAGGGCAGCGTGATATCCCCAATAGACCGCATTGGTAATCGTGGACACCTTGGCGGCATCTCCAATAACTGCTACGTAAGGTGCGGAGTCTCGCAGGGCGTCCACGACATCGGTGCGCGAGCGCTGGCCAAGAGCGCAAATCACAGTCTTGCCGGGAACCAGCACTGTGTTGCCGTCTGCATCCTCGCAGACCACTCCATCTGCCGTCACCTCTTTGCCCTTGCAGCCCGTGTGGGCGGTCACATACTTGTCGACCTCGGCCATCAGCAATGGGCGATGCCTGACGTTTGCATCCGGTGCAAGCTTGTCCATCATCTCCACGATGTGGACGTTCTTGCCCTGCATTCCAAGGTGCACGGCGCATTCGCATCCTGCGAGTCCGCCTCCGAAAACCACCACGTCATCGGCAACCTTGTCCTGCTTTAGGTAGTAATCGTTCACGATGATCACGTTCGGTCCGTCAAGTCCCGGAATTGGCGGAACCAACGGCCTGGAGCCGACGGCAACGATAAGAGCGTATGCGCCCTCCTTCTCCACGTATTCGGGAGTTACCTCGGTGTTGGTGCGGATCTCGACCCCCGCTCTCTCGCAGAGGAGCCTGTAAGTTTCGCCGAGCTCGTACATCGAGTGCTTGAAGGGTATGGCCTCCTCGCTCTTGAGAATTCCTCCTGTGCGGTCGGCCTTCTCGCAAAGCACCACCTCATGCCCGCGCCTTGCTGCAGTATATGCGGCGTAGAGACCTCCTGGGCCCCCGCCGGCAACCAAGACCTTGCGTTTAATTGGGGCGGGCTGGATCTCGGTGCCATCCATCTCGCGGCCTATCAGCGGGTTGACCGAGCAACGTCTCGTAGATGTCTCCGCGCGCTCCGCCATGCACACGAAGCACCTGAGGCAATGGACGATTTCGTCGTCGCGCCCCTCTGTGACCTTTCTTGGGAGCTCGTGGTCTGCGAGAAGAGCCCTGGCCATGTACGTGATGTCGGCCTTGCCAGATGCGATGATGTCCTCCATCATTTCCGGGTCGTTCAGAGCGCCGATTGTGGCAACTGGCACATCGACGTGCTTCTTGATCTCTTCGGCAAGGTAGACGTTGCATCCATGTTCGGCGAACATGGACGGATGCGTGTGTCCGAATCCCCTCTGGTAGGTTCCGGCGGAAACGTGGATGATATCTGCCTCTTGCTGCAGGATCTGGGCGATTCGCGCCGCCTCGTCTAGGTGGTATCCACCGTCGATGAACTCGTCCCCGCTCATCCTGAACTCGATTGGAAACCCTGGGCCCACTGCCTTTCGCACTGACTGCAGTACTTCCAGTGCGAATCTGCATCGGTTCTCCAACGAGCCGCCATACTCGTCGGTCCTCTTGTTGAAGAACGGGGATAGGAACTGGTTGATCAGCCAGCCGTGCCCACCGTGGATCATCAGCATCTCGAATCCCGCGCGCTTGGCCAGACCGGCTACCTCTCCGTAGGATTTGATGATGTCGTCTATCAGGTCCTTGTCCAAGGCGCGGACTTCGACCCCATCTGGACGCACGGTATCGGAAGGTCCCCACTGGTGCATCTCGTGCTGACGGGTCTTGTCCGTCATATAGGTCCCAGCGTACATTCCGGAATGGGATAGCTCGAGGCTCGGCATTGCACCATGGCGCCTGATCGCATCGGCCGTGTAAGTCGCGCATGCCAAGGAGTTGAGGATCTTGGTGCTCAGATGATATGCATGCGACCCGTCGGTCTTGGGATGAACCATGCACTCGCTCACAGTGACGGCGGCCGCGCCGCCCTTGGCGCGCAGCTCGTAGAATGCGGTGGACTTTGGACCAATGCAACCATCGTTTGTGATGTCGGTACCTCCCATCGGGGCCGAGAACATCCTGTTTCTATATCTCACCCTCCCGATGGTTATCGGGCTGCAAAGGTTCGGGTACTTTCTTTCCATCGGCAATTCCTCTTTCCTCTGTTCATGCTTTTTGCCTACTGAAACATTGAAACCAGCAGTGATCCATTGAAACTTCCCTCGACCAAGATAAACTTGCAGGCAGTCTCCTCAGCTCGGCTTTCCCATTGTTTCCTATCGCAAGGTCACATGTAAAGGGAGATGTCCTCCCAGGCGTCGAACAGCTCTCTATTTGGGTTCTTCACAACGCTGCATTCGATGTCCACGAGCATGGTCTGTCTTCCATATTTGTCGTACTTTGGCCATTTGACCGGGATGCCAGTGCTGGGGTTCCCGTTCGGATCCCCGTTTTTGCAGAAGTTGACGAACGAGCCGTGCAGATAGGAGGTGAGCCTTTTCTCAGCAGTGGTTGGAGTGCCATACCAGAACGAGTTCTTGTCGTCGGGGAAATATCCGAATGTGGGTGAGAGGTCCATGGAGTGTGTGGCATTCAACTTGAGCATTGCCGCGGTTGTGGGCACGTAGTCGAAACGATACATGTAGGTGTCGCCCTTGCCACATTGTGCCAGGGCGCATCTGACCGCATCGACCCAGAACATGCGGTCTCGCATGATCTCGCTTGCGCTTGCGATTTCCGGCTTGCCACCGTACAGCTTCTTCATCAGGGGTATCTTTTCGGCGTAGCCGTTCTCGGAGAACATTTTCTCTATTCCCTCCCATGTGCTGGGAACGGATTTGGTGGCGGTGAAGAGGTTGCCCTCGTCGTGGCAGGTGCCTATGATTACGCTCTTGCCCTTGGCCGATCCATTGTCAAGACACTTCCACACGTAGTCGGGGATCAAGTCCCCATCTAGTGTCGGACCTGGGAAGAATATCCCCGGGTGCCTGATATCGTTCTGCACGAACATCGTCTGGGCGGCAGGTGTGATCTTCTCTATCGGCATATCGGCGAGATCGTCGATATTGCTCTCGTCGAGCCCGAGCTCCTCTAGGAAAATCGAGGTTCCAAGGTCGTGGAGAATGTGGTCCGTGATGTTCCCGGCAAGTCCACTCATGGCGATGGCCCTTGTGAAAAGCCCTTTGCATGCAGGGCAGATGAGCGCGGCATAGACCATCTGTCCTCCGGCCGACTCACCACATATAGTCACGTTGTCGGGGTCGCCTCCGAAGTTCGCAATGTTGTCTTGGACCCACTGCAACGCCACCAACATGTCCGAGACGGCGTTGTTGGAGTCGAACCTGTCGCTCATATTGCTGAAGTCGTAGAAACCGAGAGGCCCAAGACGGTAGTTGAAGGAGATCCCCACGACACCGTCTTTCGCAAACAACGACATGTCATATTGAGGATCGGAACTCTCGCCCATGTGGTTTGCCCCACCGTATATCCACACGAACACCGGTCGCCGGTCAGAAGGGGTGGTGTTCTCTGGTGCCCAGACGTTCAGATAAAGACAGTCTTCGCTCGGCTCGCACCACTGGACGTTAAGCTCGGCCATTCCTCCTCCGGCGAATTGGAATGGTGCGTTTCCAAAATGGTCGCATTCCAAAGTTCCATCCCAGGGATCTGCCGGCTGCGCCCTCCTGTATCTGAGTTCTCCTACAGGAGGCTTGCCGAAGGGAATGCCCAGCCATTTGAGCACTCCATCTGATTCTTTGCCATGAACCTTTCCGGAGTTCGTTCGGACAGTAGAGCCCATCACCCATCACCTCTTTATCTGCGTCTTTGAAATACAGGTTTCGGTTTGGGTTCACCCGTTTCCTTTTCGCCGCAGTGGAAAGACGCTGATTTTCAAATACATTCAAATATTACAGTTTTTATGTCAGAGTGTAAGCGAACATAATTGTTATGTGGAAGAACTGCAGGAAAACTACCCATTTGACACTGCGCGCGGAAGCTGGATGTAGAAGCTTTTCGGCTGTATGGTGCAAAGTTGACTGAAAATGCTGCAATTTAGTACAATCAATTTGCATTTTGGGTTTTTCTAAAGTTCTCAACGACCTGAAATTGCAGCTTCACAATGGAATAGATTGCGGATGAAGAGCGGGGAACCAGGTGCAAATCCTGGACAGTGCCGCTACTGTGAGGCCGAAGGCCGAGTCAGAATACCGTCTCATCTGCTTGAAGCAAGCTGCTACGAGCCATGGCAAAATGCTTTAATGTTTCGCTTGAACCCATTGGGTTTGCCACTGGGGGGAACGCAAGGTTGGTAATAGCCGCTTCATTTTCATGAAGCGGCTTTTTTATTTCCCACTTCAATTTCATGGTCTTCGAAGCGCGCCGCCGAGGGCATTTCCGCAATCTGGGAAACTGGCCGAAAGTCAGAAAGGTTTTCGAACCTGAAAGGAACAGTGGGGTTATGCAAGGAAGAACAGGAAAGATATTTTCGGTGTTGATGTCTGCGTTGTTCGCCTTGGGAATGATGCCGACAGTGCCGGCAGTTGCAGAGGAAGCTTCAGCTGAATCTGGGGCATCTGTGCAATCTATTGCACCTGAGTCCACGACGCTCGAAGATGGCACGTATTCGATGACGGCGAATTCGTCGATGGGCATGGCGACCCTAATGGATGGAGACTATTCGTCCTATGCGGTCGTGAGCGGAGACAATGCCTACCTCGTCTTGAACATAACCACATCCCCCGATACCAATGGGGCTGTGAAATACGACGCAATGTACATCGGCAAGAGGAGCGAGGCGCCAGATGATGCTTCCACTGCCGACGTGATCGAGGGCATTCCAATCCGCTATGGCGACAGCACCACGGAATCTTACGCTTTCGATGGATCTACCTTCAAGTACAACGATGGCAGCGGCGTAGTTTTCGGTTACACATACGTTGTGCCGGTCACAAAGGACGAATTGATCACCTTGCTCGATGACGGAGCGGACCAGGATATCTACTTCGTGATGCGCTATACAAGCCATTACGAGAGCTCCTCGGGAACTTCTAATGCTGGCAAGTGGAGTGGAAGCAAAGACAACTACTTCACGTTCAGCGATCTGACCAAGACCAGCGACTCTACGGAAGTCCCAAGTTCGTCAACTGACATAGAGCTAACCGTCACCAACAACACAGGAATGTTCAAGGTCACCAAGGCTGTGATCACAGACGACGGAAGCACGTTCCGCGTGACGCTCAGCAGCTCCGGATACCACTACCTGTTCGTCGGCACCTACGAGGAGGCTGTGGCAAACGGCGTCGACACGTCAAATTGGGTTGTCGGCCAGCAGGATTCCGACGGGGCGTGGTACTTTGACATCCCCATCACCTCCGATACCAGCTACATCCCGGTGGTCACCATCTCTCAAAGGTACTATGAGGGCTATCTGGCCGGCGACAACACGCTGGCAAGGGCCTTCTATCCGCGTCAGTTGACGCTGGACCAGTCAGCATTGACGCTTGTCACCGGAGATTACGACTACACCCAAGACCTGACGGTCACCAACTCGACGGGCATCGCCACCTCCGACGTGGCGACCCTCGAGACCCTGGGCGGTCCCAACTCCAACAGCTACAGCGAGACTCTGGACCTGACGATGTCCGACTCGACCTACGACAAGGCGTTCATCGGCAGCTCCACTGATGCTGCCTCCGCCACGAACACCGTTGCTATCTCCGACTCGAAGTTCTCCCTAGAGCTCTCCGCGGACCAGATCGAGAGTCCGTTCACCCTGGCCTTCCACAACTCCACCAGCGACTCCTGGGTGGACTGCGTTGCCACGGTGAGCAAGACCGACTCCACGCTCACCCTGAGTGAAAGTCAGATTGAAGCAGTCAAGGCCATGATCAGAAAGCTTCCAGATGCAATGGAGGTCACAAATGCCGATGCAGCTCGCATCAACGCAACTCAGGCTGCCTATGAGGGTCTGAGCGAAGATGAGCAGACGACCCTCGACAGCCTCACTGCGCAGAAGGAGGACAAGTCCTATGCTTACGACTCCGACCAGCCGTACGGGCGAGTTCTAGAGGTCGCCGTGTGGGGTCTCGACGCGCTGCAGACTGTCGACAATTCGACTATCCTCAACAGGGGCGTCTACGATTCCAGCAACTCCGACCTCACCTCGACTTACAGCAAGGGAAAGAGCACTTCCAGGCGTAACAAGGTCTGGTCAATCGAGAGCGTGAACGTGGACAATGATGGCAATGCCACTGCGATCCTCACCGTTGAGAGCAGCACATATACCAAGGTTTTCGTCAATGGGCAGGTTTACGAGAATCAATCTGCTTCCGGCGAGAACTCGACATTCGAGATTCCCATCGATCTCAACTCCACGATGCATTTCAACGCCCTGACCACCGCGATGAGCGCAGAGCATTGGGTGGCCTTCGAGATCACCAACCAGATCACAGAGACCGCTGAGGCAAACTGGATGAGGATTTCCGGGAAGGACCGCTATCTAACCATGGGGGCCATCGTTGAAGAGGGCTTCGATAGCAGTGAATACGCAGTTGTCGCATCCGGTGAGAACTTCCCTGATGCACTGGCCGCAAGCTCTCTGGCTGGTGTCCACAATACCCCGGTTATCCTGACCAATTCCGACGAGCTTTCAACATCTGCATCCGATGAACTCGAGTCCCTTGGCGTCACGAATGTGCTGATTGTCGGCGGCACTGCCGCGGTCAGCTCGGACGTAGAGAGCTCCATAGAGGGAATGGGCATCGAAGTCACCCGCTTGTCCGGCAAGACCCGTCAGGATACTGCGGTTGATATCATGGACGCCGTCATCGATGCCTCCAGCACAGATCCAGACACGGTGATAATAGCCTGCGGCAAGAATTTCCCAGACTCTCTCTCGATAGCACCTTACAGCTACGTCAAGGGTGCTCCCATCTTGCTCGCAGAGAATGACGGCACTCTATCTGATGGCACTCTCTCTGCGATAACGAAGTCAGGCGCGACAAAGGCGATAATCGTTGGGGGCAATGGTGCTGTTGCAAGCAGCGTCGAGGGGCAGTTGGAGTCGGCTGGCATCAGCTCCGGCAACATCAGCAGGCTAGGTGGCAAGACCCGTTACGATACATCGGCTCTGATCGTTTCCATGGAACTTGAAAACGGT
>JBMNUL010000121.1:0-7865 GCA_050946255.1 Coriobacteriales bacterium | reverse complement strand
CCTTGCCATGGAATGCTTTACCGAAGTGGATGAACATCTCGAGGTCGCCCATCGCCTCGCCTACCTGTACTTCTCCGCGCAGTGCGCCGAAAATGCCCATCTGGCAGCCGTTGTTGTTCTTCACAACGCCATTGTGCTCGGCCCATGTGGATACCGGGAGAACGATGTCGGCTAGAGCCATGATCGTCGGGTTCATGAACGTGTCCTTCGCCACGATGAACTCCATGCGGTTGAGCGCGTCATGCCAGCGCTTGGGCTGAGCGGAGCATGTCGGGGACAAGAGGTTGGTGGAGTCAATCCAGGCCATCTTCAGAGGATACGGCTTGTCGGTCTCCAAGGCCTCGAGCGTGAGGTCGGGATGGGTGGTGTTGAGCATCACCGGAAGAATCGGGTACTCGTCCCAGCCAATTGTCTTGCCTTGCGCAGACTCCGGAACCGCAGTGGTCATGTCCATATCGAACTCCATGTTCAGGCCCATGACGGTTCCACCGGGGACATCCAAGTTACCGGTGATCGCGACCAGGTCGCACAGTCCCTGGACGACCTGGCACCCGTTGGGGTTCTGGTCGGTGGCAACGCCGATCAGCATAGACCAGCGCTTGGTCCCGAGGATTCGGCCCACCTCGATGATCTTCTCCTCGGGGACGCCGCACTCCTTGGCTGCGAAGGATGGCGGATACTCCGCTGCACGTGCCTTCAGCTCCTCATATCCGTAGCACCATTTATCGATGAAATCATGGTCGACGAGGTCTTCCTGCGTCACGACGTTCAGGAGCGCCATGACAAGGGCGCCGTCGGAGTTGGGCTTGACCTGCAGGAAATAATCTGCGCGGGAGCCTATCCAGCTCACGCGAGGGTCGACGTTGATGAGCTTGGTTCCGCGCGTTTTCATCAGCTCGAGGAGACTATGTCCCCAAAGCCCGTCAGGATTGGACTTGAGCGGCTCCTTGCCGAGCATGAACACATACTCCGGCGGGGTGAAATCGGGATTGTCCCACATCCCCTCGTAGGCGCCGCCGAAATCCAGCTCTAGGTATTGAGACCCGAATAGCATCGACATTGCAGTCATGCGTGGTCCCATGCAGGACCAACCTGACTGCGCATAACAGGTGTTAGGAGTTCCGAGGACCTGCGAGGAGAAAATGAAGCCGTAGGTCACTGCCTCGCGGCCAGTGCCCATGTAGGTCACGACCGACTCGTAGCCGTACTCCTGCTGGATCCTCTTGGTCTCGCTCACGATGATGTCCGTGGCCTCGTCCCATGAGATTCGCTCGAACTTGTCCTTGCCGCGATCCTCGCGTGCGCGCTTCATCGGGTAGAGGATGCGATCTGGGTGGTACACGTACTCCACCATGGCGAGGCACCTCGGGCAAAGGCGACCACGCGAGAGCGGGTGCTCAGGATCCCCCTCAACCTTCACGAGCTTGCCATCCTTGATGAACATCTTCACGCCGCAGCCCGTGCTGTGGCATCCCGGAGGCGACCACGCACATGCACGTACGACCTTCGTGCCATCATCCAGATAGCTGACATCTGGCGATGGATCCTTCGGGAATATGAACTGGTCTCTGCTCATTTCCTGTCCTCCCTCTCTTCTCCGGACTTTACGAACTTTTGCCTGAAATCCTTGAAATTGTCAGCAAACTTGCGGATAACTTGATTTCTGGAAACGTATTTCGAAAATCCAATGCTCCCTTTCAAATTCCCAAGATTTCCCGGTAAACCTGTCATTCCTGAATCTCAATTAGAATTATCAGAGGATTCTGCTTTGGTTTCATCCAAAGGGAGATACGAAAATTAGTGGAGTTATTCCGCAAATTTGCGCATTGGCTCAAATACCTTTGTCATTCGAACGTGACAAGTGGGAAGGCGACGGCATTTTGGATGGCAAATTATAGAACCATTTGAGCGAGGCAAACTGGTTGGTTAGATTGAAGTCATGCGGCTTACAATCTTGCATGTGAAGATGAGAAAACTATGAAAGCAATCGCTCGTAACACGGAGGCCCAGACATGATACATGAGGAGTTCGGCGTGCGCACTACCAGGCACGCGCAGTTCGTGGACATAACCCGGCAAGTACAGGATATCGTGAGCAGGAGCGGCATCGAGAACGGGGTTTGCACCGTGTTCGTTCCCCACACCACTGCAGCCGTGACGATCAACGAGAACGCAGACCCGAACGTCGTGAGCGACGTCCTTGCAGAGCTAGACAAGATCGTCCCATGGCAGGATGGCTACCATCACATCGAGGGCAATTCTGCCGCTCACATCAAGTCCAGCATGCTCGGGTGCTCTGAGCAGGTGATCGTAGAGGGAGGACGACTGAAGCTCGGAACTTGGCAGGGAATTTATTTCGCGGAATTCGATGGTCCGAGAGCCAGAAAGGTATGGGTGTCGGTGTCCTAGCATGGTTTCCTAATTCTGTGTATTAACACGGCGTCCTAATTCGGTTTCCTAGCTCCTATTACGGCAAGAACCGTAGCGCAATCCTGTCTTAACACAGCTTCCTGGCGAAGCGCCCAAAGCCGGATTCGTCCTGCATCGGTGTCATAGCCCAATGTCCTTGCCTACCATTCAAGTCTGTCAGCGTTCCACGCATTTCCGGACGATTAAAAACTCCACGCTAAGGCAAACAGTAAATTCCTCCCCCATCTCAACGTTACATCTACGCCGATTTGTTAAGTCAGAGGCAACAGACGTCAGGCTCAGTAAAGTGATTAAAACCTGACCCCAACCCTATAATTATTTCAACATGTTCATTGAAAACTTCCCGCTCAAGGAGGAATTTCCATGCTCCATCAGGGACAGACGGTTACAGTGAATTACGCAGGTCAGCTGGAAGATGGATACGAGTTCGTGAACACATGGCTCCTCCACGAGCCAGCACATTTCGTCATCGGGCATAGCGGACTCTTGCCCCTGTTCGAGCAGGCACTCATCGCCCTATCCCCAGGTCAGCGCACTACCGTGCACATCCCCAAGGCCCAGGCATATGGAGAATACGACCCAGCCAACGTCATCGAGGTGCCCCGCGCCCAAATCCCCAACGCTTCTGAACTGCCTTTGGGAGGCTATATATGGCTTTCAATTGGAAATAGCCAAGTTCGGGTGAAGGTGTGCTCGATAAATGAAGAGACCGTGACCATCGATTGCAACTCAGAACTTGCAGGCCACGATCTGACTTTCGATATAGAGCTGGTTGACGATGGAACCTTAACAGCACTCGATCGGGAGGACAGCACGAATGGCTGTTCTTGCGATCTCTTGCGCGAATCTCTAGATTCCGATAATTCATCCTCAGAAGAGCATAATCGCATGCATTCCCATTAAAAAAATGGATGTTAAACTGAACTCAAGCACAAATGCATTGCCTCCAATTTGTTATTTAATGCGGGCCGAACGGGAACTGGAAACGGCCCTATGGGGAAAAAAGCCTAGGCTCAACGGGAATGAAAACGAGCCTACGGGAATTGAGCTCGGGCCTGGCGTTGATTGAGCGAAGACCCAACGGAGTCTTATTACGGACCAAACGGGAATTTAGCACGGGCCCAACGGGGATTGAGGACGGACGAGGAGGCAGCAATCATGAGCGCGAAGGATGCAATTGAGCGAAGTTTCAGGAAACTCATCGCCGAAAAACCATATTCGAAGATAACCGTAACGGAAATCTGCCGCGGTGCCCACGTGTCGCGCAAATCCTTCTACGATTCATTCGACTGCAAAGCCGATATCGTCGAATGGGTGTTCAACAAAGATGTTATCGAACCCCTGCGCTCGGTGAATTCAGCGATTCCCATGCGACAATTACGCAGTTTCTCGAACGTTTTCATGGAGAACGTCTATGAAAAAGTGCAAAGCGATGCCGAATTCTACCGTCATCTGGCAGGGCCGACTCCCAGCGCGAACAATGTTCTTGTCAAAGCCATCACGGACTCCATTGTGAAGTTGAACAACGAATTGCTAGAGGAATATTTCCAGGTGAACGACCTTGAGCGAGATTACGTCTCTTACTTCTATGCTTCCGCGCAGGCTCTGCTCATCCAGAAATGGGTAGCCGATGGCATGCCGATTTCTCCACACCAGCTTGCAGAGCTCTATCTCAAGATGTTCGGGTCGTATTGGACAGACAAGTTCGATGTTAACTTCGAATGAACATGGCGATGTGTCATATTGTTTCGCAAGAATCATTCTTTTTTCAGAAGAATCATAAGCTTCTGTTCCTGCCGATAATCGCTGACTTTCAGGTTGGTAGAGCAGCAAAAATCATCTGAATACCGGGTTGACAATTTGCCACGATTGTCAATCGCGAGTAAACAAACCAACTTATAATGTCCGCCCTCCCGTACTAACCCCCTCCTTTGCAAATTGCCCTCCCAGCTCGCCTTAGAATACCTTTTTCAATGAAGGGGACGTCGAGGGGTAATTATCTTTTTGAGGGAAAAGATCTTCGACTTGCCGCTCTTCGTCCCAAGGTTTTCCTAGGGGAAAGGGGAAAGAACATGGGAGAGGAGCATTTGGAGACCACCACGACCCAAAGCATCGCAAGTGGCGGAACCGGAGGCGACCCTACCGAAGTCGATTGCAGAGATGGGCGCATCGTTCGCATACGTCCAACGCATATCGACAAGAAGTACACGCCCGAGGAGCTAGCTGGCTCGTTGTGGGAAATCGAAGTGGACGGAAAGAAGTTCACACCAGATCTCAAGGCAGCGCCCAACTACATGGCGCTCGCCTACAAGGAGCGCGTCTATTCCAAGAACCGCGTTCTCAGGCCTCTGAAGCGCATCGATTGGGAGCCGGGCGGAGAACCCGACAAGATCAACGCCGAGATGCGCGGGCGCTCTAAATTCGTTGAGATCAGCTGGGACGAGGCGCTCGACATCATGGAATCGGAGCTGCGCCGCGTCATCGACAAGTATGGCCCGTTCTCGGTGCTATGCATCGGCGAGGACGGGCACCGCGAGTCCAAGGACCTGCATTCCGGTGGAGGAATGCACGCAACCGTCATGGACAAGCTTGGCGGTTACACCCGCGAGACGCGCACTCCCGACTCGGTCGAGGGCTGGTACTGGGGCGCCAAGCATTTCTGGGGCTCGGGATTCAACCGCGGGGGCGGCCTCATCGCCCCACCTCAGAACAGCTACAGCAACTGGAATGTCGTACGCGATGTATGCGAGAACTCCAAGCTGCTCGTGTTCGATGCGGGCGACTGGGAGCTCACGCAAAACTATGCGTCGATGTTCTTCTCCAGAGTGATCAAGTACTGGGAGGAGCTGGGCAAGAAGTTCGTCTCTGTGGACCCGTTCTGCAACTACACAGCCGTATGCCACAAGACGTTAAAGTGGATCCCGATCCTGCCAAACACAGACACCGCGTTCGACTTCGGCGTCATGTACACGATGATCAAGGAAGACATCTACGACAAGGAATTCATCGAGACCCATTCAATTGGGTTCGACAAGTTCAAGGCATACCTCATGGGAGAAACCGACGGCATTCCGAAGGACCCGAAATGGGCATCCGAACGTTGCGGAGTACCACCGCACACCATCAAGGCATTCGCCCGCAACATCTCGAAACAGCCCACATCTCATGTGATGTACAGCTCGGGCTCCATCAAGACCCCGTATTCACATGAGCCTGGCCGAGCGGCCGCATACCTGCTCGCAATGCAGGGAATGGGCAAGCCCGGCGTGCAGCAACTGCACTTGGAGGCAACGAACATGGGCAAAGAGAAGATCGGGACGACTTCCACACATCCGTTCTCGATTCTCAACCATTGCCGCATGTTCTATCCCACAGCACAGAGCCTCCCGCGCACCAAGATCGCCCAGGCGCTGACAAAAGGTGAGGTAACCTGGTGGGGCAGCCCGTGCATCGTCTACGTGAGCACCGAGGAGCAGTTCCAACAATTCGACTACCCGGCAGACCCACAGCGCGCACTCGCCCTGCAACAGGCCATGGCAAAGCACATGGGGATGGAACCTCCCACAGAGCCACCGCGCATCGACAAGATCCACATGCTCTGGTCAGAGAAACCCTGCAACATGAACTGCTGGAACGGAGGGTTCGATTTCCAAGACGCCATCCGCACACCCGAGGTAGAGTTCTTCGTTACCAACCATCAATGGATGGAGAACGACTCGCTCTTCGCAGACCTGGTGTTGCCAGTTACTACATGCCTTGAAGACGACGACACAGTGGGTGCGAGCATGACCGTGCCCATGCGTTATGCGGGCTACACACCCCATGCATGCGACCGCGTGGGAGAGTCGAAGTCAGACTGGGAGATTGCCCTCGATGTCCTCGACCGCTTTGGCAAGCGCGGCGAGCTCGACATGGGCATGTCAACCGAAGAATGGCTGAAATCCGGCTTCGACCAATCGAACCTTCCTGCCGAGGTCTCGTGGGAGACCCTCAAGGAGAAGGGACTCTACTTCCCGAAGCTCGAAGAAAATTACAAAGACATATTGCCAGGTATGCGCGGCTTCTACGAAGACCCCGAGAACTGGCCGCTCGACACGCCTTCGGGCAAGCTGGAGTTCTGGAGTCAGGCGCTTGCCGACGGTTTCCCCGACGACAAAGAGCGTACTCCAATGTGCCAGTGGATAGTCGGCGGACCAGCATCTGAAGGCTGGACTCATGACGAGAGCCTCTGGGGCGAGCGTTGCAAGAAATACCCGCTCCTGGTGACAGCCAACCCCGCCCGATTCCGTGTGCATGTGCAGGGTGACGACATCTCGTGGTTCCGCGAGATCGAGACAACCAAGGTGAAGGGACCGGACGGATACCTCTACGAACCCATATGGATGGCTCCAGAGGACGCCGATGCGCGAGACATCGAGGCCGGCGACATAGTCAAGCTGTTCAACGAGCGCGGCACTATCTTGCTCGGAGCACGCATCTCGCAACGCGTCATGCCCGGCTCGGTTGTGGTGGCCAAGGGCTCTCGCGTCGACCCCATAGCCCCGCATCTAGACCGCGGAGGTGCCATCAACCTCATCAGCCCGCAGGCGACAGTCTCCAAGCATTGTGCTGGATTCGTGGTCACTGGCTATCTAGCGGAAGCCCAGAAGCTCACCAGCGAGGAATACGCCGACCTGAAACAGAAGTATCCCGAGGCTTTCGAGCGTGCTTACGACAAGGGCCAGGGCATCATCCGCGACGCGTGGGTCATCTCCAAATAGCCGAGCGGTAAAGAGAAAAGGAGTAAGACGATGAAAGGCTTTCTCATCGATATGACGAAATGCGTCGGATGCTATTCATGCCAAATAGGCTGCAAGGACGAGCATTGCGGGAACTGCTGGATGCCATATGCACAGGAGCAGCCCGAAAGCGGACAGTTCTGGCTCGAGGTCAAGCAACGTGAGCGCGGGCAGCGCCCACAGGTGAAGGTAGAGTACCTTCCCGAACCTTGCATGCATTGCGGAAACGCCCCGTGCATCAAGGCGGCTAAGGATGGAGCGGTATACCGCCGAGACGATGGATTGGTGATAATCGACCCGGTGAAGTCGAAGGGCCAGCGGCAGATAGTGGACGCATGCCCCTATCACAAGGTCTACTGGAACGAAGAGCTCAACATTCCACAGAAATGCACTGGATGCGCACATCTGCTCGACGGAAACGAGCCGATCAAGACGCCGCGTTGCGTGGACAACTGCCCTGTTCACGTCATCCAATTCGGCGAACTTGACGAGCTCGATCTAGAGGGAGCCGAGGTGCTTCACCCAGAATACGGAACCGACCCGCATGTGTACTACAGAGGGCTTCCGAAGAAATTCATCGCCGGGACCGTATACACGCCTGCCGACGAGGAAATCGTCGAGGGAGCAACGGTCACTGCGAAAAGCTCGCTGGGGACGT
>JBMNUL010000120.1:0-7912 GCA_050946255.1 Coriobacteriales bacterium | reverse complement strand
ACGACATTGACCCTGAGATTTCGCCAATGATATGTCCAGGCGAGGCTCTTTGCCAATCCGACAACAGCATGCTTCGATGTGATGTAGGCGGCTCCAGCAGAGGAACCCAGATACGATCCCACAGAACCCACTATCACGATATTGGCGGCAGGGCCTTCGTGGTCGACCAGCATCGGCAGCGCGTCTCTTATCAGCTTGAAAGCGCTCGTGCAGTTGACGTCCATGACGTAGTCCCATAGCTCGTCGTCAGTCTTGTGAGCAGGGCACATAAGGTCGAGCGTGCCGGCGATGTAAAGAAGGCTGTCTAGCTTGCCGTATTGTTCCTTCACATGGGCCAGAAGTCCTTCACGTGATGACTTATCGGTGACATCTCCCATGAAGATGTCCATTCTGTCAAGGTAATCGGGAATCTCATCTGAGAGCTCCTCCCTGAAGTCCTCCATGTTCTCCTCGTTGTTGTCGAAGGCAACGACCTTGGCGCCTTGTTCCAAGAGCATCTTCACCGTAGCAGCTCCCATTCCAGATGCGGAGCCCACTACCAAAATGACCTTGTTCTCGAATTTCATCTCAACCTGCCTCCTCTAAACCCATCGAGGTTCCACGACCACAGCTGGTGCATGATGGCTGCAGCCCAGCGTGACTTTCGTGCCAATGGGGCATTTCTCCGCGTCTACGAATCCGATGCCGATGTTCTTTTCAACCGTATATCCATAGATCATCTGGCGGACTCGTCCTACTGGGATTCCCCTTTTGTAAACGATTTCGTTTTGGGCGATATCCTCGTAGGATTCTCTGTCAGGCTCGAATTCAAAACCGACGAATGCGTACTTCTCTCCCTCCGAATGCCTTCTTTCCAAGGCCTCCTTACCCACGAAGTCCTTGTCGTCGTGCACTGACCAGCCAAGCCCCGCTTCGTATGGGGTGAGGTTGTGATAATCCTGGCGCAGGCCTATTCCCTTCTCCATGGGAATTGAGCGCACGTAGACCTCAAGAACCGTTAGCCTTGGCGCGTCTTGTTTGTCAGCAGCTGCGGCAATTGCCTTCTCGATTGCAGGGGAGTCGGTACGGCGACAATAGAGCTCGAACCCCATCTCTCCTGTGAATCCACCTCTATCGACGGCCACGTCGATGTCTCCGACCTTTGTTTCGACCATCTGGAATCTCTTGAGATTATCTACATCATCTTTCACGAGGGTTTTCATAATCTTTGGGGAATTCGGCCCCTGTATGGCATACATGTCCCAATCCCCTGTAATGTCCACGTAGCTTACGTCGTACCCTTCTTTGTGAGAGTCGAACCAGCGCAACATTTGAGGACCATAAAGTGTGGAAAGCCACCAAGTTCCCTCTGTTTTGCGGAATGCCACAAGGTCGTCGATGATCCCGCCTTCTTCGTCGAGCATAGTCGTGTACCTGCCGTGGCCGACCGCCAAGCGTGCCATGCGATTGACGAGCATATGGTCTAGGAATCTCTCTGCATCCAGTCCTTTGAGCTCCACGATGTCGTGCGTCCATCTATACCAAGCCGCGTTAGTGCGAACGGCCTTGACCTCTGCACGGGCGACTTCGTCTTCTCTGAATAACATTTGCTCTCCAACCTCCTGTCTAGACCATTCGGTCGTCGATCTTGCGGCCGACATTGATGAACTGGTACTCGTCTTCCTTGCCATCGAACCATACCGACCATTCTGGGGAGACCAGCGTTTTCACTGAGTTGTGCCACTGCGCTTCGTAACCCATCGTGATCTCGTCTAGGGGAGCCATGGGAAAGCGTCCGTTGAAGTCTTCTGTTGAGACCTTGATGACGACCTCGTCCTCATCGAATGCTTCCCACTCGAACGGGACGAGCTGGCATCCCATAACAGCTCCGATATAGGCTCCCATCACGCGCGGGTCGTTATCGGATATGTTCCTCGGGATGTCGAGCCAGCTGCGAAGGCCCTCGCGGGCGAACGGATCGATGAAGGCGTTCTTTCCAGCAGTAGAGAACACGATTTTCAGGACTCTCTCGAACTCCTCGTCTGAATCGGCCATGTCGCGGATTGCTATCAACGGGAACGAAACCGACCAGACCCAGCCCATTTGGGCCACCCAGTTGTACTGCCACTGCAATGATTGTTCTTCGCCGAACGTCTGGGTGTACATTCCGTTGCGAATCCCCTGTGCATGACGGACCCTGCGTTCGGGAGGGGTATCGTGCACCTTGTCGGTAGAGGGTCCACGGTGATCGAGCCAACCTTGATGCTTCAGACCGTAGTGGTCGAGTCTCTCGGCCACGACCCTGCAATGCGGATCTCCGCAGCCACGCGCCTCGCACATGTTCAAGGCAACTTCGTTGACTGTTTCTCCATGCTCTCCACCTGAGGCAATGTCAAAGTTTGCTGTGAACATACCCGTTGTCATGTTGCACATCTCGGAACCTACGATGTCCCAAGGGCAAGTGTCGAGCTCTTTCTCCACCCGGTTCTCCGTGAACTGGATGACACGGCCGGCCATATCCTCGGCCTCGTCGCCGTAATCTCCCCAGATTGCGCCTATCCATGCTGCACGTTTCACAAACTCCGGAATGTTCCATTCGTCATAGAATTGATTGAGGTATTTTTCTAATTGGTCTGGACCGCCGGAGCATGCCGCCATGTTCATCATGTTTGCTGCCTCGGTGATCTTGGCGGTGCGGTCCTCCCAGTCATCGTTCAACATCCTCATAACCTGGAAGATGTTTGCCGAGAAAGCGGCTATCGTCCGAAGGCAGTAACTATATGCTTCTTTCTCGGGGATTATCTTGCCGAAGGCTGTCTCCACCCCTTTTTGGGATGGGAGAATTTCTTGAAGTGCCATGTCTTCTCCAATCTCCGGTTGTATATTCGGGTTTCAAACGCTCGCCCTCGTTGTCTCTATGAGACCCTTTGAAAATCTGCATGTCCAAAGGTGTGTTGATTGTTCTTCGAAGCTCAGCGTTTGCATGCCCTTAGTTGGAAGATTGTCGAGCAGCCATGGTTTCCAGGTAAGGTGCAATAGAGCAGGATTTATTGAAATTTACCCATACATTTTGTAGGGGCGAAATTGGCTGGTTTTGATAATTGGCGTATGAGTGCGATGGAAAACCTCGAGTATTCATTCCAAACTCCGAGATAATGTCATATATTTGTTGTTAACGATTCAACAATCTTGAGAGTCGGTGATTGCACGTGAAGCTCAACGCAGCAATTGTTTTCGACGGGTTGCCACTGTCGTTTGGCGCTACAATTTCAGGCTACCGTTCCGATAAACTCTCATTGGAACGCCCAGAGCTTCTCGAGGGCAACATGATGCTGTTGAAATCGAATCATCTCTATGTGATCTCTGAAGGGTCGTCCTCCAAACATTTCGACGTGGAGAAGGGCGCAGTGGTCATCTGCGTTGGAGATACGGGAAGACTGTCCAGGTTCGAATCGTCATGTTGCGTCATCGCCATCCATGCTGCAATCGGTCTTTCCACCGTGTTCAACAACGTGCAGTCCACATTCAACCGCTTCGACAAATGGGAGGAAACGCTCAGGTCTCTCCTCGATGAATCCGATGGGATACAAGAGATGCTGGAAGTATCTCAAGCGGTGCTTCCGGGGAGCCTCTTCGCACTGGATTCCAACTTCCACTACCTTGGATATTCCAATCCAAGCGGGATACCGGCGGATCAGACTCCTGATGAATACGGAAACTTGGGTATAGACGAACTTTCTAAATTTCTTTCCAGCAAGGACCTCAGCATGTATGTAGACGAGAGCTTCCCCATTGAGATTGAGGGGATGCGCTCCTTAAACGTCAACCTTCTTGATAATGGTGCCTATCGAGGTTGCCTGACTTTGGTTTACGAAGGTGTCGAGCCCCGCCCTGGAGACGGCCCGCTGCTCGAGGTGCTCGCAACATATGTGCTTAGGGCTGAGAAAGAGCTTTTCCGTTCCAATGCGGTCGGAGGATCTATTAGGCAGATTCTAGGTAGCCTGATTGAAGGCATCTCGCCAGATGCCCATGACCGCGATGCGCTACGCAACTTGTCTAGCGGCAAGAACTTCATCTGCATGAAACTGCTGTTGCCACAGCGTATCTCAGCAATTCCAGTCAGATATGCCTGCGGTACAGTCGAACGAGTTTTCGATACGTGCTGGGCTTTCGAGGGACGGCCCGGGTTCATGGTCGCAGTTGCCGATGTGGGAGAAATAGACCAAAATTGCCTTCTTCCGTTTCTCGAACAGAGCCTCGTTCCCGTGATCAAGCAGTTTGGGATTGCAGTTGGGGTATCGGATATTTTCGGCAATCTGGAGAACCTTCAGCCATATTACGCCGAGGCAGGGGAGGCACTTGATTTGGGCTTGGCCTCTTCCTCTAAGAAGACGGTTCACATCTTCGACGATTACAGGCTCGAAGAACTGGTGTCGAACGCTATGGGTGAGTTTCCCTTAGAGATACTGCTCACTCCCGAGCTCCGGGATCTTATAGAGCACGATCGCACGGCATATGTGAGCTATGTCGACACTTTGAGGTGCTACCTGGACAATGGGATGAGCGCAACTGCGACGGCTAGGGAACTTTACATCAGCAGAAGCTCGCTGCTCGAGCGTATCGACAGGATAGAGCGCATCCTCGGAACTTCATTAGAGGACCCTGATGAGCGCCTCCTATACCAGATACTTCTCAAGGCAATCGAGGAGGAATCCAGGTTCGCAGGGAGAAAATAATGACGGCATGACAGTTGGTCAAACTTGCCATGCCGTCAGGCTTGCACGTTATGTTTCCTCCGGGTTTTAGTCGAAATGCTGATTAACGTGTGCCTAGGTTTAATCCCCAAGAGCCTTCAACTCTGCATCGAGCTTCTCTACTACCTCGTCTGTTATCCCAGCTTCCTTCGACTGAGGGAACGATGCTAGCTTGCGAAAGGTAAGCCCCTGAACCATCTTCATTTGGGGGTTGGTTGCAAATTCCGGAGCGTATTTGCTTATTATCTCGACTGCTTCGGGGCTTTTCATAAGTTGTTTGATCTTAGAATCTACTGACAGGCCCATTTTTTCCTCCTTGGTCAAAGTTCATCATCAGGCCACTTGCCGGCCTTTTTCAGAATTTTATGGAGGAACATGGAGCGACGGCACCCGACACGTTCGACGCAATATCTTTCTCTTTCCCTTCGGTTCTGTTGGGATGTCGGGCTTATCGTGTGAACTTCTGGAAGCGAGCTGCTGGGTAAAATCTGCTAGGGGAGATGACTTCTGGAGTTGCTCTTTATTGTCATGTCAATGAGTAATCTTTTGGCCCGATTCCAAGGTAATCGCAAATTTCCTCTTCTGCTGCCATTGAATTTTTAGCATGTTATGATTCTGCTGGGGAGAGGGAAGATGAAGATCGAGTATTTGGAATATCTTGTCGATTTTTCGAAAACGCATTCTGTGAGCGCCACGGCCAAGCATTTCTATCTTTCGGCGCAGGGGATGAGCCGTGCCCTGCACCAGGTGGAGAAAGAGAGCGGGTATGTGCTCTTCGACAACGAGGGCGGGTACCTACGTCTTACCCGTGCTGGCCAGCTTTTCGTGGAGCATGCAATGTCAATAGTCGATGCAAAACGGGATCTCGATCAGTCTATGCATGCGCTCACTTCACAATCGTCGCAGTCGCGCAATTATGTAAGGCTTTATGCCACGCCGGCCGCAACAAGGTACCTCCTCCCAATTCTAGACTTACAATCTCCCGGCATGTTCCCGTTCGACGTTCTTCTCAGGGAGGAGAACCTCCGCGTATGTGCTGAGTCCATTTCTACTTGTGCCACCAAGAATTGCTTGAGTCTCGTGAGCTTTCCCCTGGTCGACCGCTATTTAAGTGTCGTAAGGGAATTTGAGAGCCAAGATTTGATTTTTGAGCCTCTGATCAAGAGCAGTGTGATTGCCTTAGTTTCAACATCGTCTGTGCTCTCAAAGAATGAATCATTTTCCATTGACAAAGACCTTGTTGGACTCAAGGTCGGGTACCTTCAGGACGATATGCTCATCGACGTCATAGATGATTACGTACGCGACGAGGATATTGTCACCGTGACGAGCAACCTGTCTATTTTGGAAGATCAAGTGTCCGCGAGTCACATTGTCACCTTCATGGTTCAGCTTTTTACCGCCTTGCATCAGCTACCTACTGGGATATGCTCCCTTCCTTGCGAGGGCACGCCTGAGGTGATGTTCGGTTTACTCTATCCTGCAAATTCGACTCTTGAAACTCAGAAATCTCAGGATGGGAACTGCGCTGCGTCCAATGACCAAAGTGGGTCTGGTGCAAAGTTGGAAGAACCTGAGATAGACAGTAATATTTCATCAATAAACATCCTGCGAAATAAGATTCGCAATGTGATAGCGCATAACGAGACAAGCCCGAGGTTCGCCGGTCTCTATACCTGCGTGAATCCAAAATAGAAAATTTCTCCTAAGCAGTAAGTCATTTCAAGTTTCCAATCCACAAATATCTTCTTCAAAGAGCAAATACTCCCCAAACAGCAGCTTAGTTTCAATCTGTGCAAAATGAGAAAAACGCCCTTATATCTGGGAAGATTCGCTTTCAATATTTGAGGCTATGAAAACTTGTAAATAAACAAACGCTACCCATCCCTCTTGGTTTTGTTGATGGACTCTTTATATCCCCGTTTCCATACTTTTCCTTAATGAGGGGCTTGGTAATGGAGGCGGCAGACCCCATTTCCACAGCTCCTATCTCAACGGGCATCGTTCTAATGACGTTGGAAGCACACATTAAGGGTTAATCCAGGTGAATGTTGTTGCCACAAACTGCAGTGGGTGGTCTTAGCTAGTTGTTTTGCATGCAGTAAATCAAAACATGAGTCTGATTCTGCGTGCTTAGACAGGGATCTCGACAAAAAGGAGGTACAAAATGTTGAATTCTCGTGAGAATGCATTGGCTACTATCAATTGGACAGATCCTGAATATGTACCAATGGCAGGCGAATTTGTTGTAGCCGGAAAGCCGCTCGTGGCTCAACTGGAGCAACCCATGAAGCCGGGTAAAGGAGTCGATCCTTTTGGCATCGACTGGGTTGTGACCAGTGCCGGGGCAATGCCGGACACGAGGGTGCCGCCAAAATTCACTGAGATAGAGGAATGGCGCGATTACGTTCATTTTCCAAATCTCGATGATGTGGATTTCAAGGGAACGGCCGAAGTCGAGATGAACGGAATAGACCGAAGCGAGAAACTCGTGTTCTACTATTCCGCATGCGGAGTCTTCGAGCGCTTGGCAGCATATATGGGGTTCGCAGATGCCCTTGTTGCCATAGCTGAGAATCCAGACGAATGCAGAGCCTTCTATGAGGCCTTCACCGATTACAAAATCGCCGTCGCTGAGAGAATCGTGGACGCCTATGACATCGACGTCTACTACAACTTTGACGATGTGGCCACGGCCAAGGGCCTGTTCATATCTCCTGATACCTATCGTGAAGTGATAAAGCCATGTCATGCCAGACTTGCTAAGGCCATCACTGACATGGGGGTCATCTTCGGAGAGCACACATGCGGTAAATGCGAGGAAATCGTTCCAGATTATGTGGATTTTGGCGCCAAGATTTGGACCTCTGCGCAAATCATGAACGACATTTCCGGTCTGCAAGAACGTTTCAAGGGACAGCTGGTAATCGAAGGGTGCTGGAATTCCTCGGGGCGTCCTGGATTCATCGATGCCACGGAAGAGGAAGTCCGCGCTGAAACTCGCCGCTGCTTATCCGAATACGGCAGCAAAGGCGGATACATCCTCAGACCCGTTATTTTCAACGAACGCGGCAACTCTGTGATCGTCGGAGACGATCGATTGAAAGCCGTTGCCGACGAGTGGATGAAGTACCGCGACCTCGAAAAGCTAAAAGCTGGGATTCTGGCCTGAGGATTCT
>JBMNUL010000119.1:0-8049 GCA_050946255.1 Coriobacteriales bacterium | reverse complement strand
GGGATCCAACATGGCCTGGAATCTTTCCGCAGTGTAGGGCTGATCAGCGATGATTGTCCTGAGAGCTTCTTCCGGAGAGGCGAATCCCTCGTCTTTCGCCATCTGCTCGAAGGCGGGGTCTTTCACCAGGAAACGCAATCCCTCGCCTGGGATTCTCTCAATAATAGCGAGCGGGTCCTGCATCGTGATTTTGCTCCCATGGTCCAGCTTGCCCGAATTCGAGAACGGGTTGGTGCTCAAGACGTTGACATTGCTCGCCGCATTGGAATACCCCTCCCACATCGGGTCTTCTATCACGAGCTCGCCGCTGTCTATCTTCTCCTTCAGCTCGTCCAGGTAAAGTGGACGGGAATATAGGAAGCCCTGTTGGAACTCGCACCCGATTTCCCTCAGCAGCTTGGCGTGCTGCTCTGTTTCGACGCCCTCGCATAGAGTGTGCATTCCAAGCTGCTTGGCCATGTCTATTGTCGAGGACAGCACGATTCCGGAACGAGACGTGTCCGTGGCCTGCTTGAGAAGCGATTTGTCGAGCTTCACCAGGTCGAACTTGTAGTTGGCCAGCGTCTCAAGTGAAGAATAGCCGCTGCCGTAATCGTCCATCCACAGCGAGTAACCCTTATTGCGCAATTCGTCCATTGCCTCTCTGAGAGATTCGGTCACGTCGGAGAGCATCGTCTCGGTGATCTCTATGTGGACTAGACGGCGGGGTATGCTGTTCTCGATGACGGCGCGGTCGATGACTTCCACAATGTCGCAGAGCTGTGCGTCGAGGCGTGAGATGTTGATTGAAATACCAACCGGCGTGTATCCCGCATCGACCATGCTGCGCCAATCTCGGCATGCCATCGTGATGACATGCGCATCGAGCAAGTGGATGATGTGCGCCGATTCGCAAACCTGCACGAACTTGTTGGGTGGGATTATGCCCTTCTTGGGGTCGTTCCATCTTGCCAGGACCTCGAGGCAATGCACCTCACCGGTTGTGGAACGGATGATCGGCTGGTATGCAGTGACGATCGACTGGGACGCTATGGCACGCTCCAGGTTGTCGATGATGTACTGGCGCTCCTTGTTCTCCTCATTCTGCTTGTTGTCGTAGATTGAGAACATCTTGTCGTAATGGTTGAAATTGCGGTAGTAGGCAAGCTTTGCCTTCCCGCAACATGAGTCGATGTTCTCCGATTGAGACGTGATTATATATATTCCGGCTTTGAGCACTATTCTCGATTTGGAGCCCACGTTGTGGCGGTTTATCGTGTTGCAAACCTCGTTTGCGTTTTCTGCGGCCTTGTCCTGGAGGCAGAGCACGCACATATGGGTGTTCGATATCCGCGAGATCAACGACCCGGGGAAGACGCTGGAAATCGTGATGGCGGTTTCCCTGAGCAGCGTGTCCCCAGCTTTGTAGCCGTAGGCTTCGTTGTAGGCGCTGAAGTTGTCGAAGCCGAAGTACACGCAGGCGAGGTTTTCGCTCCGTTCCTCATCTTTGATGAAGATTTCCGTTCTTCTCCTGAATTCGTCGGCGGTAAGAAGGCCAGTTAGTTGGTCGCGACCCTTTCCGATGAACTTGCGGGGAACGCTTCCGTCAAATGGGGAGTCCCCATACTTGCTGCCCTTTATGTTCTCGGTTGATGCAACGGAGAGGTTCTCGCCGGCAGCAATGTACATCTCCCACAGATCGTCATCGTTTTCGGGTACCCCATAGGCATACCCCGCTATTGGTTGGAGCTCGCGGTCCACGTTTGCCCATACAAGAGAGCCATTGTCGCGGTCAAGGGCGTGAAATAAACGCTTGCGGAGAATAGCGGTGGAGTTGTCTGGGATAGTCAGGACCAGTTCGTCCTCTTCTTGCAAAACGCAGGCATCATCGCAAACGAGTCTGAAATTTTCAGCGAGGTGGGAGAGTTCGGAATGCGTCGCATCTAGCTGCGAATTGCCAGCTGTGGACTGTGCGCGAAGCTTCAACCTGGTCAGGGAGATGGGATTTCCCAAGTATTCCCCAAAGCTTTCGATGACGCGTTGACGAACAGTGTCCTGTGAGTTCACAGAATCGCTGATGCCTGCATTGCCGTTCACGTCAGCAACGTTTTCCGACTTGTTTTCAGTAAGGTGCCCATTGTCGATGCCATCCATTGGGCAGTGCCTCCTCGAAACGAAGGTTTTGCTGTTTCTCCACCCGGAGAAAATTGTAGCTCAAAGAGAGTTCGGGGGTGCTAACTTGAAGTCTATCGCACAATATGCCGTGCTGCCCGGTTCGGACGGGCAATCCTCTTGCTGCTTCCGACGGCATTGCCCGCTCAGGGAAAGGCAACGAAAGACAAGGATGGCTTTCTCCCCACTGCAAAATCAGCAAAATGGGAAAGTCAAAATATGACAACTGTCCCCTAACTTCGTGCAGTTCATGGGATAAAGCATGCCCTAGCACTACAATAATGACCTTCCTAGAAGGTAAAATATGAAGACACTGAATTGAAAATGAACATTTTCGCAAAGTCTGTTGCCTGGGCATATGCAAGAGCATTATGGGAGATTTGATGCAAGACAATACGGACGGGCGATTGGTACCCGAACCGCTCGAGAACAACCCTGAGAAACTGGAGTCGTTCGCAACTTCTGCAGATTCCAATTTGGTTGCAACAAATTCCGCAAGCGCTTGTTCGAGCGCTAGTGAAGGCGAGTCGCTTGAGACAGATCCTCTGACCGGTCTTCTGACCCGAAATTCGTTTCTGGAGGTCATGAGCTCGCGTATTGCCGAGCACACCGGAAACGGCCCCCAGTCTGTCGTCTATTTCAATCTTCCCAAATTCAAGATGTTCAACGTTCACTACGGCTTGGACGAGGGCAACTCATTGCTGAAAAGGATAGCCTGCACCCTCAAACAGGAATTTCAGGATGGGGCGGTAGCGCGTTTTTCGGGGGACAATTTCGCCGTATATACCCAGAGCGCACATGTGACCACTCAGGTTGTGAAGGTGCACGACGATCTGCTGGATGCTGGCGAACACTCATGGGAGCTGAAGGCGGGGATACGCAATATCGAGCCGTCTGATGAATCGTCGCCAATCGAATTGTGCGATGAAGCCAAGATGGCATGCGATGAGATCAAGAACCGCTCGGGCATATCGTTCCTCGTCTATTATGACGATCTTGGATATGCAATGGAACGAGACGCATATATAGCAGACGGGTTTGATAGAGCGCTTTCAAATGGGTATATCACCGTCTACTTCCAGCCAATGGTTCGCACTATCACGAAAAAGGTTTGCGCCTTCGAGGCCTTGTCCCGCTGGAACGACCCTGGATACGGTCAGATTTCACCTGCTGCATTCGTTCCTGTTCTGGAGAGCAACGGCAGCATCAAGAAGCTCGACATGTTCGTTCTCGGCGAAATTTGCAGGTCCATCCACGACCGCATGGCTCAGGGCAAGCCGGTGGTCCCGGTTTCCTTCAACCTCTCGCGAGTCGATTTTTTGTCTGACGACCTCGTGCCCAACGTTTCCGAGCTGGTGGAGCGCTACGAGATTCCAAGAGGTCTTGTGCGCATCGAGATCACGGAATCTATGCTGGCGGGCGACCACGACTTGGTTCTCGACAAGGTCGACCAGCTCCGCAAGGTGGGCTTCGAGATATGGATGGACGATTTCGGCACTGGATATTCGTCGCTCAGCTTCCTCAAAGATTGCTATTTCGATGGGGTCAAGATAGATGCCCTTTTCATTCGAGACCTCAACAAGCGCGCCGAGACGATACTCACGACCGTTATCGAGATGGCAAAGGCGCTCGGGAGCCGCACGCTTGCCGAGGGAGCCGAGACCAGGTCGCAGGTGGAGTTTCTACGCCAGGCTGGCTGCGAGATCATCCAGGGATACTATTTTGCAGAACCCCAGCCAATAGACGAGTGTCTGAGCCATTGTGAGGAGATCGGGCTTGAGTTCGAGACTCCTATCGATGCCGGCGTGATGCAGAAGGTCGGCTCCATCAACACGTCGACAGATGCCCCGTTTGCCCTTTTATGGGACGACGGCAAGACAATTTCCATTGCTTTCTCCAACAAGGCGTTCGATGAGGTTATGAGAAGCGTTGGACTCGACAGCGTCAGGATATGCGACAAGCTCTTCGAGGACGACGGTAGAGATGCTTCGGAGATTTCTCCCAATGATCTGGTCGACAGGGCGGTGAAGACTGGAAAACCGGAGACTGCGGTGCTCAGCGAGAACGGGTACCGGTTGAAGATAACGGTCCAATCCATTGCCGTCACTGACGAGTACAGGGTTCTCGGGCTCACTCCCGTCGATATCACAGATTCCGAAATGGGAATCAAGCACGATCAGTACAGCTCGATGTCCAGCGTCATCATGCATGCTTTCAGGGACGTCATGCTGATCGATAGCGATGCTGACACAGTGACTGTTCTCGACCCCGACACAGGTGCTCCGATCATGCAGGTCGATCACGTTATCGACTACATGCGCGAATACGCTTCCACGACAATCCATCCAGACGACAGGCTGCGCTTCATAGCAAACGTCAAGCAGATTCTGAGAATCATGGAGGATCCGAAGAGGCGTCAGGGCCAGGTTACCGTGACATTTCGCCAGCGCAACGAGTCAGGCTACTATGTGATGTCGGAGATGGTGGCCGCTGCGTCTGAGAGGGGAGGCTCAAAAGGTCTGCTGCTGTGCACCAAGGAAGCCTCCTCGACTCTTCAACTCATTGATGACGCTCACGGCGGTGTCTCCTCCCCGAATGCCGGGTCTAAGCAGGATAGACTCCCAGCAGACGGCAGGGAAGCGGAATTTGCGTCGGATGGTGCGTTTGCGGACGTTCTCAATGGCGCGCTTGCCGATGCCCTGAGCGAGCCCGACCCAGACGTCTCCATTCAGAGGCTGTTGGAGAATCTGGGCAAGCTCCTGCATGCCACCCGCACCTATGTGCTGGAAGAGAACGGCAGCGGGACCTTCTCGAACACCTATGAGTGGTGCACACCGACTGCCACCCCGAGGAAAGCCCATCTGCAAGAAGTCGAGAGCAACGTGTTACAGGTGATCATCGACGAGTTCGCAAGTCAAAACTCGTTCATCATCCCGGATATCGAAGATGCCAAACAGAATTCTCCCCAGGTCTACAGCTTCTTCAGCTCCCGCGGCACCCGATCTGTTGCGATGGCCGTTCTCGAGGTCGGCGGCAAGCGCATCGGATTTTTCGGAATCGAGAATCCTGCCCCTGAAGAGCTGGGGGAAGTCGAGAAGCATATCAGCCTGGTCTCCCAGTTCATCTCGATCATGGTCAGGAACCGCAATGTGATGGCTCACCTCGACTACTTGAGCTTGAGGGACGACCTAACCGGAATTCTCAACCGCCGCGGCTTGGTGCAGTACATCCGCACGGTGCCGGACAAGCTCCAGCTGATACTGGTCTACGGCGATATAAACAACCTCAAGGCGGTAAATGATTCGCTGGGTCACGAGGCGGGGGACAAGCTGATCAAGGAATGTGGCCAGCTGATGCTCCAGGTCGCTGGGCGCGGGCATGTTTACCGCTTGGGCGGAGATGAGTTCGCGATGACTTTCGAGCTCGACCCGGACGACGACGGGAGCCAACCCATGAAGGAGGTCCGTCGGGTCTTCGAGGAGCATGGAATTTCCATCGCGCTTGGCTACAGCTCCACGATTACTCCGGTGAGCAACATCGACGGCCTGCTTCAGAATGCAGATCGCCGCATGTACGAGAACAAGCAGGCGATGCACGCTTCTGGCAAGAGCCGTTCCGAGTAGTGGCAAGTCCGAGTAGTTGCAGGTCGCAATTTCGCCTGTGATTGATAATATTTGTGCTCTTGCCTTTCAACCTCAGGTTGAATTTTTTTCATTTGCAAAGTGGTTGAATACTTTTTATCTCTTTCAACATCTGCTCCTTCTTGGATAACATTAAATTTATCCAAGCTCACAACAATGTATTTACCAGAATAATTTCTTTCCGGAGGTACTCTGGCAATGGAGCAGGTTCTCGTAAACGACGTGCAGGGATATTCAATTCACGATGGCCCTGGAATTCGCACCACTGCATTTCTCAAGGGATGCAATCTCAGGTGCCGTTGGTGCCAGAACCCAGAGGGGATCTCGCCGGTCAAGCAGGTGGGCTTCATCGCCAACCTTTGCCAGGGGTGCGGCCGTTGCGCGAAAGCCTGCACGAATTCCGCGATTGTAACAGAACCTGGAAAGCATCGAATCGACTACAGCAAGTGCATTGCATGCGGAAAATGCGTCGACGACTGTTATTACGGCGCCCTGGTCATGTATGGGAAGCCGATGAGCTCCGAACAGCTCGTGAACGCCCTGAGGAAGGACGAGATCTTCTACGATGCCAGCGGAGGGGGAATAACCATTTCGGGAGGAGAGCCCCTCACACATCCCAAGTTCGTGGCCGAGGTGCTTCAGGGTGTCAAGAAGGCTGGGATCAGCACGGCAATTGAAACCGCTGGTTGTGTTTCCTGGAACGCCTTCGAAGAAGTGAAGGATTTCACCGACCTCTTCCTCTTCGACATCAAGATCCTGGATTCCAAGCTCCACGAGGAGTACATTGGCCAGCCCAACACGAAGATACTGAACAACGCGGCCAGGTTGGTGGAGGAAGGCGCAAACGTCCTTTTCAGGATGCCTCTCGTCAAGGGCATCAACGACAACCATGAGAACATCGCAAGCACCGCGGAATTTCTGAAGAGAATCAATAACCCCAGACTTCAGCTGATGCCATATCACCGTTTGGGGCAGAGCAAGTATCAGGCGCTTGACATGGACTACCCATGTGAAGAGGTAGAGGTGATGAGCGGCGATGAGGTCGAGGCGGTTAGAGCCGAGTTCGAATCGCTTGGAATCAACTGCGATGTATCCAAGTAGTTGTTTTTCTTTTGGGATATGTCTGCAAAAGCCGTCCACATGTTCGACGACATATTTGCAGCGAGTGACTAACAGCGGACAAATTGGTTTGGAACCAATAGGAAGGGAGAAACGAATGGCTTGGCAAGTAAATCAGGATATATTGAGCCAGATCGATGACCTCAAACTGGAAGGCAGGCTTGCCGACTGGCGTCGCGCCATGAAGGAGGCCGGGTACGCGGTCTACGTCGACAGGCAGAGGCTGTTCACGGAGTCGTGGAAGCAGACCGAGGGGAAGGACATCGAGATCAGGCGTGCTCTGGCCTTCAAGCACATCTGCGAGAACATCCCGATCACGATTCTTCCCTGGGAGTTCATCGTCGGAAAGGCGACCCCCGGTGTCGTCGGTGCGACTCCTGCAATCGATGTTTGCGGAGACTACATGCCCGCTATTTGGGAAGAGTCCGATGAGATGACAATCGGATGGTCTGCCCATGCAACGCTTTCCAAAGAGGACAAGGAGATACTCCGCGAGTCCGCGGAGATATTCCGCAACGAGAACGTTGCAGATATGTCCAACGACGCCGTGAGGCAGGTCATGGGCGACTGGCATGACGAGGCAGTTCGAGCCCATGTCGTGGACCCGGGCCTCGACGCCGTGTTCTTCGGATCGTCATCTTCTTCTTGCGACTTCCCCTACATCGTGCAGAACGGCATCGGGTCCTACATCACCCGTGCGGAGAAGTACATCGATGCAGAGCGCGCAAAGCCCAGGCCCAGTGCGGACAAGATCTATTTCTGGCAGGCTTCCATTATCTGCATGGAGGGAATGATCGAACTCGCGCACCGCTACTCTGATCTGGCATCTCAGATGGCAGAGGAGGAAGAGGACCTCAAGCGCAAGGCGGAGCTGGAGAGCATAGCCGACGTTCTCACGCGTGTTCCCGATAAGCCGGCCACTTCTTTCCAGGAGGCTCTGCAATCGATGGCCATCGTTGCGTGCGGAAAGATCTTCGAGCATCCTATGCACAACTACCCGCATTGGGGCCGTGGCGACCAGTACCTCTATCCCTATTTCATCAACGACGTGGAGTCCGGCAAGATCACGGTGAAGGAAGCCGGTCAGATGCTCGGCGAGCTGATAGGACGTTGGGGCACGGCGCTCCATATCATGGCT
>JBMNUL010000118.1:0-8100 GCA_050946255.1 Coriobacteriales bacterium | reverse complement strand
TTCATCGTGGGCCAGGACTCGTCGCCGCAGACCACGGTTATGACAGACCCATCCTCCACGGGGATCTCGGAGGACCTGGCATACTCGGTGCCGGTGGCCTGGTCGCCCAGGTACGTGTGGACCTGATAATTCTTATTGGAGGCCGTTGGGGTCACCTTAACAGAAGTGGTGCCCCTCGGCACGGTAAGGGTGTACTCGTATGTGGAACTCGAGAATTCAGGCGAGAGCGTCCCGGCGCTTGTGGTGAGCGACTTCAGTGTCTTGTCGGTGTTGGACGAGTCCCCGCCGAGGTCGGGGCCACCGGTGACGCTGTATGCCACGGTGATCTCGTCGCCATCGGAGACGGAAACCGACTCGGGCATGGTGTTGATGAACCAGTCGTTGACGAGCTCCATCCACCCGCTGGCGTTGTACTCATAGTCACCATAAGTGGTCATGCCGTTGGCATCCCCTGCGGCAAGCCCGTTGACCGTCCCGATCCCGCCGTAGCTTCCGCTCTCCATCGTGAAGCCGGCAGCCTCGATGCCGCTCTGGGCCGCGCTCAAGACGGTGTCGCCCTCGTAAATCGGGACGGAGACCTGGTCAATCAGGGTACCGGTCCAGGCGGGCTCTGCACCCTCGGTCATCGACTGCGAGGAGTCGGTGTAGGTTGTGTTCTCAACCGTGAGGGTTATGGAACCGATTCTCTGCTCTTCCTCAATGGTGATCGTGTATGTCTGCTTCTCGGAGGAGTTGTCGTTCATCGTGGGCCAGGACTCGTCGCCGCAGACCACGGTTATGACAGACCCATCGTCCACGGGGATCTCGGCGGATCTGGCGTACTCGGTGCCGGTGGCCTGGTCGCCCAGATACGTGTGGACCTGGTAGTCCTTGTTGGAGGCCGTGGGGGTCACAGTGAGCGACCTTGTGCCTTTAGGCACGGTTAGGGTGTACTCGTAAGTTGAACTTGAGAACTCCGGAGAGAGAGTTCCAGTGCTCGTGGCGATCGACTTCAGGGATTTGTCGGTATTGGACCAGTCCCCGCCAATGTCGGGGCCGCCGGTCACGCTGTATGCCACGGTGATCTCGTCGCCATCTGAGACCGATACCTGCTCTGGCAGGGTGTTGATGAACCAGTCGTTGACGAGCTCCATCCACCCGCTGGCGTTGTACTCGTAGCCGCCCGAGGTGGTCATGCCGTTGGCGTCACCGGCGGCAAGCCCGTTGACCGTCCCGATCCCGCCGTAGCTTCCGCTCTCCATCGTGAAGCCGGCGGCCTCGATTCCGCGCTTTGCCGCGCTGTAGACGGTGTCGCCCTCGTAGATGGGCACGGAGACCTGGTCGATAAGGGTGCCGGTCCAGGCGGGCTCGGCCCCGGAGGTCATCGACTGGGAGGAGTCGGTGTAGGTTGTGTTCTCGACCGTGAGGGTTATGGAGCCGACCGGCTCCTTAACGGTAATCTTGATAAGGGGCTCGATCATTGGGATTTCAACGTCTTCATAGTATTGTTGATCACGCTGATAAATGGATTCGTATTTTCCAGTCGCCGACACATAATAGGTTCCGGGATCCGAGAACGTGAGGGTGGCGGTGCCGTCTTCGCCAGTCGTTGCTATAACATCGGTTCCGATCTCACCGGTTCCGGCATCCACGTACGCAAGCGACACGTCTGAGAAGTCCTCTACAGTCCTAGTGCCACCCATCATGTTCGCCAACGCCCAGAATCGCTTGAGGTTGACGGTAACCGAAGCGCCAGGCTCAGTGCCGATCGATGCTACCCTGTCACCGTTCGAATCCCCGAAGTAGGCGAAGTCAATCGTCATCCCATACATATGACCATACGACTCGCCGAGCTCGCTGTAATAGTCGTCAGGGGTGATTACGAAATCAATGTAATCTCCATTGGAGACTACGGCCTGATTGACCATGAGCCCAGTGGAGCCATCCGTGCCCACCGGGTTAGCCTGATTGACAAAGTAGGTGTATCCGGATACTGCCGGTTCAGTGTTGAACATCAGCTGGATCCAGCCGGAACTGCTGACACTGAGCTGGTCATGGCTGGTCGTGGTGAAGGCATCCCCGTAATATGCCTTGTGCTCCGCGACCAGAACATCGAGAGCGGACACCTGCGTGTCTCCCACATACGTGGAGTCGTTGGTGTATCCATACTCCTCTGCGATACCGGGAGTTACCGTCACCTCCCTGTACATATCCAGGAACTTGCCGTCTTTGCCGTCATAGACATTTACTGTGACGGTGACGGAATTGTCGCTGTCATCGGCATACGCGGTCGAGGTGCCAATGGGCGACAACCCGAGCACGAAGGCGATTGCCAGAATCACATACAAGAACCTGGTGAGTTTGCTGGTTCCCAGCGCGCTGTCCTTATCCATTTCCCTTCCTTTCTCTTGTTCTAGCCAACCGGCAATTCGTTCCCAAACGGCTGCAAACCGCAATTGGAGCGAATCTCACAAGTCCACCCCGAGGGAGCTTCTACTAGACGTCGTTGCCAAAGTCTACGGTGTAGCAGAACTCTATTGCATCTCCGTCCTGCACCGTGTACTCGGATACCCCGTAGTTGGGGGCCCACCCGTTTACCTTGTATACCCAGCCAGAGCCATCGCCAAAGTCGAACTCGTAGAGATTGGCGATACCCTCGACGTAGTAGCTGTTGTAAAGTGGCTGCCAAGAGGCCTCGAATTGGATTCCCGTTGCATCGCAGGTGCGGCGCAGCACATCGTAGACGCTCTCGCCATCGGTGAACTGGACCGTGGTCGTTGAGAGAATCACGCCGTTTGTTGGCACGCGCGAATCGCCGCTGTCCTCAATCGTGTGGCATGTGATGGTAATAGTGCAGGTGAGCACATCGGAGGAGCTGCTCCCACTCGAGCTGCTAGATCCGCTGGAGCTGCTTGTGCCATCGGTGCTCCCACTCGAGCTTGAGCCACTGGAGCTGCTATCGCTGTCGGTATCTGCAATGACCTCACCATTTGCACTAGCAGACTGAGCGGCTTCCTTCGTTGCCTCTCGATCGGCGAGCACCGTCTGAAGCTCATCCGAGCTGAAGCAGGTCCCACGCGAAGACGCTATTGCCTGCACCTTGCCGATTATGTAGTCGTTGAGAGACTCGGCCTCCAAATCGCTCTGGGAGGTGTTCTTGTTGCCATTCTCGTCGGTGACTATTAGGAGAGTCTTTCCAGCGTCGACCTGCTCGTCGCCCACGGTAACAGTTCCGGCAAGAACACCGACCTGAGTTGTGGACCCGTTCAAGTCGGCAACGAAGACAGCATCGTCGGTTTGGGCGGTTACATCACCAACCGTCACCGAATAACTGGATGTGACGTCGACAAATACCTCTCCGGTATTCAAAGTCGCGGCATTTGGCACTCCATCCTCCTCGCTGAGGGAGATTGTCGTGTTTGCACCGATGCCCAAATTGCCGTTTTCCTTGAACTTGACCGAGATAGACGAGGCAGACAATGTCTCCACCACATCATCGGATTGCAGCTCGGTGTCGTTTTCAAGGGTGTAGGAAACGCCAGACCGCTCCACGTTGACGTAACCGGTCTTGTCAGCCGTGAGCATGGTGGCGGCTTGGGCATCGCTGAACCACCCTTGCAGGTTTCCAACCAATATCACCGCGATGGCAGCGATCACAACGATGATGACCACCATCACGATGTTCAATGTCTTTCTCTTCTTTGCACTTTCAGTTGCCAATTTTCCCCCTCGCATACATTGCCTGAAATTTGCCCCGTCAGAAATTCGCCCCAAAAAGAAAAGCAGCGGTCGCGCCGAAAAAAGGCGCAATCGCTGCTGCCGTGTTCAGGGAAACCCCATGCAACGTGGGAGTGGACGTCTTCGGATATTCTGACTCAGCACCTATGCGGAATTCTCCGCGCGCGCACGACCCACCTTCCCAGTTTCCCAGTGGCGGGACATCCCCGGCCGTGCACTCAGCGCTTACAGCGGCGGCACCGTCTGGGTCTCCAACCCAGTTCCCCTTATCTCCCGTCTCGCGGGATTAAAGGCGCCCGTTTCTTGCATATTCAACTAGACCAGATAATACCAGACAAACCTGAAACATCCGGTGTTGTAGACAAAAATTGGCAAATTTGTGCAGACTTCGAAAACATGAAGGGTATTTTCGGGGGTCATTTGCCGAATCTAACCGAAGCCCACACTTCCATGGCAAGGGGCAAGTTGCAGAAAGCCGCGTATGCAATGTAGAAGATGACGCTCACCGCAGTTATGTGGTTCAGGATTATCTGCGGGCTGTAGATGATGTAGGTCTGATCTAGGAGTATCGCCATGAGCATGAGCGACAGGCAGAGGAACATGAAGATGACAAGCGAGCGGTCCCTGTTGTCGAACCTGTAGATTGAGAAGGCGGTGCGGCCTTTCAGAGTGTATCCCCTGCTCCGCATGGAGTCAGACGTCTCGATTTGGCTGTCGTTGAGCCACGTTACCGTTATCGAGACCCTCGATGCCCATTGGCGCAGCCTTCTGGCAATGCCGCCCTGTCCGCTTCCACGGCCAATGCACTGCTGAGCCGCGTCGATCTTCCTGTACTGGGTCTTGATCCTCGGAATCATGCGGAGCAGCATCGAGATGAAGAGCGAGAGCTTTGGAGACACCCTCCTAAAGAGATAGATGACCTTGTCGGAAGATATCACTGCGAAAACGCAGGAGAACCACATGATCACCGTGGCCACGATTACCCCCACCACGAATCCGTAGACCAGAGCCTCCAGCGTCATGTGGTTTCCGGCAACGGTCTTCCCGATGTCAGTCACTCCGAAGTGGTTGAAGGTGGAGAACAGCCACGTCCAAACGGCTATAAAGACGACGAGGCAGAGGTTGAAGATGACAGCGCGCTTTCCGTTGAGCTTGACCGAATAGGCAAATGCCGAAATGTAGGAGATTGCCAGGAACACAGGATGGTTGAAGGCAATCGTCATTGCAATTGCCGCGACGAAGAAGATGAAGTTGATTGCGGGATGGCAAGAATCGAACTTCAAGTCCTAATCCTCCATCATTCCGTACTTGGTCTTGACGCGGTCGAGCTTCTCGAACAGCGGGTTGGCTGCAAACGCGAGAGTCAACACGACTGCAGTGGCATGGATTGCGTTGTATGGAATGCCTGCCAGGTAAATTGTCGCCGCCGCTTCCCAGGTAATTACGCTCTGGGCCATGAACAACGTGCAGGTATCGAGAAGAGGACCGATGAAGCACATCACGATCACGCCACCATAGATGCAAAGCGGCAGCCTCTTCTTGGAGAGGATTCCCTTGCGATAGAGGAGCCCCGCAATGAATCCGCCTATGCCGTAGGCGAACATCTGCCATGGCGTCCAGGGACCTTGCCCGAAGATGAAATTGGAGACGAAGGCGGCGAGGGCTCCCGTGAGAAAGCCCGATTCGGCACCCAACGACATGCCGGTGATGATCACGATTCCTATCAGCGGGGAGAATCCAGGGAACCAGATGAAGATGACCCTCGAGACCACCGCTATTGCAGTCATAACCGCAATAATCACGAGTTCTCGGGCCTGCGGCTTGCGGTGTTCGAAAACCAGGAAGAACGGTATCAGGGTGTAGATGATTATCAGCACGCTCGTGATGTAGTAGTTGCGGTCTCCGAACATGAGGCCCAGGGCAATCGTGACAGGGATCGCAATCACGATTATGAAAATCGAGACCACCGTACGCTTTGTGAACTTCTTGCGCTTCGGCTTCTCGGGTTTTTTCGATGCGGCTGGTTCAGCGGATGCTGCAACGCTCTTGGAGGCTGATTCTGCCTCTGGCTGGGCAGACGCTGCCTCGGGTTCGGCAGACGTTGACGCTGCCGTGGCCTCAGACTTTGCAGACTCCTCCTCAGACTCGGCAGACTC
This sequence comes from Coriobacteriales bacterium, assembly GCA_050946255.1. GTDB lineage: Bacteria > Actinomycetota > Coriobacteriia > Coriobacteriales > CADBOM01 > JBMNUL01. The sequence continues at coordinate 2,227 of JBMNUL010000118.1, read as the reverse complement.
CGCCTCTGCCACCACCGCGTCGGCGGCGACGACCTGCTCGGCCCGACGGTCATGCTCCATCTGGGCGGCAGTCTCGATTTCATCTACCTGGCCGGCCTTGTTCTCGGAGGACTCCCCAACAGACAGCCCCAGAGCTCCGAGAGCCCCTTTGGACTTCTCCTCGCCCGAAGACTTGCCCTTGTGCCTCCTGCCATTCTTTTTCAGCGGTTCATCTGGCAAAGCTCTATCACGTCCTCATTGGTAATGGCGTTGTCGAACAAATGGCGGCTCATCCTGTTGGCGGCAGTCGTGTAGAAGCTGTTCTGCGAGAAGAACCTGGAGGGTGTGTTGGTGGTCACCACTCCCCCGTCGAAGAACATCGAGACGCTGTCGGCATAGCGAGCGCAGAACTCCACGTCGTGCGAGACCATGATTATCGTCACGCCCTGCGACTTCAACGTGTCGAGGATCTTCGCCAGCTTTATCTTGAAGAAATTGTCGATTCCCTTTGTCGGCTCATCGAGAAGGAGGATCTTGGGGTCGCACAACAGGACCTTGGCGAGTGCCGTGCGCTGCTGCTCTCCTCCAGAAAGGTCAAATGGATGCGAGTCGAGATACCCGTCCACCTCGCAGAGCCTCGCAACCGCCATGACAGTCGCGAGCTTCTCCTCCTCGGTCCCCTCGGAATCGTCGAGCATTTCCATGAGGTCCTCGCGTACCGTCTTCTTGACGAACAAGCTCTGCGGGTCTTGGGGAAGCATCCCCAGAAGCCCGTCGAACAGCTCGCTCGGTTTGTACTTCCCGATCTCGCGACCGTTGATCAGCACTTTGCCACGGTACGGCTTGTTGAGACCGCAGATCGTGCGAAGTGTCGTTGACTTTCCGGTGCCGTTGCCGCCGACGATGGCAAAGAAGGTGCCACGCTGGACCTGGAACGACGTGCCCTTCAACACATCGGGGGAATCCTTTTCATACCGGAACCAGGTTTCGAACAGCTCCACTGCCGGGTCATCGACCTCGGGGAGCTCTCCACTTTCCGGAAGGCTCGACACTTTGAGGTCGTGGTCAGCGAATTCCTCGGAGAGCCAGTTGCGGCCCTCGCGCACGGTGAGCGGACAATCTTTCGTGCTCCCCACTCCGTAGTAGATCTGCATCGGAGATGGAAGCGCGGCGAACATGTCGTTGTTGGTTTCCTTCAGACGGTCCCCGATGTTTCGGGGAGAGTCGTCGGCAATCACCTTGCCATCCTCGAGGACCACCACGCGGTCTGCAACGGGGAACACCTCCTCCAGCCTGTGCTCGGAGATGATGATCGTGGTACCCAGTTCCAAATTGATCTTCCGCACGGTGTTGAGGAAATTCGTTGCCGCGATGGGGTCGAGCTGGCTGGTTGGTTCATCGAGGATGATCGCAGATGGCTGCATGGCCATGATAGATGCGAGGTTGAGCAGCTGTTTCTGACCTCCGGAAAGCTCCGAAACGTTCTTGTGAAACCATGTTTGAATTCCGAAGTAGCTGGCCATCTCCGCCACGCGGGTGCGCATGATCCTCTGGTCGCAGCCCAGGCTCTCCAGCCCAAAGGCCAGTTCGTGCCAGACCTTGTCGGTGACGATCTGATTGTCGGGGTTTTGCATCACAAAGCCAATCTGAGAGCTCTGCGTGCGCTCGTCCACTTCCCCAAGGGGAACTCCATTGAACAGAATATTCCCCGAACGCTCTCCATGCGGAGTGAGCACGGTCTTGAGATGCCGCATGAGCGTCGTCTTGCCGCAACCGCTCTTGCCGCAAATCGTGATATATTCCCCAGGCTCCACGGAAAGGTTCACCCCATCCAAGGCGAACTTCGTGGCATTGGGATACTTGAATGTTAGATCCTCGATCTGGAAATGCGCCATCTGGCTTCCTCCCAAATGTGTACTGCAGACGGAATTGCCAGCAGAACCGAGTATGCCGTTATTCCCAAAAATGCAACCCAATCTACCGGCGCAATGGCGAATGTCGGAGTGTAGGTGACATACATGCAGCCATGAACTGCCGCGGCTATCACCACCACTATCATCGCTATCATGACGCCGAGCATGGTCTTGTCTCTGGAGTCCATCCTGAATATCGCGAAATTGGAGCGCGGGCCAGTTCCATATCCCCTGCTCCTCATGGAATCCCCGGTGACTATTCCACCTTCGAGCGCCCAAGAGGTCATGGCAGACAAGACGGTGACCCCATTGCCCAGCTTCTCCTTGCGAGTTCC
>JBMNUL010000117.1:0-8467 GCA_050946255.1 Coriobacteriales bacterium | reverse complement strand
GTGATAGTCAATTGTGACAGCTAGCCCGGCGTTCAGCAGACCGTCGCCAAATTGCGGATCGTGGCCACTGGCACCAAGGTCCTTTGCTGACGACCTAAGGATGGCCTCCACCTCCGCAGGGGTTATTCTCCCATATTTTTCATACAAGAGGGCCGCAGACCCAGAGACTAGAGGGGCAGCATACGAAGTTCCAGAACCATATTCATAGGTGCTGTCCAATGTTGGTACGTAAATGTGAGCTCCAGGAGCGCATATGTCCACGGTATCAGACTCGTGAGACCCTTCATGATGAAGATCATCGTTAATTTTCCCAGTTTCCCAGTGAGTGTTGCCTAGCTGTGTAGCTCCTACGGAAATGACGTTGGAATAAGCAGCGGGATAGAAGTCCCCTCCCTCGACACAGTTTCCAGCAGAAGCAACGAGCACAACTCCGCTATCGTGCAGAGCGTTTATCCTCGACCTGATTAGCGAGTCATATGTCTTTTTAGCGGTGGAATCCTTGGCATAGTCCCTACTTCCGCCAAACGACATGTTAATTACCCTGATGTTCAGGCTTCCGGACTTCCTGAGATCATATAGGTACGTCAGTGCTTCAAGCTCGTCCTTTGAGTCCAGCTTACCTTCATAATTGGCTGCTTTTATCGGCAATATCTTGGCACCGTAGGAGGCACCGGTCAAAATGAGTCCTCCGGTTTCAGACTGTCCAGAGATGAGAGAGGCGACGTTAGTCCCGTGTCCGTTATCATCTCGGGCTGTCTCCGTGGTGGATTTTCCCACAAAGTTCTTGTCGTGAGCGGTGTCGATCCGATTTCCGAAAATACTAGAATCGAAGTTGATGCCGGTGTCAATGACGGCAACGACCACATCGGTGTCCGCCTTGCAAACCGACCAAGCCTTTGGAAGATTCGTCTCCTGCGTCCAGTAGGGGTAATAGCTCTCGCCGGACACACCCATAGTGCTTTCCTCACCCTCACATATCGAGTCCACGTAGCTCTTGCTTGTCTCCACTACCTCGGGGTTCTCCAGCAAAATGCCCTCGACCTCATCCTGGGTCATCGAGCTGGGGTAGGAGAGCTCCACGACGACACCCTCGCTCGTACCGCCGGAAATTGCGACCAACTCGCCGCCAATCTGGCTCGCGTACTTCAAGGCTATCGTATCAGGAGTGCCCGGCCTCGTGGCCACAACAACGTGGTTACTAAGCCACTGCGCCCCTGTCTGGTCGTCGGTGGCGACGTCCTCCTCATTCGCAGACTCAGAGTCATACGCAGGGTAGACGTGCTGGAGATAGCTTGCCGTCCTTAAATAACTCCAAGGAACATCAAAGGGGCTGGTCCCGTCCGAAAAAGCTTCGATAGCATCGTTTTTGACGGAGTTATTGGAAGATTCCGGAGACGCATAAGTGGCGAAGGTCCTGTACGAATCTTGAACGTCTTCACATTGGGCCAGAGACTCCTCGGCTGAAGACATGTCTTTCTCGTCCGGAAAGGACAGCCGGGCAACAATCCCAGTGTCGGTAGCTCCGTATATGCCAACGAGATCAGCTCCCGTCTGTTCCACATACTGCCCCACGACCGCATCAGGCGTTCCCGGTTTCAATGCCACGTCGAGCATGTTCTCGAAGAACACGTCGCCGTCATCTGAAGCGACGAGAGCGCTATCCTCCATCTCGACCGGCTCGTATCCTTCGACAATAGACTCATAGTATTCATCGGTCCTGGAATAGTCCCAGGAGATGTCAGATGAGTCCTGCGCTTCCTCGTATTCAATGGCAGAGTCCGATTGGCTTTCTCCAAGTTGATCACTGGACGTTAACGCAAATGACGCCTGTGGCATCAGAAGAGAAATGAAACATATGACCAGCAATATAGATAATGCCGCACGCGCCATCCTTGCTGGCGACGATATGGCCTTCTCTGTCCTGAGAGGCTTTCGTACACTATTTCTTTCTAATCGGCAGACGTCGCGGTATCGTGTTCTTTTCATGTTCGTCCCTTTCCCTTCTGCGTCCCCACTGACGCATCCCCACCGACGGATAGATGGGGGAATAATCATCAGATACCCCCCTATGAATACCCCTATGAATACCCCCAATGAATATTAAACATATTAAAAATGCATACGAATCGCAAATAGGGCTATTTAAAACACATATAAATTACACATGCAAATTAATCAATAAGTTGGAGGACGCAGAGAAAGGCGCAGGACAGGTGCTACCGCAGCGGGTTTATCGAGTAGCTCTTCGGGACGATGGGACCAAGCACCCCACGATGTACATGAGAAAGTCCGGAACCAAGTCGAAGATGACCAAGTCGTACCATGTGCCGACTGTCGAGACATTACGCGAGTGGGCGGAATCCACTGAATAAAATACACAGCCGAAATCAAGGTGTTTGCTGAGGTAGATGACCGATTCTGCGCCTCAGAAACTGCGAAACTCAGGATATAGAACCTCCTCCGGCCGCACATAACCCCCTATCGGCGAATTGCGAGAAAATCAGAAGATGCGGAAGATTACTGGAGAAGTGCACGATTGTAAATCCAGAAGACACGGATTGCATCTGAAGAGCATGGCAATAGAGGCGTTGAGATACTGGATACCCTGACCAGACCTGGGGCCGTACTGCCACTAAACTTGGGGGAGCTTGCCTGTCTTGTTTGGGTCGGAGGCTGTGTCATCTGGACCGGGAGCATCATCATCGAGGTCGGGAAGCTTAATATGGGGCCTTGATCCGGTGGTGTCTGGGTCGTCTGACCTCGCAGCGCGAGAGCCAGCAGACGTGGCATTCGGGTCATTGGACCTCGCAGCGCGAGAGCCGCCAGACGTGGCGTTCGGGTCGTCGGACCTCGCGGAGTGAGAGCCGGATGACGTTGAATTGGGATCGTCTGGCCTTGCGGAGTGCGAGCCGGATGACGTTGAACTGGGGTCGTCTGGACTCGCGGAGTGCGAGCCGCCAGACGTGGCGTTCGGATCATCGGGCCTCGCGGCGTGAGAGCCGCCAGATGTGGCGTTCGGGTCGTCGGACCTTGCGACGGCTCCGCCAATTGTGGAGTCCTTCCCATTTGCCACACGCAGGTGACGTCCGCCCATCGTTGTGTTGGGGTCCACGGCATCCACTCCGGGAAGCTCTATGACACTCGGCGCGCCATCATTCACACCGGTCTCGTCCGTTTCTGCGGCCTCCCGCTCCCTCTCAGACTCGAGCTCGTCGACCATTTCCTCAATGGGATTCTCGTTGATATCGAGCGCCACGCTGCCCGGATGCTCGCCGGAGGCCTCGCCTTTCGCCGAAGGTCTGGCTGCGGTTTTTGCCTGCACGGCCTCATTCTCAGTATTCTCCACGAGGGGTATGGCTCCGGTCTTGGCCCGAGCATCCTCGCTATCGGACTTCTCCTCGACAGGTAGGGTCCCTGTCTTGCCATTCCCGTGCGCATCCGAGGGGACTTCGGCCCTTTCGACTTTCTCCACCTTGGGAATGGACCCCGTCTTGTCAGTCCTCTCTACAACCGGCAAGGATCCGGTTTTGCTTGTCCGCTCCACAGCCGGCATAGCCCCAGTCTTGTCGGCCGATTTCCCGTGATAGACGGGAATGCCGCTGGAATAATAGACTTCCCATCCATAGAGATTCCCATAAATCACTTCTGATAGAGCCCTCGCAAATTCGCGGTCGCAGCCAATGGCCGGCACGTATGTGAACGAGAAGCTGTCGGAAAAATCGTTGATGCCGGTCTCGAACCTCTCGCGCAGCCTCTCGTCTATCTCAAAGGTGGTGTCCACTGAATCGAACAGCTGCCCAGGGCACACAACCGCGACGTTTCGGACGTTTCCGATGATGAAGCGGTCAATCGTCTCGTCTGTGCTCGGGGTGAGGCACGGCGTTTCGGCCATCTGGTCATACGGCAGATACGCGATGGTCCACTTCTTTCGGTCGAGCTTCAGGAGCCTCGCGACCGCGAGCGAGGTAGTCGATGTCTGGAGCTCATAGGTGTCTCCCCTGGAGACATCCTTCAGGGGAATGGCCCTGTAGACGAATAGGATCTTGGTTTCCCTGTGGTTTCCCGGCAGCGAGTCGATGATCTTGTCTGCCACGGCACGGATGTAGCCTGGGTCATCATAGAAGCTGTCGAGGAACCTGTATTCCATTCCGCTCTGGGAGCCGCGCTTCTCGCGCCTGTACTCGTCGTGCACGGACGCCGTGAAAGAGTAGGAAGACTGCGGGTAGAGTGGCACCACGATGATGTGCTTGCAACCTGTTTTCCTCAGATGAGTGAACCCCTGCCGCATCGAGGGCTTGCCATAGCGGAACGCCACAGTGACCACAACATTGTCGGCGCCCAGCTCGCGTAGCTCTTCGATGACCATGCGCCTGAGCTTCCCGTGGTCCCTCGTATAGGGGAAACCTTCTTCGTCGCTGATCTCGGCGAAGCGCCTCGTGGCCTCGTCGACCATTGCGCTGTGCCTGTAGAATCTGAGGATCCTGTTGACGGCGACCTTGATCTTGCCGGTCACTCGACCGTCCGACATGTATGAATGCAGAAAGCGCACCACGCTTCGGCTGTCGGGCTTATCCGGCACGCCGAAGTTAACGAGCAGAATCCCCACCGGCGATTTGCTAATCGGCATCTAGCGCACTTCCAATTTCTCTAATACCAAACTGCAGGCCATTGTATCAGTCGTAGTAACTGTGAGACCCATGCAATCGAGCATTCGATGCAACCTCTTTGGCAAACTGCCCGGAAATCGCTCTCATTCGCTCATTCATCATGTCCTCGTTGAACGTACAAGTTGGGAGTGTTGTCCAGAAGCTCCTCGATTTCCTCGCCGTAGGCGGTCTTTCCCATCGACCTGTCCGCAATCGAATCGAGCACTTCCTGCAGATCTGGAGGAAGGTGGTCTGTGAACTCCATCTCCTCGCCGGTGATTGGATGCTCGAGGTTCAGCCTGTAGGAATGGAGGAACTGCCTCTCCAAGCCCAAGTTGGCCTTGTCGTTGCCACTTCCGTACATAGGGTCTCCCACCACGCAATGGCCGATGTAGTTCATGTGCACCCTGATCTGATGAGTGCGACCAGAGAAGAGCTTGCACTCTATGAGGGAGAAGCCGTCGTCGAAGCGCCCGGCCTCGAACCTCTCCAGCACTTTGAACGTCGTGACCGCAGATCGTGCGGACCTGGCATCGCTGATCGCCATCTTGAGACGGATCTTGGGATGACGCCCTATCGGGGCATCGATATATCCGGAGTCCTTTGCGATGTAGCCGTGGACGAGTGCCATGTAGCGGCGGTCGATGTTGCGGGTGCGAATCCCGTCTTGCAAGATGTAGCCGTACTCGTCGGTTTTCGCCGCGAGCATGAGCCCGGACGTGTCCATGTCGAGCCTGTGGACGATGCCGAGACGGTCGTCTCCCTGGAGGTTCGCGAGATGGTCCTTGCCACAATGGGCGATCAGAGCGTTAACCAAGGTTTCTCCATAATGCCCAGGAGACGGATGGCACACCAGCCCGGCGGGTTTGGATATGACGAGCATTCCCTCGTCCTCGTAGCGCACATCAAGATCGATATCGTAGGGGGTTGAATAATCGATCGCCACGGGGTCTGGAATCGAGTACTCTATGAGGTCGCCCTCCCGAACCGAGTACTTCTTGGAAACCGGCGAGTCGTTGACGAAGACATTTCCGCCCTCAATCGCCTTTGCGGCAGCAGACCTGCTTGCAAAACCCGGCAGTTCCGAAAGGAGGACATCGAGACGCTCTCCCCTCTCATCTTTTCCAACCACATGGGAGAAATCCTCGGACATGACCCTCAGGCCTCCTCCGATGTTTTCTCGTGCTTGCCGCTCTTCCGACCCTTGCGGGCCTCATCGTCTTTCTCGGAATCGCCGGCAAACGGGCTCATCGGATGGAAGAGCAGGAACACGATCCAGATGATGACGCCGATTGTTATTGCGGAGTCGGCAACGTTGAAGACCGGGAAGTCGAAGAACTCGAAGTTGAGAAAGTCGGTGACCTGGCCATAGAAAAGGCGGTCGTATGCATTTCCGATTGCCCCCGCGAACACCAGGGCCAGAGACACCGCCTCGATTCCCGGGTGGACCTTGCGCTTGAGCATGTAAACCAAGATGATGATGCAGATTATCGCCGAGATGATTATGAAAATGGTCTGGGCTCCCTGCATGATCCCAAAGGACGCGCCCCGGTTGAAAACGAGCTTGAACCCGATGAATCCGGGTATGAAGTCGAGCCCCTCGGACGGGATGTTGGCGGCCGCCCAAATCTTGGTCACACGGTCGAGAATCACAATGATGACCGCGACGACACAGAACGCTGGAAAGTTCTTCCCGTGTGTCACGTGCCGCCGCAGCTTTGCTTGCGGTTGCAGATTGCCGTTTTCCAAAGGCTCGACCATGCCCCGCCTTAAATCTGGTCCAGCGCCTCGGCGCAACGGCTGCAGACGCGGTCGCCATCGTGCTCGATGAGCTCTCGATAGTTCCAGCACCTCGGGCACTTCTCGAGGTCGGTATGCTCGATGACGGCGGTGAGCTCGTCACCCTTCTCAACCGAGACCTCGGAGACGATGAACAGCTCCTTGAGGTCGTCCTCTGAGATTGCCATGACGCGGTCGTAGATATCGGCAGGCGCGGTGATTCTCACGGCGGCTTCCTGGCTCTTGTTGATGAGCCCCTCGCCCCTGGCATCCTCGAGCGCCTTGGTCACGGCATCGCGTGCCTCGAGCACACCCGCAAATCCTTCTAGCACCGACTCTGCCTCTCCATCGGGAATTGCGGGCTTGAGGCTATCGGGGCTGGGCCACCCGGCGAGCTGCACGCTCCAGGGCCTGCCATCGCGGTTGCGCGCGGCCTCTGGGTAGTTCTGCCAGACCTCCTCTGTCGTGAAGCTCAAGATCGGGGAGAGAATCCTCACCATGATCTCGAGGATGTCGAAAAGCACGGTCTGGGCTGCACGGCGGGCCTTGGAGTTGGGGGCCTCGGAGTAGAGGCGGTCCTTCAAGGCGTCGAGGTAGACGGCGGAGAGATCTCCAATCACATACTCGTATACGCTGCGGTAGACCTGATGGAACTTGTAGTCCTTGTACGACTCGGTGACGTCGTTTAGAAGCTTGATGGCCCTGGCCAGAGCCCACTTGTCAATCGCGGTGAGCTCGTCCCAGCTAACAGAATCGCGCTCCTCATCGAAGTCGTTGAGATTCCCGAGCAGGAAGCGGAACGTGTTGCGGAAACGGCGGTAGGTGTCGGAGACCTGCTTCAGCACCTCATCGTAGATGCGCACGTCCTGCGAGTAGTCGACGCTGGCGACCCAGAGGCGCAGAACGTCGGCACCGTACTTGTCCACCACATCGGCAGGATCGATGCCGTTGCCCTTCGACTTCGACATCTTCTCGCCGTTCTGGTCCATCGTAAAGCCGCAGTGCATGACCGACTTGTAAGGCGGCACACCGTAGGCTCCCACGCTCGTGAGCAGAGACGACTGGAACCAGCCGCGATGCTGGTCGGAGCCCTCGAGGTACATATCTGCCGGGAAATGCAGATACGGGCGTTTCTTGCAGACGCTCGTGTGGCTAACTCCGCTCTCCCACCAAACGTCGAGGATGTCGCTCTCGGGATCTAGATCCTCCACACCGGCGCCGCAGTTGGGGCACTTGACATCCGCGGGCAGGTACTCTGCTGGGGTCTTGGTGAACCAGGCGTCTGCGCCCTCGGTGGAGAACAGCTTTATAACCGCGTCGAACGTTTCCTCGGTGGCAACGGTCTCTCCGCACTTGGAGCACTTGAACACCGGGATTGGCACGCCCCAGGAGCGCTGCCTGGAGATGCACCAATCGGGACGTTCGGCCACCATGGAGCCGATGCGGTTGGAAGCCCATTCGGGTATGAACCTGACTTCTTCGTTGATTGCCTTGAGGGCCTTCTCGCGAAGACCGTTGGCGTCCATGTCCACGAACCACTGGTTGGTGGCACGGAAGATCACAGGCTGATGGCAGCGCCAGCAGTGCGGATAGCTGTGAACGATGTCCTCGTGCATGATCAACGTGCCGCGCTCGCGCAGCCAGTCGATGATCACCGGGTTGGCCTCGTTCACCTCCATCCCGGAGAATGGTCCGCCGGTCCCCATGCCATCTCCTTCGTAGAACACGCCGTCGTCGTCTACGGGCATCACGATCGGAACGTTGAACTTGATGCCAGCGTTGTAGTCGTCGACACCGTGTCCGGGAGCAGAGTGCACGATTCCGGTTCCCTCATCGAGCGTGACGTAGTCGGCGTAGATGAACACGCCCTCTTCACCCTGGTCGCCGAAGATAGGCTGCTTGTACTTCTGACCGGCGAGCTCGATGCCCTTCATGCGCCAAACCTCGCCATCCGGTTTCTTTGCCAGCTCGCAGTCGGTCCATCCGAACTTGGAGGTGCAGGCTTCTACGAGCTCCTCTGCCAGGATCTGGGCACGACCGTC
>JBMNUL010000116.1:0-8516 GCA_050946255.1 Coriobacteriales bacterium | reverse complement strand
CCACCATCCTGGCGTCCCTGGTGAGATATCCAGCCTTCTTGAGGTCTGCACGGTAATCGCCTGCCTCGAGAAGTGCACGGGCAATACCAAGGCGGAGAGCTCCGGACTGCCCGGAGATGCCGCCGCCATTGCAGATAGCGATCACATCGAAGTGATTGACGGTATCGGTTACCTTGAAAGGCGCGAGTGCGCTGTCGAGGAGAGCCTCACGGCCGAAGTACTCCTTGCCATCGCGCTTGTTGATCGTGACCTTGCCGGTGCCCGGCTTCAGCCTCACGCGCGCCACAGCGTTCTTGCGGCGGCCAGTGCCGTAATAGACTGCTTCGTTCTCTGCCATCTTTAACCCTCCACCTCAATCTTACGGGGATGCTGCGCGGCGTGTGGATGATCTGGGCCTGCGTAGACCTTGAGCTTCATAGCCATCTTGTGTCCAAGGGTGTTCTTGGGAAGCATACCCTGAACTGCATGCTCGATGACGCGCTCGGGATGCTTGGCCATTGCCTCCTGGAAGGTCTCGCTCTTGAGTCCGCCCGGATGGCCGGTGTGCCTGTAGTAGACCTTGTCGGTCTCCTTCTTGCCGGTGACCTTTACCTTGGCGGCATTGATCACGATAACGAAGTCCCCGGTGTCAACATGCGGGGTGTACTGCGGCTTGTTCTTGCCGCGGAGAATGTTGGCCACGGTTGTGGCCAGACGCCCGAGAACGACCCCATCGGCGTCGATGAGAACCCACTCGCGCTCCACCTCGCCGGGCTTCGCATAATAAGTCTTCACTTGCTGTTCCTCCAATAAATGATACCTGGACGTGTTTCCATTACCTTCACGGGGCTATGAAAACGAACTATCCGATAATATTACTTGCAAACTTGACAGTCAATCTAACAAAGCCATTCCAACGGGACAAACGGCGCAAACGGAGCCGTGTCAGTTTGACGGAGGGCGGTTGTGACTTCTGATGCATGGGAACGTTTCTCCCGTCACGGAATCGACTAAGTCACATTCACTACTTCGACGCGCCCTCGACCTTGGCGGCGAGCTTTCCGCTGACCGCTCCTGTGCCGCCGAGGAAAGTACCGGTAGAGATCTTGGAGGCGTTCTTCTTCACCACATTATTGATGCAGTACTCCCCCGCGGAGCTGCGCTTGGTGGCGGAGTCCACGAGCATGAGCACCGTCCCACGCCTGCCGGCCAGCGCACCGCCGGATAGGGCATCCGGGAAATTCATGCCAGTGGCGACGAGCATCCCGTCGTACGAAATCGAATCTGAGTTCGCGACTGAGTAATCTGCGATCACGGCCGAAGTCTGGTAGCGATCTCCTCCGGAGAGCCGCTCGCACTCCACTCCCTCCCCCAGCTGAGAGGTCACGGAACCGGATACCCTTGCGGACCCGCCCACGAGGATGACGTGCTTGAAGTCACTGCGAATCATAGATGCCGTAGCTTGGTCGAGCTTGCCGTCGCTTCCAACCAAGAAAATCGGGAGACGCTCCGCGTAGGCCAGCGGCGAAACCGAGAGAGCGTCGGCAAAGCTCGTGCCGGATGCTACTATCGCAGTGTCGCCCCAGCCCTCTCCGGCAGAGTAAATCATCCTCGCGGTTTCGAAGCGGTCTGCACCTGCGATGCGAGTGACGTTGAGGCCCATCCCCTTGAGATCGGACACGACCCTGTCTGACACCGCCCCTCTTCCGCCGACCACGTAGGCCTCCTTGGCGCCGAGACGCGACACCTCGGCCGCGGCCTCTTCGGAGAGAGATTCCTTCTCGGTGAGGATCACAGGCGCATCGAGCGTTCCGGCGATGCCGGAAGCCGCCAGCGCGTCGGGGAAGTTCCCACCGTAGGCGATCACCACCGCGTCAGACGTATCGAACCCGTCCTCCGATATCATCGCCGATGTCTCGTAGCGGCTGGCCCCTCCGATGCGAGTCCACGGGAAGTCGGAGGCTATAGTCAGCTTGCCCTCCACGTAGGAGATCTCGTAGTTCGGGGTCACGTCGGCGCCAGAGGCGTTCGCGATCCTCGCGCCAGATGGCGTGATGACATATGTTCCAATCTCCTCTCCCGGCTCCCTGGAGACGTCGCATCCGGCGAGCTCATCATTCCCCTTGAGGCCCGAGACCGTGCAGGAGAGCTGCGGGTCGGGATCGCCTGGAGTCTTGGCCGCGTCCCTGGCGGCCACCGTAAACGGCGCCTTGGCAATCGTGAATGTCGCGGAGGACGTGCCGGAGTAGTTGCCCTTGCCGGTGACCGTGACGGTGGCGGTTCCCGCGTTCACATTGTTGGAATACGACACGGTGAAGTCCGTTCCCTCGACAAGGGACTTCCCGGAAATCGATACCGATGCCTTCGGCCTCGCCTCTGAGGCGCTGTACACGAAGGAGTCCTGGGAGAGCGAGACCTGCGCGCCGGAGATCGAAGCGGGCTTGATGGTGAACGTGGCCGTGGCGCTGTCCTTGTAGTTGCCCTTGCCATTAATGGTGACGCTCTTCGCCCCCACTTTGGTCATGTCGGAAGGCCAGGATAGCGTGTAGTCGGTTCCCTCGACGAGGGTCTTTCCGCCCTTGGTGACCTTCACGCTCGGCTTGGCTATCGCGGAGCCGGTGTACTCGGCAGAGCTCGGCGATAACGTCACCGTGGTCCCCGTGGCGAGCGAGGCCGGCTTGACCGTGAACGTGGCGCTGGCGCTGCCCGCGTAGTTGCCCTTGCCGGTGACCGTGGCGGCCTTGGCGCCGGCGCTCGTCATGTCGGTCGGCCAGGACACCGTGTAGTCGGTCCCCTCCACCAGGGTCCTGCCGCCCTTGACGACCTTGACGCTAGGCTTCGCGACAGCGGAACCCGTGTACTCGGATGAGGTCGGCGAGACGGTCACCGTGGTCCCGGTGGTGAGCGACGCCGGGCTGATCGTGAACGTGGCGCTGGCGCTGTCCTTGTAGTTGCCCTTGCCCTTGACGGTCGCTGTGGCCGTGCCAACATTGACGTTCCCGCTGAAGTCAACGCTATAGTCAGTCCCCTCCTTGAGGGTCTTTCCCGCGACGACCACCTTTACGCCGGGAATGACCTGCGACCCAGTGAACTCGATCTTGGTCGGGTCGAGCGTCACCGTCGCCCCGGATATGGACTTCTGGGAAACCGTGAACGTGGCCGTGGCGCTGTCCTTGTAGTTGCCCTTGCCCTGGACCGTGACGGTCTTCTTTCCAGCGTTCGTCATGTCGGATGGCCATGCGACGGTGTAGTCGGTGCCCTCGGCGAGGGTCTTGCCGCCCTTCTTCACGGTGACGCTGGGCGCCGATATCGCGGAGCCCGTGTACTCGGCTGAGGTCGGTGAGACGGTCACCGTGGTCCCGGCGGAAAGAGAGGCCGGATTTACCGTGAACGTGGCGCTGGTGCTGTCCTTGTAGTTGCCCTTGCCGGTGACCGTGGCGGCCTTGGCGCCGGCGCTTGTCATGTCGGTCGGCCAGGACACCGTGTAGTCGGTCCCCTCGACGAGGGTCCTGCCGCCTTTCTTCACGGTGACGCTGGGCGCCGATATCGCGGAGCCCGTGTACTCGGCTGAGGTCGGCGAGAAGCTCACCTCGGCGCCAGAGGAGAGCGATGCCTGGGTTACCTCGAAAGTCGTGGAGGCGGTGTCTGCATAGTTTCCCATGCCAGTGACAGTCGCGGTCGCGGTGCCGACATTCACGTTGTTGGAATACGACACCGTGAAGTCGGTGCCCTCCTTGAGCGAACGGTAGCCTCGCTTCACAGAGACCTTGGGCTTCACCTCCGAACCCGTGTACTCCGACGAAGTTGGGCTGCAGCTCACCGTGGTGTCTTCAGTCAAGGAGAGCGGCGATATCGTATAGGTCCCGAAAACGGTTCCGGTATAGTTGCCCATTCCAGTTACGGTGATGGTCTTGTCCCCGGCATTCTTGATATCGTCCGGATACGTGAGCGTGTAATCGGTTCCAAGCGTCAGCTCCTTGGCCCCGTAATACACCAGGAGCTTGAGGGGCTTCTTGTCATACCCCGTATAGGGGTAGGAGATGGTCTCCCCCTTGTAGTCGAACCAGAACGTCGTGTAGTCCTGCTGAAGCTCCGTGGGCTGAACTGTGACCGTGCATGTCCTTGAAACGCTTCCTATCTTGCAGGTGATCGTGGCAGTTCCCACGGTCGACCCACCGTACACCACACCAGAAGGACTGACTGAGGCAATTGCGTTGTTGGAGCTCGACCACTTCGCATTCGCCTTGCTGGCGCTGCTCGGGGTGATGGTCGAGATAGAAAGGCTGTCAGCGCCGTACCTGCCCATGGTGATGCTGGACTTGTCGAGCGAGAACGAAGTCACCGTGGCTGAAGAGCTGGGACCGCTGAACGTCTGCCAGTCGGTCTTGTTGTCGTATTGGGTGTCCGTGCCCTCGGAGCCAGCTGGTGGCTGCACCGTGTGATACCCATCGCAGGGGTTGGAGATGAACCAGCTGTCGCTCTTCAGGAAATAGGTGGTCTCTGGAGTGTTGTCGAATCCCTGGTCGGTAGTGCCATTCAACAGCGGGTCGTCGAAAGTCACGTCGATGTTGTACCAATTGCCGTCGATTTTCACACGGTTCCAAATATGACCGGTGCTGTTGACTGTCTGCGAAACCGTGGAGGTCTCGAACCCGAGCCTGTTCATCGCCGCGACAAATGCAAGAGTGTACCCTTCGCACACCGGCTGCTTCTTTACGAGAGCGCCATACGCCGTCCATGGTTCTGGACCATATGTATCTTTACCTTGGCTTGCAGCCGTGGTGTTGTAAGCGCAGTTCCGCACTAGCCAGTCGTGCACAGCCTTGACCTTGAGCGCATTGCTGGAGTTTTGCGGCACCCAAGAGAGCAGGTCTGCCATCGCCGTCTCGTACTCCGCCTTCATCGTGGCAACCTGATCGGTTGTGTAACTGTAGGTGAGGGTAATAGACTCGACGGCATACTTTGGGTATGTGATGAAACCAACCTTGATATTCGAATCGAAATAGAAGTAGTCGGGATTCCCGTCGATGACTTCTCTTGCACAATCGGAGACTTTTTCGCCGGTGTCGTGATAACTGGACTGATCAGTTAGTAATCCGATGTCAGAGATGTCGATTACTATTTCATTATTTTCATTTGGCGATGAATTCTCAATTCCGCTTGCAACCGCACTTTTTAGCTCCGAGATCTGCTCGTCGGTAAAATCTGAGGCTGTGCTGCCCATTGCTGAGTAGTTGCCTCCGCCGTTTTCCGTCGAGTCGTTGACGGAGAAGCAATCTCCTCCTTGAATAAGATGCATGTCGTAATCGACAAAGAATTCGTTGCCTTGGTCCACAGAACCTTGGGTCTCAGATTCCGCAACTTGATAGTCTGCAGCTGGGTTATCTCCAGATGAGCTGCCTTCGGCCAGTGCCGCCGTAGGGCACATCGAGATGGCGGTTATCACGCAAAGCGCCGAGTAAAATACCTTCTTCAGATTCTTCATCAAACCCACCCGTTCAATCCCTGTCGATATTCTTGCAAGCCCCTTTACATTTTCCCAACCTGAAAAAATATTAGACCTGTGTAGGCGGCTTGTGAAGGAAATGCTAATCAGATGTTGAGTTTTAGACAGGGTGGAAGACGTCTCTCTTGTTACAGCGCCAAGCTGAAAAAGGAGGGCGGGGTATCACCATGCCCTCCCGAGCGGATCTTGCCGGTTGGGCTCGCTCACAATCAGCATGCTGATCCCATGGCATCACAGAGAAAATACGCGTGCCTGAAACACACATGCTAGATTCTCCGGAGTCCCTCCCAAATCCACATGATCACTGGCGCAGGGATGATCTTGTCGCAGATGCGCATCAGAAATCCCGTGACGCAGCATGTTGCTATTGGGTAGTTGATGCTGTTGATGCGCCACGACCAGCGAGCCACATGTTTGGCAGAAAGAATTGGAAATGGATGGTTCACCGTGCGGCCATTGGCAGTGTCCCTGGCCACCTGGAAGAACTCGGTGCGAATCCAGAGCGGGCACACGGCGGTCGTTCGGATACCACTGCCGCGCAGCTCGAAGCGTAGAGCCCTCGTGTAACTGCGGACGAACGCTTTGCTGGCAGCGTAGACGTTGAGTCCCGGAAGCGGTTGAAACGACGCACTCGAGGAGATCTCGATTATCCGGGAGCGTCGTACCATGTATGGAATCGCCACCTCGGTGATGTCTACTAGAGCGCGGCAGTTGAGGTCTATCATCGAATCTTCTTCATCGAGGGTGAGATCTGCATGGGTTCCAAACTTCGCGAACCCAGCGGCATTGACCAGAAGCCCGACCTCGAACGGCTCGCCAGATGCCTTGCACTCGTTGGCGGAATCTTCGAGGAGCTTGCCGATCTGCCGCGTGCTCTCCCGCAAGGAAAGGTCAAGCTGGACGATTCGCACTGGAGCGGTCAGCTCTTCGGCGAGCTGCTCGAGGCGCTCTCGCCTTCGGGCAACCACCCAGATCTGATCGTATCCACCCATAGCGTCGGCAAGCCTGGCGTATTCGCGCCCAAGTCCGCTCGAAGCTCCTGTGATCAGGGCGATTCTCATGGCAACCTCCTACTGCATCTTTGTTGAAATATTACACAGAAAGAGGCTGTTGACGCACGGCGCTAGCCTTGGAAAAAAGAGCCCGCCCCGGAGGACGGCCGCATTCGTTGCATTAATGACCCCAGCGTGTAAAGCCCTGCTCAGAAAAACGACCACCCGAAGGAGCGGTCGCTCTCGTTGCAAATATGCCCGTTAACACACGTCGCAAATATTCCGCATACAAAAAGCGACCGTCCCGAAGGAGGGTCGCTCTCGTTGCAAATCTAGAAATCGAGTTGAGTCTTAAGCCTCGGTAGAAGACTCAGAGACCTCGGCGTCTGTGGGAATGGCGGCGCTGGTCTCGGCATTCTTCTTGGCCTCTTCGGCGTTCTTGGCAACCTGCTCGGCAATGATCTTCCTAGCAGCGTCGATCTTGGCCTGAAGCTGAGCGTCCTTCTGCTCAGAAGACTGGGGCTGGCGGAAAGAGGAAACGGACGACTGGAAACGCTGGGTGCCCTGCTGGTAGTACTCCTGACCATGTCCCATGATGTCGCGGACATATCCTGCGGCGTCGGCCCTGTTCTCCTCACCCGACTTGGGAGCCAAGAACAGACCGGCAGCAAGTCCGATGAGTGCTCCACAGAAGAAAGCTCCACCTTTGTTCATAGTTATCCTCCAAACTTCTCCCTAGAAAGGGGCTTGTCGTCAAATTCATAACGCAAATTCTAACACATAATATTGAGCGCGTCGCTTTGCTCTGGCAAGCGCTGAACTGCATGGCAAAGTTCGCAGTTCCACATCCTATTCTGACACTTAAGACCGAATACACACTCAGAAATACATCCTGTGGCTCAATATCGAATTGTAAACGAAAGGCTTATGAGCCAAAATCGTGCAGCTTGTGCAATTACAGGAACGTTCGCCGCAAGACACGCACCGAAACAGAACATAGAAGCTGACGCTATAATTTAAAGTCTGTAAACTTCTCTAACGTGTGACACTTTGACAGATTCACTTTATCTGTCTTGCGAAATGGGGAACATGCGAAAGCTAATATTCGGCCTGATCATAGTGGTCGCGCTCGTGGTCGTTTTCATGAGAGGCGATTCGTTTGTTCAGCTGGTCGACACCATGCAGAAGGGTGTTGCCTTGCCGCTCATCTTCGCTGTGCTGTCCCAGCTGTGCAAGTATTTCTCGCAAAGCTTCGCCTTCTCGAACTCATTTGCCACAGTCGGCGAGGAAATCAAGCCCAGGCACACGATCAACCTTGTTTTCGGAATGTTCTTCATGAACACCGTTGCCCCATCGGTTGGCGTATCGGGAATCGCACTCGTGGTCGACGACGCCAGAAGACGCGGAGTCCCAGCCGGCCGCGCAACATCGGCAGCGCTCCTTATGCAAATCTCCATCGACTCCGGGTTCCTCATGATCATGACCCTTGGCTTCATAGTGCTGGGGATCACCGGGCAGTTCAATGTCGGATGGCTGATTTTCATGCTGATCGTTGCGGTCCTCGTTGGGCTGATGGTGTCGCTGCTGATTCTGGGGCGCAAGCGTCCAGACCTCCTCACAAAGTTCTTCCTTTGGGTCGAGAAATGGATCAACAAGTTCCTCATGAAGATCAAGAAGAACCCGCTGAAGCCTTGGGCAGAGAAATTGGTGACATCTTTTGGAGATGCTGCAGGGCAAATCTACAAGAGCCCCAAGAAAGCTGCGAAGGTCTTCCTGTTCTCATTCATCGCAAGCCTCTGCGAGCTCACCTGCTTCATCCTCTGCGGAATCAGCTTCGGCGTGTACCTGCTGCCCGCCCTCATCGGTGGATACGTTGTGGCCACGTTGTTCGCGATGATCTCCATAACTCCTCAGGGAGTGGGATTCGTAGAGGCCGCCATTCTGGTCCTCATGACCGCATACGGAGTCTCGGGTGCAGCTGCCACCGCAGTCGGAATCGTGTACAGGGGCCTAGTGTTCTGGATGCCATTTGCAATCGG
>JBMNUL010000115.1:0-8579 GCA_050946255.1 Coriobacteriales bacterium | reverse complement strand
CAGGCTGCTATGGAGTTCTGCAACAAGCCCGGAATCATCAACTCCGTCTCCATGGAGGGCGACAAGTGCGACATCGTTCTCCCCAAGATCGAGGGAACCGACTGGGGCGTCGTCGCCCTTCTCTGCGACAACTCCGGAATCCCCGAGGATGCAGAGGGACGTCTCGAGGTCTTCACCCGAGTCATGGAGCAGATGAAGAAGCATGACATCGCTCCCAACCGCGTCTACATCGACCCGCTGGTGGAGACCCTCGGAGCAAACGAGGAGTCCCTGATCATGTTCGCAGAGGTCACCCGCGAGGTTAAGAAGCAGTATCCGAGCATCCACATCACCTCGGGTCTCTCCAACATCTCCTTCGGCCTCCCCTATCGCCGCATGATCAACATGGCATTCCTGGTCCTCGCCATGGAGGCTGGAATGGACAGCGCAATCATCGACCCGCTGGTCAAGGAGTTCCAGGGTGTTATGTACGCTGCCAACGCTCTGATCGGAAACGACGAGATGGGCATCGAGTACATCGGCGCATTCCGCGATGGCGTTTTCGGTCGTCCTCTCAAGGCCGCCGAGAAGAAGCTCATCGTCGACGCTGCAGAGGCTGGAGTTGCAGCTGAGGACAAGGACCAGCTCGAGGAGCTCCTTGGAATCGCAGGCCTCAAGTAAGCACGCTCTGCAATTCAAGTTGCACTTTGGAGAGCCCTCTGGATTTCAGAGGGCTCTCTTCTTATATGGATCCTTCCGGTTCCTCAAAGGAATTAGATGCAAGATGTGCTTGAATCCTGGGAGATCTCTTCTTGGATGGGCTTTCCGTTATTCAATAAGCACACAGGATGCGGCTGGAATCTCATGTGAAAAAAGAAGAATAAAAAAGAAATTAAAAGTTTAATATTTTCATTCAAGTTTTCAGCTATTGTCAAGAAAATTTCTAGTTTCAACTTGGATTCATTACTAATTAGACATGAGATTCAAAACATGAATACCGAAATGCTGGAAAAATGCCATTTATTTAACCCAGAAGTATCAATAACGTCATTTTTACTTTTCTAATCTTGTGCGTCTGCTAAGATATCTTTCAACTTTGTAGGCGAGATTGCACTCAAAAGGGAAATCATTTACTCAAAACGGGAAATGTTTATTGTGTGCTACTCAAACGGGAAAGAGTGACTGTCATGCCATTTAGGAAGATGTTCCTCACCATCAACGGCGCCGAGAGGATGATCGTCTGCGACCCAGAGAACGATACTCTCGCAATGGTGCTGAGGAGAATGGGATTCACCGGTGTGAAAATAGGCTGCGGCAAGGGTATGTGCGGCGCCTGCAACGTGATCATGGACGGTAAGGTCGTGCGCTCCTGCGTCCGCAAGATGAAGAACGTCCCCGAGTTCTCCCATATAACCACAATCGAGGGAATCGGAACACCCAATAACCTCCATCCCCTGCAGCTTGCCTGGATTGCATGCGGTGGCGTGCAATGTGGATTCTGCACTCCAGGGTTCATCGTCACTGCCAAAGCGCTTCTCGACGAGAACCCAGACCCAACCCGCGAGGAAGTGCGCGCCTGGTTCCAGAAGAACCGCAATGCCTGCCGATGCACCGGCTACAAGTTCCTGGTCGACGCCGTCATGGAGGCCGCCAAGGTCATGCGCGGCGAGATGACGATGGAAGACCTGATGTTCAAGATGCCAGAAGACCAACGGATCTACGGTACCAACTACCCACGTCCCGACGCTCTCTCCAAGGTCACCGGAACAGCCGACTACGGCGCGGACCTGGCAATGAAGCTTCCCGAGGGCGTGCTCCGTCTGGCAATGGTGCAGTCCGACCAGCTACATGCCAAGATCGTCTCTATTGACACTTCCAAGGCAGAGGCAATGCCGGGTGTCGACAAGGTCATCACCGCCAAGGACGTTCCCGGCTCCAACAAGATCTTCTTCCCCGACGACGCAAAGCGAGTTTACAGCCCGATGGACACGAGGCCGATCATCTGCGACAAGCAGGTCGCAAGGATCGGAGACGTCGTCGCGGTCGTCGCGGCCGATACCGAGCAACACGCACGCGATGCAGCGGCGGCTGTGGAAGTCGTCTACGAGCCTCTAGCCGCATACACCGATGCACTAGATGCAATCGACCCGGACGCCGAGAGAGTTCATCCCGAATCCCCGAATCTCTTCGAGGAGCTCCCTGTCATGAGAGGAGAGGACACCCGCGATGTCTTTGCCAGATCAGCGCACGTGCTGGAGCACAGCTATCACAGCCAATGCCAGCCGCACATGACGATCGAGCCCGAATGCGCCTTGGTCTACACCGACGAGGACGGAATGCTGACAGTTCACACCAAGTCGCTGTTCCTGAGCATGGCCGCGATGTGCACGTCAGACGGCCTGGGCATCCCGGCCGACAAGCTGCGCGAGATAGAGAACCACACCGGTGCGAGCTTCGGCTACTCGCTCTCACCCGGAACGTTCGCGGTCATGGCAGCCGCACATCTTGCCACCGGAAAACCCTGCTCCATGGTTCTAAACTATGCGGAGCACACCCGCTGGACCGGCAAGAGGTCTCCTTCCTATACCAACCTCAAGATGGCCGCAGATGAGAACGGCAAGCTCACCGCAATGGACTTCGTGATCTGCTACGACAAGGGCGCCTACGTCGAGACTTCCGACGTTGCCGCCAGGGGCAGGCGCTTCATGGGAGCTCCCTACTACATCCCCAACGTCGCAGGGATCTCAGAGGACACCTACACCAACAACGACTTCAGCACAGCGTTCCGTGGATTCGGGTCCCCGCAGGTCTACACCGCCTCGGAGCAGATGATGGACGAACTGGCCGAGGAATGCGGAATGGACCCGCTGGAGTTCAGGTACATCAACGTCTACCGCGAGGGCGACACCTCGATCAACGGGCATGGCTTCAGCTGCTACCCGATGGCCGGGCTCATCGACAAGATGAGGCCCTACTACCTCGAGAAGAAGAAGGAAGTCGAGGAGTTCAACGCCACCCATGGGCCCGAGGTTCGTCGAGGCGTTGGAGTCTCCTGCGCACACTACAACTGCTCGGCCGGCCCAGGCGACCATGCCGAGGCGGCAGTCGAGCTGCGCGAGGACGGTGGGGTGAACGTCTACGACACCTGGGAGGAGCAGGGTCAGGGCGGCACAATCGGAACCCTGGTGCATGCCCACGAGTCCCTGCGCGAAGCCGGGTTCGTAATCGATCCGAAGGACATCCACCTGATCCTCAACGACACCAAGATCGACCCGATCTCAGGCGCTGCAGCTGCAAGCCGCTCCAACTACATGGTCGGAAACGCCATCAAGGACGCCTGCACCAAGCTCGTCGATGCGATGCGCAAGGATGATGGCACGCTCCGCACCTATGATGAGATGAAGGCCGAGGGCATCGAGATCAAGTATCTCGGAGTCTGGGATACTTCAGGTTGGCTGAGCCCAATCGACGATACCTATGGACAGGGCAACCCGAGCCCCGAGTACACCTACGGCTTCTATGTCACGACCGTGGAGGTCGACACCACGACCGGCAAGACCAAGTGCCTCTCGATGCACGGTGCGACCGACGTCGGAGTCGTCTCCACCCGCCAGGGCCTGGAGGGACAGGCGATGGGCGGAATGGCACAGTCCATCGGGTTCGCTCTCAGCGAGGACTACAGCGACCCGAAGACCCAGGTCACCCTCCTCAAGATGGGCTTCCCCTACATCGAGGACATCCCCGATGACCTCGAGGTCATCTGCCAGGAGACCCCGCGCCCGACCGGACCTCACGGTTCCTCTGGCGCATCCGAGGTCTACTTGTCCGGCGCGCACGTGTCCGTGATCAACGCCATCTACAATGCAATCGGCGTTCGAATCAGGCAGATTCCCGCAACCCCGGACAAGATTCTCGCTGGACTCGAGGCCAAGAAGAAGGGCGAACCCTTCCAGGACGACCACTACTGGCTGGGAGAGGACCTGCACCAGAGGCTCAAGGAGTTCCAGGAGAACCCGATGTAAATCTGCTTGTTGCTTAAAGTTGCCCCGGGACCGCTCTTTATCCAACATGTCCCGGGGCTTTTTCTATACTCTGTAAAGAAGTTGCAGGCAGGCTCTGCAGGAAAAGGAAAAACAAGATCGCCCCGAGGAGGTGCGTGACATTGCCAAAGACCCAATCGTGGATAGTGGAGCACGGCTCGCTCTGCACAGCCACCGAGCCAGTTCCATGCACTACTGCCTGCCCTCTTGGGGTTGATGTCCGCACTATGTTGATCAGGCTCTCGAAGGGTGACTTCGATGGCGCTCGCCTG
The DNA here is from genome assembly GCA_050946255.1 of Coriobacteriales bacterium. Taxonomy (GTDB): domain Bacteria; phylum Actinomycetota; class Coriobacteriia; order Coriobacteriales; family CADBOM01; genus JBMNUL01. Next base: position 4,288 of record JBMNUL010000115.1, on the reverse strand, counting down.
CAAATAGAACAGGACATCCCTTTCCCTAAAATCGTCTGCAGGGTATGCTCCGAGAAGTGCCGCTCGAAATGCGAGCGGAATGAACTGGGCGGGAGCATCGAGGTGAGGAGCCTGGAGCGCGCGATCCTCGACTATTCCGAGGAGAAGCCCGCGAGAAGGTTCGCGAGACGCAGGAAAAAGGGCAAGATCGTCGTTGTGGGCGGCGGAATTTGCGGAATGACCTGTGCTTATGCGTTGGGACGAAGAGGCTACGATGTGGAGCTCCACACCAGTAGGGACAGTCTGGGTGGACGGCTCCGCACACTCCCAGAGGAGATGCTTCCGGAAGAAGTGCTCGACGAGGCAGAGGACATCGTGCGGGAATTCGCCGAAGTCAAGTTCGAGCACATGGTAACGGATCTCGACGAACTCGATTGGGATGCCTGCATCGTGGCAACCGGTGCGGGGTCGAACGAGTTCGGGCTCAATTCCGAGCAAGGCCACCTCGTTACCGATCCGATTACCAGACAGACATCCAGAGAAGGTGTCTTTGCCGCTGGAGGATCCGTTGGCGACGACGATGTGGTTTCCAGCATGGCAGAGTCGATGTCGGTTTGCATCAGCGTGGAAAGGCTGCTCCGAGGCGGGTCCCTGACTATAGACAGGGTGGACACGAGGGAAAGATGCAGCAAGCTCCATGTGAACTTGGAAAACGCTGTGCCGAAAGCCGGGATTGCCCCTGTCAACGGGGTCTTCGCGAAAGACGAGGCCGTGGCAGAGGCATCGCGCTGTCTTCTCTGCGAATGTGACTTCTGCATGACCACCTGCGAGCTGTTGTCCAGTGATGCCAGGAAGCCGTACACATGCGTCAACGACTTGAGCGAGACCCTTTCGGCTGTTGCCAAGCACAGCTCGAAAGTCGCGATGCGCAAGAGCAACATGTGCTCGGTTTGCAACCTGTGCGGTGTCAGATGCCCAAACGGGCTTGACATGGGAGAGCTCTACCTCGAGACGAGGCGAATCCTCCGCGAAAGAGGCGAGCTGCCACCTGCCTTCCACGACTTCTGGTTGAGAGACATGGACCATGCGCTCGGAAGTTCGGCTGCCTTCACTGTGATTCCAGATAGTGGGGATAGAAACGGCAACCAGAATTTCAAGACATTGGGCAACGGCTCCGAAGACATCGAACCCTGCGAGAACCCGGACCTCATCTACTTCCCGGGATGCTCTATGGGAGCATCCGACCCAGACCTCGTGGAGGCATCATACCGGATGCTTCGGGATGCCACTCCAAACAAGGTCGTGGCGCTAGATGTTGGATGCTGCGGGGCACCTGCGATGTGGGCTGGAGATGAGAAGCTTTTCCAGGCAGTAGTGGACCGCAACCTCTCCAGATGGAGATCCATGGGGTTCCCCACCGTCGTCGTTGGCTGCCCCACATGCAGGAAGATGGTCGAATCCTCCTATCCCGACGTGACCGTGACATCGCTTCTCGAGATGCTGGACAGGAGCGATTTGCCGAAGAGCGCCGTTCATGTCGAGGGAGAGGAGATCAGCCTCTTCGACCCATGCTCGGCGCGCCTCGACCCCAATGTCAGAAAAGCCGCACGGTCGCTTCTGACCAAGATGGGATACAAGATCGAGGAGATGTATGGAAACGGCGACCTCGCGAGATGCTGCGGTTTTGGCGGCCTGATCTACGGGGCAGATCCAGACTTCGCCCGCAAGGTCACCGATGTGAGGATACGGCAAGCGCACCACGACATCGTCACCTACTGCTCCAATTGCCGTGATGTCTTCAGCTCGCAAGGAGCGAGGGCCTCGCATATTTTGTCGCTTCTAATGGGATTTGAGGGGCAGGTTGAAATGCCCCCGCTAGGAATGCGGAGGGAGAACAGAGAGGCCCTTAAAACGAGATTCACGGGCATTCAGACACAAACAAACCCCAAGGCTCCCGAAATATTGCTGGACGATGGAATCATCGAGAAGATGAACGCGCAGCTAATCCTCAAGGAAGAGGTTCAGCGGGCGATTGCCTCCTCATATCAGACTGGCGAGCAGTTGCTCGACGAGCAAACGGGCTGGACCATCACGCATCTCCAGATAGGGATCATCACACTGTGGGTGTTCTTCGAGAAAATCGGAGAGAACAGATTCGCCGTGCACAACGTCTACAGCCACAGGATGGCCTTGGGGTAGAAAATGCCAAATCCGTACGAGAGAGAAATTTGGAATGGAGACGGCACCGAGCCTAAACCGATGCGCCCAGGCGGTCTGGAACTGACACGCAAGCTCCTCGAGCATGCGGGGCCCACGATTGCCGATGAGGTCGACGCAACCTGCCACAACGGCAAGCCGGTCGGAAACCTCCTTGCAATCGACATCGGATGCGGTACGGGTGACACCTTGGCCCTGTTATCGAAAATCGGGATCGAGGCATTCGGCATTGACATCAGCGAGAAGAACATCGAGCTGGCATCCAGGTCAATTGGCGAAGATGCAGACACGCGATTGGCAACGGGAGACCTTTGCGATGATGGGCTCGAAGAGGGTTCGTTCGACATCGCAATAGCACAATGCACTCTATCCGAGATCTCGCTGCAGCATGGACTGGACAAGACATTGGGATCATGTGCCAGATTGCTCGCCCCAGGTGGGATGCTGCTGTTCTCAGATGTCTATGACAAAAACGGGACGAGCCCGAACCTCCCCAGCTCAAGAGAATGGGAAGACGCTCTAAGACACCACGGTTTCGAGAAGATATGGGAGGAAGACGAAACGGAATTGCTTGCCGATTTCGCAATTGCAGTGATCATGGCTGGTGGCACAGTTGATGTGGGAAATGGGAAATGGTGCCCTGCCCTCGATGGGATGAGGGCAGAGGACGTCGGCTATACCGCGATGGTCCTCAGGAGGTCTGACCGATGAAGAACGTTTATGGAGAGATGTTCGAGCATCTTGAAAATGACGAGTCGGTTGCACTGGCCATCACGGTTGAATCCAAGGGTTCCACTCCGCGCAAGGTCGGCTCCAAGATGCTCGTCTTCGAAGACGGAAGCACTTTCGCGACGATTGGAGGAGGCTCCCCCGAAGCCGCAGTTATCTCCGCCTGCAAGACTGCACTGAAGAGCGGGGAATCAACAATGGTGCACTATGACCTCACCCAGAGCGACACGAGCATTTCCACGCCTATATGCGGTGGCAGCGGCTCCGTTATGATATGCGTCGTAAGACCAGAGGCAATTCGGGTTGTGGATTCGGCTGTAAAAGTAGAGGAGTCTGGCAAGGAGATTCTGTTGGCATTCGAGATTTCCGGAGGGAAATCCCTGCTCAGCAGCATCGACCCTGGTGAAGGGGAAGGCGCTGCGCCCGTTTGCTCCGAGTCCTGGGAAACCCTGGGATTTCCCGAGCGCGGAAAGCAGGGCAGACCAGGAGTTGAAGCTCTGCTGGAAGGAACCGACAATGACGATGGGAGGTTCTTCTCGGAATCAGAGGATTTCGGACAGACATATGCGGAAAGGGTCCGTCCGGAGGGAAGCGTCTACTTCCTCGGCGGCGGACATGTGACATACGCAACCGAGGCTGCCGCCAGAATCGCCGATTTCTCCACCGTCGTCGTGGATGACAGGTTGGAATTCGCGAACAACGAACGCTTCCCCGAGGCACGGTGCCTGGTATTGCCAGAGTACGAGGGGCTGGACAAGATCCAAATTCACCCAAACGACTACATCGTGATTGCCACCCGGGGCCATCTCTACGATAGGATATGCCTTCAGTGGGCGCTCACCACGCCAGCGGGCTACATCGGGATGATCGGCAGCAAGCGAAAAATCGGCCTGATATTCGACACCTTGCGTGAGCAGGGGATCTCCCAGGAACAGCTCGATGCCGTGCACTCCCCCATTGGGCTGCCAATCGGAGGTCATACTCCAGGCGATATAGCCATCTCGATTGTCGCCGAGCTTGTGAAGACCCGCGCAGAGAACTCGAACGACTGATCCCGGGCTATTTGACCACATGAGAGAAGATTGCAGAAGTTGAAGAACCCCCACAGAGAACCCGAAAGACTGGCGGAAGTGAAATGAACCAGGAGAAGCTCCAGATAACCCAGAGCGTATGTCCCGAATGCCTGCGGCCACTGCCCGCCTGGCTGGAGGAGGACTCTGAGGGCAACGTGCTGCTCTGCCGCACTTGTCCGGACCATGGGGAGTTTCGCGAACTTGTGTGGGAAGACTATTGCGACCATCGTCGATGGGGAGAATCAGGGCAGAACGAAGCCGAAACCGGAGAAAATCCGAAACCAGAGGGT
>JBMNUL010000114.1:0-8599 GCA_050946255.1 Coriobacteriales bacterium | reverse complement strand
GGCCTCGGGCAGGTACTCGTGAATCATGTTGGTCGTGGCATTGTGGCACCAGAAGTCGATGGTGTCGGCGATATACTGACGGTCCTCATCGGAGAGGATGTAGGGGTCGATATCGCGGGTGCGGATCATATCGGAGTCGACGAACTCGTCCTTGATCCACTGGCCGTCGTTCTCGGGGAACATTGCGGCGCCGCGGAATGTGGGGGCATGACCTCCGACGATGAGCTCGGGATCGTGGATGTCGATCTCGAGGTTCTCGCACATGTACTTGTAGTTCCTGGCTCTCTTGAGGATGCCGTTCAGCTGCGTGTGCGACATGTAGAACTCGGTCTCAGCCCTGTAGCGGCTGATGTTGATGACCGGCTGGGTCGTCCTGTATGCCTCGCGAATCTTCTTGATTCGGTCGGTCACAGGTGCCAATTCGTACATACCTTACCTCCATTCAGAAACCTATTAGGGCTTATCTGCAACTGATGAACTTTATCTGATGAGTCTGAACTGCAGGTGATTCTTCGAAAAGCGCGGCCAAGCTCAATTGAAAAGATCTATCAGCTATTACCCTGGCTACGCCAAAATTATATTGTCTGCGATAATTTTAATGCGTTTATGTTTTCATTCGTAAGGGTTTGCCATAGTTTATTTTGAAATTTCACAAACATCATTCAGTTATTGCCTGCAAACTTTTCTTCTTCATTTTTGCCAAGTTGCCCAAAGAAATGAATTCCCTTGCGTGTTTGCTCCTCCAGGGGATGAGGCCGGCCTGAGACGTTTGGCAAGCTGTCGAGATGCGCGAATTTCCAGCCCGGGAGATGAGTCCGCTAAAGGTGAGGCAGCTGATAAAGAAGCCAAGAAAAATGCTGGCGGAAAAGTCCAGACCAAACTAAAAATTCAGACGCAGCCCATCATAGGAGGCATGCGTGCGGGACCCCTCGAGCTTGGCATTGAGCTCCTCGAGCGTGATGGGCTCGTCGAAGTGCATGGAAAGGTGGGTGAGATAGGCGCTTCCGACCTCAAGCTCGTCTGCAAGGGCCACCGAAGCATCGATTTCCATGTGCTGCGAGGGCATCCAGTTCCCGTCGTTGAAAGTACCGTCTATTATCAGCACATCCACACCTCGTATGATGTCGAGCACATCGTCTGAGGGACGGGAAGTATCAGGAAGATAAGCAATCCGCCTTGCCTTTTCATCCGATGTGCACTCTGCTGGAATCTCGATGAGGTAGCCAAACGCGCCAGGACAATGCGATGCGGAAATCGAAGTGTAGGAGATTCCGTCGAACTCCATTTGGTGTCCATACTCGATCCTGTGGATGTTGGAAATGTCATCCATCATCTCGAAGTGAGACTCGATGTAGTCTGCGGTGTGACCGTTGCAATAGAAGTCGATCGGCACGTGACGACGGAGCCTGATCATGTACTCCAATTGTGGAACTCCACCGGTATGGTCCAGATGCTCATGGGTGAAAAGCACCCGGTGCACGTCAGAGATATGCTCTCGAGAGAGTTGGTGATGGATCTCGGGGGCAGTGTCAATGAGCGTTACCTCATCTCGGACAATCGCGATGCTGGAACAGGTCCTTCGGGCCATCGGGTTTTTCTCTGCCTCACGGCACGCCTTGCAATCACAGTAATAAATGGGGACTCCGCAAGATGCCCCGGTTCCAAGAAACACCAACGTGGTATTCCCAGTTCTCTCGAAACCCGCGTTCTCCCCAAGCTGGGCGTTTGCATCGAACCATCTCATGACAGCGATTCCTCCAAACGATTCACCATTGTCCCAATCGGCCTCGAAGCGTTATTGGACCAACCGACCTCGGACCGTCAATGACCCAAACGACCTAGAAGCGTTGTTGAACCAACCGACCTCAATCCACCATTGTCCCAATCTACCTCGAAGCGTCGTTGGGCAAGGTGACTTCGAAGTGGCATTGGACCACACGACCTCGTAACACCATTGTCCCACACGGCCTCGCCAAGGTCACCAACCCGATCCACCCTCTCTCGCTGTCTGAAGTCGAAAAACAAACAGCTTCACTCCGCAGATGAATTTTTGTCCGGTCGATGTGGTACCGTCTCGATGACGGGATTCTCGCGAACACCAACGCCACAGTGCCGCGAACTGGGCGACGCGAACAAGGCGACCGCACTGGGAGGTCGATTACAAAAATGAGGTTAATGCATCTGGCTGACCTGCACATCGGCAAACGGGTCAATGGGTTCCAATTGCTGGAAGACCAGGAGCACATTCTCGAGCAGGCAATTGAAGTTGCCGACGATAAGTCGGTTGATGCTGTAGTGATAGCGGGAGACGTTTACGACAGGCCGCTACCGCCCGTCCAGGCCGTTCAGGCTGTAGACCGTTTCCTCACCAAGTTGGTGGAAATGAAGATCCCCGTCCTCATGATCGGGGGAAACCATGACAGCGTCGGTAGGTTGGCGTTTCTCTCGGAGATCTCAGCACGCGAGGGTCTTCACATTGCCAAGCCCTATTCGGGGCAGGTCGAGAAGGTGGTTCTGGAGGATGAACACGGGGATGTCGTATTCCACCTGCTCCCGTTCATCACCCCCTCCGATGTCAGGAGGTTCTTCCCAGATGCGAAGATATCGACTTATGACGAGGCGATGCGCGAGGTGATGGCAGCCGATGTTCTCGAACCGGGAACGCGAAACGTGCTCGTTGCGCATCAGCTCGTGCTCGGAGGCAGCGAGGTAATCCGAAGCGATTCCGAACAGGTGAGCATCGGGGGACTCGACCAGATTTCTGCGGATGTTTTCGAAGGGTTCGACTACGTGGCACTCGGGCACCTGCATGCACCCCAATGGGTGGTTCCCGGCAAGGTGAGATATGCCGGGTCGCCGCTGAAATACTCGTTTTCAGAGGTGAACCAGAAAAAGAGCATCTCGATAGTAAGCATAGATGCCCAAGGCGAGACCTCAGTCGAGGAAGTGCCGTTCGAACCCCTTCATGGAATGATCGAAGTGGAGGGCACGCTAGAGAACATGCGCGAACTGGTTGGAGAGAACCCGGATATGAGGAACGACTACGTGCGCGCCATTCTCACGGAACCGCAATCAAACGCCAGAGCCAAGCTGGAAGATCTCTTCCCGCTGCTGATGCGAATAGAGTTCAAATATCAGGGTGTGTCAGAACCCCTTGCGCCCGACTTCAACGCAAGTGTGGCAAAGCTCTCCCCCACCGAGGTTTTCGCCGACCTGTTCGAGAAGATAAACGGCAGGCCCATGAACCGCGATGAAGAGGATTGCATCAATGACGTTGCCGAGGTCGTGGAGGCTTCGCGCAGAGAATCCGCCGGAGAGGCAGGCGATGGGGAATGAGACCGACTTATCTGAAGATCAGCGCCTTCGGACCATACGGGGGAATCGAGGAGATAGACTTCTCGAAGCTTGGAGAATCTGGCATATACCTGATAACCGGGCCCACGGGATCGGGGAAGACCAGCATCTTCGACGCAATCTGCTTTGCCTTATACGGTGACACGAGCACCAGCTCGCGCAAGGCCTCTCAATTCCTGAGCGACTACCGTCAGAACGACCTTGAGACCAAGGTCGAGCTGCACTTCGAGGTCCGCGGGGAAGAATACGGGATCACCCGCGGTTACAAGCGCACCAAGAGTCGAAAGACCGGGGAGTACGTCTTCAACGACGGCACGATAGTCGAGCTGATAATGCCAAACGGAGAGGTCCTCACGAAAACCGGTGAGGTGAACGAGGCGGTCTGTAAAATCATAGGATTCGACGCTACCCAGTTCACGCAGATAATGATGCTCGCGCAGGGAGAGTTCACGAAGTTCCTCGAATCCAACTCTGTAGACCGCAGCAAAATCTTCGCCAACATTTTCGACACGAGCGATTTCAGGGCGATAACCGAGGAGCTCAAGACCCGCCGTTCTAAAATCCAAGATGAGCTGGATTCCAAGGCCGGGATCATCGAGGCCCTGCTGAAGTCGGTTTCCACATTCAACTGCGAAGAGCTCGGGCAGGAACTCCAAGAACATCTAGACAGGGGAATCGTGGGAGCAAATGACGCTGCCGATGTGGTTGAGAAGATCATCGGTGCACAAACAGAGCGCGATTCCAAACTTGCAAGGGACATCGAGCAGATTCAGGAGAAGCTGTCAGAGGTAAACGCAATGGCGGGGAGGGCACAACTCCTCGACAGGGCGCTGAAGACCCTGGAAACCGCACGCAAGCAGCTCGAGGCAGACAACTTGGAGCTCCCAAAGCTCCTGTCGGAATTCGAGAAGCAAAGCGCGAGAAGGCTCGAGAGGGAGAAGCTCTCGTCAAAGCTCGCAATCTTGCGCGGAAACCTTGGGAAATACGATGAACTCGACGCCAGGAACAAGGAACTGGACAGCTCGCGAAAATCGATCACCGATCTGGAGTCTTCGCGCAAATCCACTCTGGGAGCGCTGAGCGAACTGGAGAAATCAAAAGAGGTCGGAACTTCTGAGCTCGAAACCCTGGGAGACGTGGAGTCCAGAGTGCTTGCCGCTCAGAAATCCCTGGTAGATGCTCAGGCAAGGCTCGACAAGCTCAATGGCCTGGTGGAAAAATGCAACTCCCACAAGAACCTCATCGAGAACTACAAGGGCTCTGCGGAAAAGTACACCTCCGCTGCGCTCTCATTGAAAAAAGCCTCGGCAAATCGCGGGAAAATTGAATCTGCCTTCCTCGACGCCCAAGCTGGAATACTGTCAAGCTCGCTTGAAGACGGATCGCCGTGCCCGGTTTGCGGATCGAAAGACCACCCATCACCTGCCCCTATGCCAGCGAACGCCCCATCACAGACAGACCTAGACGATGCGAGGTCCTTTGAGGAAGATTGCCGCAAAGAGGCAAATGCCGCATCAGAGAAATGCGCGGTGGACAAGCGATTGCTGGAACAAAGTTGGGCCGAGCTTGCCCCTGCATTAGAAACGGAAACAGGGATTAGCCCGGGAGAAGACCCTTTGGATTCCGCAGTGCTTGCCACCTTTGCCGGCCGCATCTCAGAACTGAAGTCCCAGGCAAGCGCGAAACTCAAAGAAGCTGAGGACACAGCAGAGGGCGCAAACCGAGACCGCGAGAAGAAGGCATCGCTGGAAAGGAAAATCGGCGAAACAGACAAGAAGATCGCAGAGGCGAATTCCCATCTTGCCAAGCTCGATGTCGACATCGAACACGCAAGGGGAACTGTCAACCACCTCGAGAGCTCGGTTGCGGAGATTCGCAACTCCCTCGAATATGGAAGCAAAGACGATGCATTGAAGGCCTGCGGCCAGATAGAACAGGAAATCTCTGGCATCGACAAGAGCATCGAGAATGCGCGCAATGCCATAGACGAGTGCAAGATGCGCATCTCCAACACGCAGACAAAGATCGCGGAGAACGAGAAGATAGCATCAGAGAACAAAGGGGATGTTGACATCGAGACACTCTCCAAAGAGCAGAAGGAACTCAAGACCAACCTCGATTCTGCCAATTCCGCTCGCAACAAGGTTGCAGGAGTTGTCAGCTCCAACAAGAGAATGCTCAGGGACATTAGAGAAAAACTCGGCGAATACTCCAAGCTCGACCACGATGCCACCACAATATCCACACTTGCCGCCACGGCAAATGGGGAAGTTCCAGGCAGCGAGAGAATACCCTTGGAAGTTTACGTTCAGACCGTGTTCTTCGAGAAGATGCTGGCGATGGCAAACGAGCGTCTCAACGTGATGACCGATGGGAGATTCGTTTTCGTTAGAAGAACCGGGGACATCTCGGGATCGGCAAGACGCGGACTCGACCTCGATGTTCTCGACAACAATACCGGTACGCTAAGAAGCGCGTCAACGCTTTCCGGCGGGGAGAGCTTCCTGGCATCGCTGTCGCTGGCCTTGGGGATGTCCGACCTGGTGCAGAGCTCTGCTGGAGGGGTCAGCCTCGACTGCATGTTCATAGACGAGGGCTTTGGCTCTCTGGATGACGAGACCCTGGACCTGGCGCTCAAGGCGCTTTCGCAAATTGGGGAGGGCGACAAGCTGATAGGGATAATCTCTCATGTGGAAGAGCTGCAGAGAGTCATCCCCAACAAGATCGTCGTCACGAAGACCAGCAAGGGCAGCCATGCGGAAATCCAGATTGGGTGAGCAGGCGCCTGTCCTCATGCCAGCATGGAATTGAATGAGCAGTTTTCCGATCGCATGCAGAAAAGCCACGAGGGAGATTTCTGCCCGCATGTGAAATTCCACACGGGGAATGACACAGGGGAAGTGTTCAGCCCACATTGTGAATGCCACGCAGGGAATGTTCGCTTGCTTGGGGGATGCACTCAGGGGCATCATCCCTTGGGGGGACACCCAGACCTGCTATCTGGTGTGCTTCCCCTTGTAGACTCCGCCATCGTCGGAACTGCCATCGCCGGAGACATATCCGGTTTCGGAGTTGTCAGTATGCGAATGGCCTGCTTGATAGCTGCCGTCCCCAGCGCCGGGACCATCTGGACCATCGTCTGGTATGAAATCTTCCGGTTCCTCGCTGTTCGCATTCCTGCGGCGTCTGACAAACACCACAATGAGAATCACGGCAACGATTACGAGTATCACGATTAGCGCAACCAACATGTAAATTGTCGAATCGAAGACTGACGGAAACCCCATGATCTACCACCCCATTGCAACCAATCGAGAACCGGACAAGCTATAGAAAACGAAAACGGGCCGTCTGCCTTGGCAGCCGGCCCGAGCCCTTTCGTTGGAGCGGCGAACGGGACTCGAACCCGCAACAATCAGCTTGGAAGGCTGAGGCTCTACCAATTGAACTATCGCCGCAGTTAACAAACGTGGTCGGGGTGACTGGATTCGAACCAGCGACCCTCTGCTCCCAAAGCAGATGCGCTACCAAACTGCGCCACACCCCGGTCACTCAAACCACAAGTTGTAAGTTTATCCACTAGTCCCAGCTAAATCAACACGAAACCCGCAGCCGACGCCTGTATATCGAGATAAACGGCATGAGGTAGACCGCCCAAAGCTAAATTCCCGTCGACTAGAGTCCGAGAAGCTTGCTGCGGAGATTCCTCAACGCCTTGCCCCTGTGGGAAATCGCGTTCTTCTGGTCCATCGTCAGCTCGGCCATCGAGAGTTCTCCCCCATACTCGTCTGGGAGGAAGAGCGGGTCATAGCCGAAACCGCCGTCCCCATGCTCATGGTCATCGATCTTCCCCTCGACAGAGGCTTCGGAGGTGAGCTTGGTGCCGTCTTCGTCGATGAAGACAATCGCGCAGGTGAACCTCGCGGTCCTGTCCTCTACCCCATCGAGCTCGAGCAGAAGCTTCGCATTGTTGGCGGCGTCGTTGCCATGCTCCCCCGAATAACGAGAGGAGTAAATCCCCGGTGCCCCGCCGAGAGCGTCGACGACGATTCCGGAATCGTCCGCCATGGAGGCAAGCCCTGTCTCCTCATGAGCGGCAACGGCCTTTATCTCGGCGTTCTCCAGGAAAGTCGTTCCATCTTCCACAGGTGACGGAAAATCCCCGAGCTGGGACAGCGGCACGAACTCATAGCCATCGATATCGATGATGCTCATGATCTCGGTGACCTTGTGAGGGTTCGAGGTGGCGACCACCACTCGCTTGACTGGCTTGGAGGCTCCCCCGTCCTGCTCATCCTTTAAAGCTTCAGTCATGGTTCTCACCAATCACCTCTCGCTGCAAAGCGAGCAGTTCGTTGAGGCCCTTCGTGCCGACATCGAGCAACTGGTCCAGGCGATGCCTGTCGAAAGTGGCCCTCTCGCCAGTGCCCTGCACCTCCACGAATTCCCCCTTGGAGTTCATGACCAGGTTCATGTCTATCTCCGCTCGAGAATCCTCATGGTAATCGAGGTCGAGCAGCACCCTGCCGTCGACCATCCCCACGCTCACGGCCGCAATCTGGGATATCACCGGGTTGACGCGGACTTTCCCAGCGTTCTTCCAGGTTTCCAGTGCATCGTGGAGAGCCACCCATGCTCCGGTAATCGAAGCGGTCCTGGTGCCTCCGTCGGCCTGGATCACATCGCAGTCGAGGGTCACGGTGGACTCGCCCAGAAGCTTCATGTCCACAGCCGCGCGGAGTGACCGCCCGATGAGCCTCTGAATCTCCATCGAACGCCCCTTGCGCCCGTTGGTCTCGCGAGGAGTGCGCTTGGCAGTGGCGGCGGGAAGCATCGCATACTCTGCCGTCACCCAGCCCTTGCCGTTTCCCTTCATCCACGAAGGAACCGTCTCCTCGATCGTGGCAGTGCAGATGACCTTTGTATCACCGCACTCGATGAGGCAGGAACCGTAGGTGTTCTTTATGAAATTGCGCGTGATTTTCACCGGGCGCATACCATCGGCTTCGCGTCCAAAAGACCTGTTTCCCATATCTTGAGAGTTCTCCTTACTTTCCCAGCAGTGCCCTGACTATCCTTGGACCTGTAAGCAGTTTTCGTCCGAGACGATAGGAGTAAGAATTCTCCATCTCGGTCAGCTCACGCTGGATATCGCTGTACCTGTGTTTCTCGGCATTGACCTTTTGATCGAGCTTCCCATAGCGGAAGACGACAGGGTCGGCAATCAGGTTGTCGATGTCCTCGA
>JBMNUL010000113.1:0-8654 GCA_050946255.1 Coriobacteriales bacterium | reverse complement strand
TCGGCAACACCTATATGCACACGACCATCGGCGGCGTCGACCCGGATACCGGCGAGGATGCCTCCAATCCGGTGAGCTACATGACCCTTGCAGCTCTCGGCCGTATGAAGCTGCACGATCCCACGATTTCGCTCCGCGTCAACAAGGACACCCCGGACGACCTCTGGGAGCTTGCAATCACCGTCAACAAGCTCGTTGGAGGACTGCCACTGTTCCAGAACGACGAGCAGATCATCCCAGGACTCCAGCGCGAGCTAGGGTTCACGCTGCATGACGCCCGCGACTACGCGATCATCGGATGTCAGGAGATCACTGGTCAGGGAACCGATTACGCATGCGCTAATGGCGTGATCCCGCCCAACACCAACCTGCATTATTCGGTGCTCCTGACGATGGCCATCAACGACGGCAAGAACCCGTTCAATGGCGAGCAGTACAGCATCCACACAGGGTTCCTCTACGACATGAAGTCGATCGACGAGGTCAAGCAGGCTTGGTACACACTGGCCAACACCTACCTGCGCGGCGTCATGAGCTACAACAATATCTGCGAGTACGTCATTCAGCACTACACCCCGTTCATTGGAATCTCGCTCTTCACCGAGGGCTGCATGCGCAAGGGATTGGACGTGACCTGGGGCGGTGCAAAGTACAACGAGTACGGAGGGACCGCCACCGGACTTGCCACCGTGGCAGATTCTCTCACGGCCATCCGCTGGATGTGCTTCGACAATCACTACTGCACTCTCCGTGAGCTTTATGACGCCTGCATGGACAACTGGGTCGGGCACGAGGAGCTGCAGGCCAAGATCATCAACGATTGCCCGCACTTCGGAAACGACGATCCGTACGCCGACGAGATGATGGACTGGGTCACCAACGCATACTACGAGATGTGCAAGGGAATCTACTCCAAGCGCGCCAAGATATTCCGTGCCGGCCTCTACAGTGGTTCCGACCACGTTGCCCAGGGCTATGTGACCTGGGGAACCCCGGATGGGCGTCAGAATCCAAGCCCGATTGCAGACGGCGCCTCGCCTTGCCAGAGCCGCGACCACAACGGCCCGACCGCAGTGCTCCAGTCCTCCAAGACCTATCAGCACAACAAGTTCATGGACGGCATGGCCTTGAACATCAGGATCCATCCTTCCGCGCTTGCCCGCAAGGATGGTATGGACAAGATGCGCGACCTCACCAAGACCTACCTCGAGGAAGGCGGCATGGAGGTCCAGTACAACGTCGTCTCCACCGAGGACATGAAGGCCGCGCAGGCCAATCCCGAGGAGTATAGGGACCTCGTCGTGCGCATCGCCGGGTACTCCGCGTACTTCGTCGAGCTGTCACGCGATCAGCAGAACGACATCATCAGCAGGACGGAGAATACTCTGTAACCGTTGTGTCCAGCAGAATCCAGGTTCACAAGGGTTTGTCCTGTTAATCTGGATCGAGATAGGGGAGCGGCCCGCAGGAAGGCGGGCTGCTCTCTTTTTCGTGTGCTAATTGTTTTCCATGGGGAAATCAGGGTTGTACCACAGTGAATCATGGAGTGCTATGAGAAATCAGTCGGAAGAGGCGTTTCTTGCAGATTTCCCTTCCTTGATTGGGGTAGAAAAAGAATTTTCCAATCGTTGCTCTACCGATGTCAGTACTTTCTTTCCCAAGTCCGGTCGTTGCAGTCATCACTTCCAGTTGAGGTAATTGACGGCAAGCATGCGAGTACAGCCGAGGTATTGCATTAAGCTGGAAACCGTGCGGATAGGTTGAGATATCTACTGGATGGAGTTTCGCCGATGGCTGGATTGAAAGCGGTAATTTTCGACAACGACGGGACCATTGCGGACACCCACGATATGATCCTGGCAAGCTTCATCCATGCGACGGAAGAGGTTCTGGGCAAGGCTCTTCCAGAAGATGTTCTGATGGAAAAGGTCGGGATTCCACTTGCAGATCAGATGAAGGATTTTTCCGACGACCCGGAAGTGCAGGAGAAGCTTTTAAAGTCGTACCGCTCTTACAATCACAAGATCCACGATGAGATGATTGCAAAGTTCCCCGGCGAGGATGAGGCTCTGAGCGAGCTGAACAGCATGGGGTTGAAAATGGCCGTTGTGACTTCCAAGAGGCATTGGCTGGCAGCTCGGGGACTCGAGGTTCTGGGAATCGAAAAGTACTTCGAATTCTTGATTGGCGCCGATGATTGCGAAGGCCACAAACCAGGTCCTGAGCCGGTTCTCGCTTGTGTGGATAAGCTCGGGTTGTCCCCAGCTGAATGTGCTTATGTGGGTGACAGCCCCTTCGACATCATGGCCGCCAATGCTGCTGGCTGCATGTCAATAGGCGTGATCTGGGGAATGTTCAACAGGGAAAAGCTCAAGCCCGAGCGCCCGGATGCCATCTGCTCCAACTTTCAAGAGCTGGTAGAGACGGTCCGCGGGGCGCTCTAGCACACGAGCTGATCATCCTTTCGAATCTTGCATTCGCCCCGCCTAATATGCATTATCAAGTCCGTGGTGGATAGCGCCTAAATCGGCAGGACGGATAACATCTGAGAACGCGTGGCGCTCTAGCACACGAGCTGTTTTGGCTGGCGAAATCTAAGCCTGCAGGGCGTATTACGCAATGCAGCTCTACAGTTTTGCAATGTTTCTCCCAGACAGGTATCCCCAGGTAAGGCAATGTCCGTGGTTGTTTCCCGCAATCAGCAGCGGGTAGTCAATCGCGTAGAGGTCTCCTGCGCAGTTGCCGGCGGCATAGAGGCCGGGAATTGGGTCGTTGTGCTCATCGAGCACCCTCAGCTGCTCGTCGATGGAGAGACCGCCGGGGGCATTGAGCAGGGCACCTCCGGTCTTCAGCGCGAAGAATGGAGGCTCGGTGATGCTGGTCAAGAACTCCTTGCGCTTGCCGAAATCATCGTCGTGTCCCTTTTCAACCAGATAGTTGTAGCGGTCTACCGAAGCCTTTAGGTTTTCGTATGGGATTCCGGTCTTCTCGGCAAGTTCCTCCAGGGTGTCGCATTTCCAGCCCACCTGTTCCTCGGCGAAACAGGTTTCTGCGGTCCTTGCTACGCTCTCGACGTTGAACGGGGTATGGATGTCGCGCAACGTGTCCTCCCAGAACAAGCCTCCACCATACTGGATGGTGTCCTGAACTTCCTGCTTCCACTTGGAGTCCATGATCACGTATCCATAGGGGTGCTCTTCGTCGTTCAGTATCATCTGCACGGCCTTGCCCTGGGCCCAGGCGTCCTCGTTCATGAAGCGCTTGCCGTTCTGGTCGAGAAGGAGGAAGAAGAACGTTTCCATCGAAAACGCCATCAGGTGGATTGTGCAAGGCCATGGACCGTCTTGCATTTTGGCACCGACCCATACTGCCATCTTGTGACCGTCCCCAGTCTCGAAGGCAGCCTCGGGATTGTCGCAGAAGTTGGCCTTTAGTCCCATTGGGGCGAGGTCGCGCATCATTTCGACGTTCCCGGAGATATCCCCGGTAGCGAGGATCACGCCCTTCGAGACATCGATTTGCTTGTATCCGTCGGCATCTTCCACGATTATCCCGGTGATGCGGCCTCCAGGTTCGCGCAATAGCTGCTTGGCCGTGGTGTCGAAGAGCTGGTGCACGCCGGTCTCACGAGCGGTGTCATTCAGAAGCTTGACAATCCTGTCCGCACCCCCGTCGAAAAGATGGGTGCAGGTGTACTCCTTGTAGGTCTCGCCCTTGTAACCTCCGGCGAAAATCCGGCAGTTGATCCCAGCGGCTTCGGTCTTGTCGAGCAGCCAGTTCATGGCATTCTCGCCCTCTGTTAGGAAGGTGCGTATGACAGATTCCTTTGCACGGGAGCCGGTCACGCTGATCCAGGTGCGGCAGATCTCGTCGATGTCATTGACGATACCCTCTGATGCGAGGAGCCTCGAGTTCGCCACGCCGATATGGAGGCCTCTTGCGGAATACCTGTAGCGCTTCTCCACTTGGACGACGTCCAGTCCCATCTCGCGGGCGCTGCATGCCGCCGCGCATCCTGCGAAGCCCGCTCCGACGACCACAACGTCGGTCTCGATCCTATCGACTATCTTTTCACTGGGAATCGGCTCCGGCGCCTTGCCCCAGGAATACTCGTCGTACATTCCCATTTCACGGACCTCCTCTAGAGCTTGAGCTCGTCGCTCATATCTCGATAGCTTGTGTGGAGCATCTGCTCCGCAAGCTCGCTGCCCGGCTCTCCGTAGAACTCGTCGTATACCGCCTTGATCTGGGGATTCTCCCCACTCATGCGGATGTTCATGGCCTCGTCGCGGTCGAAGAGGGACTCTATTCGCTCTGATGGCGGGATAAGCCCCCGGCTGTGACGTCCCTTTGGCTGGCCTCCTCCTCCAACGCAACCTCCGGGGCAGGTCATGACCTCGATGAAGTCGTATGATGGTCCACCGTCGCGCATGGATTCGATGAGCTTTGTGGCATTTCCGGTTCCGTATACCACAGCAACGTTGAGCTCCCTTCCGCCAATCTCGGCCTTTGCGCTCTTCGTTGCCTTGAGCCCTTTCACCGGTACCATCTCGACAATCGGGTTTTCCGGGTAATCTCCGGTCATGATCTTGTTGGCCTCCCTGAGAGCGGCCTGCATGACACCTCCGGTGGCTCCGAATATAACTCCAGCTCCAGAGGACTCGCCCATGATCGAGTCGAATTCAGACTCGTCGAGGGATTCGAAGTCGATGTTCTCCTGCCTTGCCCATTTCGCGAGTTCGGCGGCAGTCACGACGTAGTCCATGTCGCGCAGACCCTCGATTCCGAGATGTTCTCCCGCAGATCCGAAGCTGTCCAACGTGATCTCGTATTTCTTGGCGGTGCAAGGGGTAATTGCGACATTCACGATCGAGCTTGGGTCGATACCCAGCTTCTTTGCGAAGTAGGTCTTGATCGTGGGACCCTGCATCCCAATCGGGCTCTTGGCCGTGGAAATGTTGGGGATGAGGTCGGGATGCACCATCTCGCAATACCTGACCCAGGAGGGACAGCAGCTGGTGAACTGGGGGAGCCTTCCTCCTCCCTCGATTCTGTCAACGAGCTCCTTTGCCTCTTCCATCACGGTGAGGTCGGCGGCGAAGTTGGTGTCTAGCACGTAATCGAATCCGAGCTTTCGCAGGAGGGCGACGAGCTTTCCCTGCAGGAAGCTCCCAGGGGGAAATCCGAAAGCCTCTCCAATCGAGACGCGCACCGAAGGGGAGGTGCTGGCAATCAGAATTTTGTCTCCGCTGTCGCGTTCGGCGACGACCTTGTCGAAGTGCCTGACCTCCTGCATGCCGAGCGACGAGCATTCGGTCACACACTGTCCACAGTAGATGCAGACTGCCAGATCGCCTGTTTTCTCAAGGTCGTATCTGCTCAGAACGTCAACGTAATCCTTGCAGACGACTGCGCACCGCGAGCACATGTCGCACATGGAGGAGTACCTCATCACCGCGCAGTTGTCAGGTTCTATCGGCACCCGTAAGAAGGGTGGGAAGTGCTTGCTGTTTCCAAATGGCATTTTCTCTCTGTCTCCTCAAATAATCGAATGCCCCGTAATCATCCGAACATTTCGATTTTGCACTAGCTATTGTATGGTGTCCACTCGGAATTTGTATTTGCCCTGAGCTTCATTCATTTTTCTTTCCACCTTTTTAGGTGCTCACGTCTTTGAGAAGACGACAATATAATTGCTCTTGGCGAGTTTGCTTCTGGCGGGAGCTGAGTTGAAGATTGAACGGTGCTGGTAGATGGAAAGCCAGGTTCAATCTGCTTGGCTTGCAAAAATGTTTGCGCCTTGTTCTGATATGTGCTTGGGCTTTGATGATATTGGTAGGTGAGCTCGCATGGAGCTTTTAGCGCCGGCAGGTGGTTTCAAACAGCTCGAGGCTGCGATTTACTTTGGTGCAGACGCAGTCTATCTCGGAGGCGAGCGTTTTGGACTCAGGCAACGTGCCGACAACTTCTCCGATTCCGACCTTGCCGATGCAGTTACGATGGCCCATGCCGCTGGAGTCAAGGTCCATGTTACCGTCAATGCCCTAATGCACGAGAAAGACATCGTTTCCGGTGATAGGGGAGTCACCCTGCGCGATTATCTCAGGTTCATCCAAGATTGCGGTGCAGATGCGGTGATTGCCGGAGACCTTGCCACTATTGTCGCTGCAAGAGAGGTCGCGCCCAATCTCGAAGTTCATGTGAGCACCCAGATGTCGTGTGCTAACCACGAGGCCGCGCTGGCCTATTACAAGCTTGGTGCAAAGAGGATCGTCCCCGCCAGAGAGCTCTCGCTTTCAGAGATTGCTGAGATGAAGAAGAACTTTCCCGATGACCTCCAACTGGAGGTTTTCGCTCACGGTGCGATGTGCATGGCATATTCCGGACGTTGCATCATCAGCAACTACCTCAACGGCAGAGATGCCAACAAGGGGCATTGCACGCAACCGTGCAGGTGGAACTATGTTCTGGAGGAGGAGAAGAGGCCCGGCGTTCATTTCCCCGTGGTGGAGGATTCCGGGTTCACATCGATTTTCTCGAGCAAGGACCTGATGATGCTCGAGCATTTGGACGAGCTGGAGGCCGCTGGTGTGGACAGCATCAAGATCGAGGGGCGCGTTAAGAGCTCCTATTATGTGGCGACCGTCGTGAATGCTTACAGGCACGTGTTGGACGGTGAGGATCCTGCAGAGTATCTACCGGAGCTGGATGCCGTCAGCCACCGTCCATACCATACTGGCTTCTTCTATGGACAGCCGGATCAGACAGTGGGGGAGGTCGAGTACACGCAGACCAAGATTCTCTGTGGAACTCCAAGTGAGACCGTGCCCGCCGATAGCAAGGACGAACTTTTCGGTCAGGGTGGCAGAGGCGATTTCGTGGTCAGGTTCCAGTTGAACAACAAGATCGACGGCGAGCAAGTCGTCGAGGTCTTGTCGCCCAATCATCCTGTCAGGTCTTTCTCGCCGCACGTGATGAGACATGTGGAATCGGGCGAGCTGGTGAGAACTGCCACGAGGGCTGGCGAGGACTACGAATGCCTGGTGCCATTTGAGATTTCCAGGGGAGACATCATGCGTCGGCAGATATTGGATTCGGAACAGCGTTGCAATTAGGCTTTCCGTTCGGCCATCGATCAGTTCGTCACTGAACACGCTCGAGGCCAAAGCAAATCCTGTTTGAGATAACTGAACTTCCCGGCAATTGAACCCGTTCGAGGCCCCAGCAAATCCTCTTCGCGACAACAGAACAGCCCGGTCACTGAACCCGCTTGAGACTGCAGAAAATCCCGCTCGTGGTTGCCGAGCGTTCCCTCTCATAGGCTGAGAAAAGTTCAATCCCAAGGGTGCTCTGAGAACAGAGGCTCGATGTCCGGTCTCCTGTCAGAGTAGGGATCGTAACCGTCATCGTCCTCTTCTTCAGCTCGGATAGCCGGATCGCGGTCAATTGGCTCTGAATTCCCTTTGCCTGCGGTGGCATAATTCCCATGCTCTCCATGTACGCTCGCCTTGACGTTGCGATTTCCGCGCCCTACATCTCCCTTTCTCTTCACAGGGACCAATTTATAGCGCGGAGAATGGGACCCAGTTTTTGATTCTAGGTCTTGACCAGAATGCATAGATGAGCTGGAAGGCTTAGACGATGGCATGGTCTAATTCTTGGTCTCCTTCTCGACGAGCCTCTCCCCACCGTACATTTCCCGGAGCAATGGTTTCTCGATTTTCCCCGTTGGGTTGCGGGGCACGTCGGCGAAGATGTACTTCTTTGGGCGCTTGTACCTTGGTAGCTTGCTGCAGAACTCCTGCATCTGTTCCTTGGTGAACTCATGGTCAGGTTTGAGCTCGATGATTGCCGCTGCAATCTCCCCAAGCCTCTCGTCGGGGATACCGATGACTGCAACGTCCTTCACTGCATCGCATCCCCTGATGAAATCCTCGATTTGCACTGGATAGAGGTTCTCTCCTCCGGAGATGATGACGTCCTTCTTGCGGTCGACCAGGTAGATGAACCCATCTTTGTCGACCTCGGCCATGTCCCCTGTGTAGAGCCATCCGTCTTTGAGGACCTCTTCTGTAGCCTCTGGGTCGTTGTAGTAGCAGACCATGACACCGTCGCCCTTAATGCAGAGCTCGCCGACTTCATGACTGCCCGGCTTGACGAGACTTCCGTCTGGGAGCCTCACCTCGGCTTGCCATCCATAACCTGGTACTCCGATTGCCCCAACATGGTCGATGTTCTCGACTCCAAGATGAACGCTGCCAGGACCTATTCCCTCTGAGAGTCCATAGTTTGTATCGTATTGGTGCTTTGGGAAGTATTTCTTCCATCTCTTGATGAGGCTCGGCGGGACTGGCTGTGCTCCTATGTGCATCAGCCTCCATTGGTCGAGTTTGTAATCTTCGAGGTTGACGGTTCCATCCTCGATGGCATCCAAGATGTCCTGTGCCCAGGGAACGAGCAGCCAGACGATAGTGCACCTCTCTTCAGATACGGTCTGGAGGATCCAATCCGGGCGGACTCCTCGAAGGATCACGGCGCGGGATGCGGAGACCAGACTTCCGAACCAATGCATCTTCGCACCTGTGTGGTATAGGGGAGGAATGCAGAGGAAACAATCGTCGTGAGTCTGGCCGTGGTGCTTCTGCTCGGTGACT
>JBMNUL010000112.1:0-8659 GCA_050946255.1 Coriobacteriales bacterium | reverse complement strand
AGATTGCATCTATATCTTCCGTCCTTATCTGCTTCTCGGCGGCTTGCACTGCAAGGGCGGCAACCTTCTTTGCCGCATTAACCCTGCCCAGCTTCCGGGTCTTCTCGCGCATCTCGGCGCGCTTCTCCGGATTGTCCAGGAGGTCGAACAGCTTCTGCTCGAACACACCGCTTTCCACCTGGTCGTCCGGGCACATGTACGAGGCCCCGGACTCCACAAGAGCCTGTGCGTTCTTGGTCTGGTGGTCATCCGTGGCAAACGGGTAGGGAACCAGGAGAGCCACGGCTCCAACAGCCGTGATCTCAGCCAAGCTTGTGGCTCCCGACCTCGAGACTATCACATCGCTCGCGGAAATCGCCTCGCCCATATGCTCGAAATACCCGGTGAGCATGTAGCGTGCCCCTGGGTTCTCCCAACCGTTGTCCACATCGAATCCCGGACCGGAAGTCTCGATTCCGGCTGCAGATAGATCTGCCTTCACCGTGTCGTATTCCTTCGGCCCCGTGACGTGCACAATATAGAGGTTATCACGCGCGAGCAGCTTGGGTGCGAGCTTGACGATCGCAGTGTTGATATGCCTGGCGCCCAGAGAGCCACCGAACACGAACAGGAATTCGGCTTCATCCGGGATGCGGAGAACTCCCCTGGCGGCATCTGCATCCACGGAAAGTATCTCTGGCCTGACCGGGTCTCCAGTGATGACCATAGGACAGCTCGACTTGAGGTCGCGTGCAGCGGCCTCGTATGTGAGCGCGATGGCGGACGCATGCGGGGCGAGGTACTTGTTGGCCATTCCACATGCGGAGTTCTGCTCGTGGATCACAAGCGGTATTCCAAGGTCCTCGGCGGCCTTTCCAACCGGAATCGACACATATCCACCGAATCCGACGATGCAATCGGCACCGATTTGGGTAAGCCATTTCTTCGCCGCAGAAGAGCTCTTGAGGGCCTTGACGGAGGACTTGAACAGCGTCGTGGGATGATGCCTGTTGAAACCAGACACCTCGAAGGCCTTGAACTGGAACCCGGCCTGAGGGGCCAGCTTGGCCTCGAGCCCGTTGGGTGTTCCAGCGAACAGGACCTCGTGCCCCATGTCCTCGAGAGCCTTTCCAACTGCAATTGCAGGATAGATGTGCCCGGCGGTTCCACCGCCGGAAATTACGAATTTCAAGGGTATCTCCTTAGCCAGTCTTAGAAAAGCCATTTTCCTCTTGGCGGTCCGATGCTACCACTCTGATCGAACGTCTCTTCTTTGTTGCGGTATCGGCGGAGTTCCTGAAGGACACCGCGAGAATGAACCCAACCATTATCATCGTTGTGACAAGCGAGCTCCCGCCATAGCTAATGAACGGGAGTGGTTTCCCAGTCACGGGGAACACTCCTATGACGCACCCCATGTTCAGAAACGCCTGGAACACGATCGTGGTGGCGAACGAGTCGCAGATTATCTTTCCGAAGAGCGTTGTGGAGGTGTTGCCGATCCTGAATGCTGCGAGCAAGAAGGTGAGGTACAAGAGGATCAGGATCACGCACCCCACCAAGCCGAACTCCTCGCCGAACACAGCGAAGATGAAGTCGTTGTATGCATATGGCAGGTACAGGTATTTCTGAGTTGAGTTTCCCAAGCCCACGCCGAAAATGCCGCCATTGGCGAATGCGTAGAACGAGTTGATCGTCTGGTATCCGGTTCCCAAGGGGTCGCTCCAAGGGTCGAGCCAGGCGGAGATCCTGTCGCTCCTGAACCCGACAAGAGTCACGGCGAGCACCGCCAAGATGAGCACGGCGATTATGATCACAGCCACATACTGTTTCTTGACCTCCCCGAACCAGAGCACGGCCAAAACTCCGACGAGGGCCACGAGCGTGGTCCCGAGGTCTGGCTGAATCAGGATGAACACCGCCGGGAGCACCGCCACCACGAAGAGCCTCCAGAAAAGCTGGAGGAAAGTCATATCCTCCCTGTGGTGGT
The DNA here is from genome assembly GCA_050946255.1 of Coriobacteriales bacterium. GTDB lineage: Bacteria > Actinomycetota > Coriobacteriia > Coriobacteriales > CADBOM01 > JBMNUL01. Next base: position 6,690 of record JBMNUL010000112.1, on the reverse strand, counting down.
ACTCGACGATCAGATATGCGCTCATCAGTATCATCGCGATCTTTGCCAACTCTGAGGGCTGGAATCCGAAAGACCCGATGTAGATCCACCTTTTCGATCCGAGTCCAATGAACCCGAAAGCCTCGGTTAGGATCAGAAGGAGCATCGAAATGCCCCAGATTGCAAGGAGGATGTTTCGGTTCCACTTCTCGAAGGGCACGATGATGACGACAACTGCTGCCGCAATTCCCAGCAATACCATGATGGCCTGGCGCTTCAGGAAATACGAAGCCTCCCCGTATTGCTCATATGCCTCGATGGATGAGGCGGAATAGATCATTACCAACCCGATGGCGATGAGGACAAGCACGCAGCCGATGAGGAGAAGCCTTGGGGCGAGGACGCTGGCAGAGGTGCCGCGGCCCACCAGCCGGTCGATCAGACCAGAGCCCTTCCTCTCTCTTTCATCGGTTCTCTCGTTCATACGGTGATTTCCCTGCCGTCCTGTCAGTTGGAAATCCTCTGCCTGACAAGAGCCTTGAACGCATCTCCACGTTCCTCGTAGGAACTGAACTCATCGAAGGAAGAACACGCCGGGGAGAGCAGGATGACGTCGCCATCCGAGGATGCCTCTACCGCAACATCGAATGCCTCCTCCAAGTTCTTAGCGCTCAGAATCTCGCAATTGCTGTCGCTGTCTGCCTTCGCCTTCGCGAATTCAGCGAGGAACCTCTCCCTGGCCTCGCCAAAGCACACGACGGCCTTGCACTTTGCAAGGCAATCGGAGACGAGTCCGGAAAGGTCGGTCTGCTTGTCATGGCCTCCGAGCAATATCACGACGTCGTCATCCTCGAATGCGGTGAGCGCCTTGGATGCGGCATCTGTGTTGGTTGCCTTGGAGTCGTTGTAGAACTTGGTGTTGCCGACCTGACCGCAGAACTCGACCCTGTGGGGCATCGAAGTGTATTTCTTGAGACCGGAGATGATATCGGAATCAGCAGCCCTGCAGATGACTGCCGCGGCAGATGAGCAGAGGGCGTTCTGGATATTGTGATTCCCCTTTATCTTCATGTCGTCCTTGTTGGCAAGCTCGTGCCTTGCACCGTCGATGACAACGGTCAGGACCCCGTTCTCCACGAAGGCCGATCCCCTATGCTCGGGAACTACGCTGCCAGATGGCTCCGGATAATATTCCTGCTCCAACCCTTCCGGTCCGCCCACGCAGACAACGGAATGTCCATCATCGATGAGCGCCTTGGCGATGTTCCTTGTCTGCTCGGCCGTGCAGTCGACGACGGCAAAATCCTCTGGACCCTGGTTTGCGAAGATGTTGGCCTTGGCCCTTGCGTATTCCTCCAGCGTGCCGTGCCACTCCACGTGGTCAGGGGTGATGTTGAGAAGGATTGCCACAATCGGTTTGAATGTGGGCATGCTAGCAAGCTGGAACGACGAGAGCTCGGCCACGATGAAGTCTGTGGAGAGCCTGCTCCTTATCACCTCGATGCAGGGGAGGCCGATGTTTCCAGATGGACGTGCGACCATTCCAGCGCTCTCGAGCAACTCGGTGATGAGCGTTGTGGTCGTGGTCTTCCCGTTGGTACCCGTGATTCCAATCCACCTCTTAGGGGAGATGCGGAATGCGAACTCCGGGCCGCTGATCACCTCGTCAGCAGCCGCCTGCGCGCTCTTGTAGAAATCAGAATGCACGGAGATACCGGGGCTGATTACAGCCAGATCGTAGTGTCCCTGGATTTCCTCGGTGTCGAAGAAGACATCTATTCCGGCATCGCGGAACGGTTTGGCCTTTGCCTCGGAATCCTCTGACGAAGGTCCACCGTAAACAGTGAACGAATTGATGGTAGCTATATCGGATCTTTTCCTCGGGTTGTCTGCCAGATGATCTAGGCAGAATCTTGCAGCAGCCAGACCGGTCTTTCCCAATCCGACCACCACGACCTTGTCTACTTTGTACTCTGGCATCTAAAACATTCCTTTCGAGATATCTGGACCTTGGTATCTGGAAGAACTCGAGGGCTTGGGCGTCTTGCCCAGCCCAAGCGCAGCTGTCACATCAAGCCTATAGGGAAGTACCACGCAAAACCAATGCAGGCGAGGAATCCGGAGACAATCCACAATCTGGTGACGACCTGCGGCTCCGACCATCCCTTCTTCTCAAGATGGTGGTGAAACGGCGCCATGAGGAAAACCCTCTTGCCTGTGCGCTTGAAGTGCACGACCTGGATGATCACCGATATTGCCTCGGCAACGAACAAACCTCCGATGACAAGCGAGACGATCTCGGTCTTGGTCACGATTCCAACTGCAGCTAGTGCAGTTCCGAATGCTAGCGACCCGGTATCCCCCATGAAGATCTGCGCTGGATAGGTGTTGAACCACAGGAACCCGATGCAACCACCTGCCACAGCTCCGCAGAAGAGGGCCATTGCCAGGTTGTCGGCACGGTAGGAGATGGCTGCCATCGCGATCATGGCAATCATCACGCACCCTCCGGCAAGCCCATCGAGACCATCGGTGAGGTTCACCGAATTCGACATCCCCGCCATGAGAAGTACCACGAACAGCAGGTAAAGCCAGGGAATCTGGAACATCATTCCGCCGATTGGAATCCAAGTGGTGAGAATCCCGAGGTCGAGCGTGACTACGAGGGGAATCTCGACCGTGGGCTTGACCCCGCAGAAATTGACGACAATGAGGCAGAAGACCACGGAGATGATGATCTGCCCGACGAGCTTTGCCTTTGGGCTCAATCCCAGCGAGCGCTTCTCAACTACCTTGGTCAGGTCGTCGACTAATCCAAGAAGTCCCGTTAAAAGCGTTGCCAGCAAAACGAGGATCAGGGCAAGCCAATCTATATATGGGCTGAAGACGGCTACTACAACCGATGAGACCGCCATTGCAATCAGGATGATGACGCCTCCCATCGTGGGAGTGCCCTGCTTGACGAGATGGCGCTGTGGTCCATCAGCCCTCACCTGCTGGCCTATCCCACGGTGCTTGAGCAGCTTGATCCAGATGGGAAGAACGGCCATGGTAATCGCCATGGCTATGAAAATTGCCAGAAAGACCTGGAATGTCGGGTAGCTTGCAGAGCCCATCATCAGTCTACCAACCCCTTAACGACTTTCTCGAGCTCCATGAACCTCGAGGCCTTTACCAACACGAGGTCGCCCTGCGAAAGCAGATCTTCCAGCGCCTCAATTGCCCGATTGACTTCCAAACATTCTATGACTTTATCGGGGGGCATTCCCGCGCCTCTCGCACCAGCGGCAATGTGCTCGGCCTGCTCTCCCACCGTGACGAGCACATCCACACCCGTCTCGGCAGCGAGCCTGCCCACCTCCTCATGCATTTCCGGGGACTTCTCCCCCAACTCTCCCATATCGCCAAGAACCGCGACTTTCCTCCCGTCGGCCTCCATCATCTGAAGGAGAGAGAGGGCGGCGCGCATAGAATCCGGGTTGGCGTTGTAAGTGTCGTCGATCACGACAACGCCGTTTCTCGCGGCGACGATTTCCTGACGCCCGGCTTGACCTTTGGCGGAGTTGAGAGCGTTGGCTATTCGCTCGACCGGCATGTCGAGCACGTACCCCACGGCGGCAGCCGCGAGGGCGTTCATGACGTTGTGCGAGCCGAGGAGCGGAAGGTCCACATGCACGGTGCGCTTGTCGGGAAATGTCACTTCAAACGACGGGCAGCCGGCCTTGGAGTAGACGACATCGGAGGCGCGGACGTCGCAGCCACCCCCCATTCCGAACAGCACCGTCGAGATGCCCTTTCCAGAGACGTCCGCGAATTCCATTATTCTGGGCGTGAACGGGTCGTCGCCGTTCAATACTGCAGTTCCCCTCCCATCTGGGAGGGAGGAGATGAGCTCGGACTTCGCCTTGGCGATGTTTTCCTGCGACCCGAGAAGCTCCTCGTGGGCAACCCCGATGTTGGTGATGACGCCAACGTCTGGACGCACGAACTTGCAAAGGTTCTCTATCTGCCCGAAACCGCGCATGCCCATCTCCACGACGAGGGCCTGCACGTCCTTGTCGGCGGAGAGAACCGTGTTTGGAACCCCTAGCTCGTTGTTCTGGTTCGCGGCGGTTGCGGTGGTCTTGAACTCAGAACCCAGGACCTTGGCGATTATGTTTTTGGTGGTGGTCTTTCCAGAGGAGCCGGTCACTCCCACCACCCTGGCGTCCATCTTGCCCCTCGAGTAGTCGGCGAGCTGTTGCATCGCCTTGATATGGTCCTCGACGACAGCTATAGCCACGTCATTCTCGCGAGCGCGCTCGATAATCTCATCGCTTGGGACCTCGGTGGCGATTATGAAGGAGGCCCCGGCGTCGAGCGCTTGCGGGATGAAGTCGTTACCATCCACACGCTCGCCCTTCACCGCGAGAAACGCGCATCTGGGCACGACTTGCCTGGAGTCCCATACCACCTTGCCGGGAACAAGCTCCCGATCCACCGGGTTGCTTACAACCCTGCAGTCCATCGCGCCGATGATCTGACCTCTGTCAAGGAACATTTGCTATTCTCCCCCGAGTAATTTTCCCAGCTCCTCGGAGGACACGACCCTGTCGTCGAATGAAAGCACTTTGTCCCCCACCAGCTGATAGTCTTCATGACCCTTTCCTGCCACGAGAACCGAATCCCCCGGAGCCGCATAACGAACTGCGGCGCCAATCGCCTCTCGCCTGTCCGGAATGACCTCGTACCTGCCTTCCCCTTCGGCAAGTCCGGGGATGATATCGTCGATGATGGCCTGCGGGTCCTCGGTTCGAGGGTTGTCGCTGGTCACGAAAATGTAGTCGGCAGCGCATGCGGCAGCTCCCATCTTCGGACGCTTCGTGCGGTCCCTGTCGCCACCGCAGCCGAACACGATGATAAGCCTGCCATCGGTTATCGGGCGAAGCGCCGCAATCGCGTTCTCTATTGCATCCGGAGTGTGCGCATAGTCGACATAAACCGAGAACCCGAGCTTGTCGTGGGTCTCCCTTGGGGTCATACCCTCGGCGGCGACCCTCTCCAGCCTTCCGGGAACCTGCGGTGCGTTTTCGAGAATCGAGCAGACTTTCTCGTCGTCATATCCGAGCTGATGGCAGATCGCGATTGCAAGAACCACGTTCTCGACGTTGAACCTCCCGATGAGCGGGTAGTCGAATGTGAACTCCCCGCTCGGGCATTTCACCTTCAGCTCTGTATGGGTAACCTGGTACGAGACCTCGGAGACAGACACATCGGCGTCCGGGTCGAAACCGGCAGTGATGACGTTCAGCCCCCGGTCACGTGCGATCTCCACAAGCCTCTTGCCATAGTCGCCGTCGATGCAGATCGCGGCCTTGTCTGAATATTCGGGTGAGAACAGTGCGGCCTTTGCCTGGAAGTAGTTCTCCATCGTCTTGTGGTAGTCGAGATGGTCCTGCGTGAGGTTAGAGAACGCCACGACAGAGAACTTCGTTCCCAAGATCCTGCGGAGGTCGATTGCGTGGCTCGAGACTTCCATCGCGACTTCCCGGCAGCCCGCATCGACCATCTCGGAGAACAGCTCTTGCAGGTCTATCGATTCAGGAGTCGTGTGATCGGCATGGATCTTCCTGTCCAAAATCCTGGTCTCCACCGTCCCGATGACCCCGGTGAGAAGTCCCATCGAGCGGGCCACCCAATCCACGAGATAGGTGGTCGTGGTCTTCCCGTTCGTGCCGGTAACACCAACAACGTCCATTTTCTCCGATGGCACGTCGAAAAACCTCGCGGCGGCAAGCGCAAGGGCGGAACGTGTGTCCTCCACTATGAACTGGGGAACGTCGAGATCGAGTTTCCTCTGGACAACGAGGCCAGCACACCCGCGCGCAACCGCATCGGTGGCATAGTCGTGGCCATCGCTCTTGAACCCCACGACGCAGAAGAACAGGTCCCCGCTCTTGACCTTTTGCGAGTTGTTGGCTACTCCGGTGACCTCCACATCTTCTCCCGACATTTCGAAATCCACGTCCACCAGGAGCTGCGATGCCCGAAATCTCTTTTCATTGTTCACCATGTCGCTATCTTCTTTCCATTTGACGAGAACCTACTCCGAGGAGCTTCCCGAATCCGATGAGCTGCTCGACGAGCTGTCATTGTTCGTTATCCCATATCTCTGCGCGGCATACTCCATGACAGAGGAGAACACCGGCATCGCCGCTGATGTTTCCGGATTGTCTATGGAAACCACGCAGGCAAGGCTGCTGCTGGAATTGGCGAGGTACCCGTCGAAGGAGATGACGTATGCACCTTCCGAGTATTCCCCGCTATCCGTGATTTTCTGGGCGGTGCCGGTCTTTCCGGCCACGGTATAACCCTCGACCGCCGCAGCTGCTCCGGTTCCATCTGTGACCACTCCCGTGAGCATGTCGGTGAGCTGGTCGCATACATCTGTAGTCAGCATCTGCGTCTTGTCGTACTCCACGGTCTCATCTGAGTTGGGATATCCGATTAGGAAATGCGGCTGCACGTAGGTCCCACCAGACGCAATCATCCCGTAGAAAGACGCCATCTGGATAGTCGTGACGCTGATGCCCTGCCCGAATGATATGTTTGCCTCTTGCACCTCGGACCAATCCTGGTAGTCCGCCAATATGCCATCTGACTCGCCCGGATAATCGACGCCGGTGGCCTTCCCAAACCCGAACATTTCTAGATATTTGTAGAAAGTTTCGC
>JBMNUL010000111.1:0-8756 GCA_050946255.1 Coriobacteriales bacterium | reverse complement strand
GTGCGTGCACCAAGACCTGTCCAATGAGCCTTCCGGTGGAGAAGCTCGCCTCGGGAGGTGTCGTGCTCCACAGCGAGTGTATCCAGTGCGGCGCATGCTGCGACGCCTGCAAGCAAGATGCCCTGCATCTAGTATTCGGGGTCGTCCAAAATGGCAGAGCTCGACAACGCGCTCCCCGTCCTGAACCCATCTCAGTACCGTCCGACCAAAAGAGCGTGGGATGAACCTTGGGATATCGCCCGTCGGCATCCTGTTCCTTGCGGCGCTGTTTGTCCCCAATATCATCTGGGCGAGGGACCTCCCCGAAGGGTATGAAGAGCTGTCGCGTGGCGAGAGCAGAGTCCTCCTCATCCTGGAGCGGGTCGGCCAGGTATTGACAACGGTGGCCGCGATAATATTCGTCCCCACTGATGAGTTCGGGTGGCCATCGCTCGCCTGGCTGCTTGTCGCGTTGGTGCTCATGATCCTCTATGAAATCGCGTGGGCACGCTATTTCAGACACGGAAGGAGCCTGGGTTACATGTACGCGCCCCTCGGCCCGATTCCAGTCCCGATAGCCACGCTTCCAGTGATCGCCTTCATCCTTCTCGGTATCTGGTGCGGGTCTCCCGTGCTGGTGCTGTCCGCAGCCATCCTCGGTGTCGGGCACATAGGGATACATGCCCGACACTACAGAGAGCTTCGCGACCGCGGGTTGCTAACTTAGTTAGCTGCAGCCTTGCTTGCGGCTCGTGCGGCATTCACGATTTCCAAGGCGAAGTGGTACTTGTGACCGTCGGCGATAGCCTGAGGGGCTTTCCCAGGGCAGAAGAACGTCGACTTGATGTCGAACCCGTCCTGCGTGGGGCGCACCATATGACAAGCACCGACATGAATCGGCGTGTCGTCGCTCTTGAGCAGCATCGAACCGCAGACCGCAACTGGATAAGAGGGGTCTGGCTCTATGGGCAGATCCTCGGGTATGCCCTTATCCGCCACCCCATGGACGAACACTGGCTCGCCGAACATTCCGAAGACCTCCATGCCACGCTGGCCGGTGGAGACGTCGCCTATCACAATGTAGTGCTCGGGGTTGACCGCAATGCCGCTCTTGTCGCTCAAGACACCGTTCATGATGCCCATGACCTGCTGAAAGCTCGCTCCCTTGATGGATATCTCGGTAACACCTATGTGGTCGTCGGCAGGATTGTAGTCTTCATTGAAGCTCTTCCAGCGAACCTCGGAGTCGAGCCTGGGTTCTGCCGTCAGGTCGAGCATCTCCTGCTCGCTCAGCGAGGCACGCATCTCAAAGCAGATCTTCTTCGCGCGCTCGGGCTCCAGCCAGTTGATGTCGGTGTGGGACAAGCTGCGATCGCCGTCTTTAATGTCAGCTCCGAGACCCTTCATCTCGTGAAGGACATGCAAGGTGCGCTCGTATTCGATGCGGTCGAGGATCGACTGAGGGATTTCATTCCCATCGATGGTGACTTTTGCAGAAAAATCGCTCATGACAGCCTCCTGTAGCTCGTTTCTTGGTTCTGCTTTGTATTTCCTCCGATAAATCAACAATAGGAGGCGGGAAAGGCAAAAGTAAGGTTTAATATTCTACAAAGTGTCGAAATAAGAGAATGGACAATCATGCAAAAAAGGAAGACCCAAACTGAGGCGAAGCTGGCTGACGCATTCTGGCAGCTTTATGCGACGCACCCGATAGAACGCATCTCCATTCGGATGCTCACGGAAACCGCCGGGGTGCATCGCAGCTCGTTTTATCATCATTACGAGGACATTTACGACTTGCGCCGTGTCTTGGAGCAACAGCTCGTTTCGGAGGCGAAGCAAACTGTGCTCACTGCCTCATCCGATGAGACTTGGTTTGAGGTTGCCTCAGTTGTCACGCGCTTTTATCGGGCCAGCCTCAAAAAGATGACGGTGCTCCTGGGTCCGAAGGGCGATCCCGGCTTCTTCCCGATGCTTCGCGAGGAAATGACTCCCGTGTTCCTTGCCGGAATGTCGATACCTGCCGATGATAAAGAAGCCCGCTACGTCGTTGAATTTTTGTTATCGGGCATCGTGTCCTTTATGACCAGTTGGTACCTTAATGAGGAAGGCGAGCCTCCCACTGAGATGCTGGGCACCATCCGCTCTGCGCTGTTGAATGGTTGCCAGGCCGAGCTTTCCAAACGCTCCACAGACCCCGTGAAGGTCGAGCGTTTCCTGGAAGGGCGCGAGTGACGAGTTAGAGGTTCATGCCTTTGAGGTCACAGAAAGAAATCCGGTGCTAGGCTCGTTGCACTTCTGGACCGGGCGAGTCCGTCTCACCTGTTCTGCTGGATATACTCCCCGGAGGTCATGGGGAGAGCCGGGTGGGGGTCGACAGGTTCTGATAGGCGGAGCGTCTCATAGCCGACGGGTGTTCCCGTGTCGCTGCGGAACGCGAGCTTGAACGCCGCCACTCGTCCCACGCGCATTCTGGGAGCAGCTGCCGCGACCTGCTCGAGCAAGCTCCGCTCGCGGTCGGACTCGCCCCTGTACCATGCCTCTTCGGCAAGCGCCATTCGAGCTTCAGCGGCCAGACGCCTCCTGTTGGTGTTGGACTCCAGGACGGTCACCTCTCCCTCGCTGAACGCCGGTGAGGCGCCAACGGGAAGGAACAACGCTATGGACGAGGATATCGTCACCCTGCCCCCCAGCTCCAGGTCCCTGTTGGCGGCGCTCTTAAAAGCGGACTGGGGGAGATGCCAGAGTTCATCTTTGAACTGGCCTTCGTAGGCCATGGCGGCTTCAGCGTCACCGAGGCGTGCGCAGAGGTCGGCAAGGCACATGTCCATCGCCACGCAGTATGCGAGGGCGTTGGCCCTACGGCGCGCGGAGTGACTCGGGTCAGAGTAATATCTTCGACCCCTGGTGAGCGCCTCCTCGATATAGCGGCGAATCTGGGCTGCGTCTCGCGTCCTGCCCACCTCTATGAGCGCTATGCCGTAGCGGTGCAGCAGCACTGCCTCTTGTCGATAGAGCCCCCTGCGCGGGAGGGGACCTAACAGACCCATCTTGTCACAGCGTTGGACGAATGCGGCAGGGTCGCAAGAATGGTCCAGAAGAACCTCGGCGGAGCCGATGACATGCAGGTGTATTATAACTGGGACCATCGTGCAGATTAAGGCGATAAGCAGGGTCAACAAGGTCAACACGTTTGTCCAGAAAGTGTCTTGCGGGTTGATCGCTATGACTACGACGATGTAGACACCCAGCACACATAAAGCCAGTGTCCTGTAGAACCTGAACCGTCTTATCTCGCTGAACTTTTTCAAATTCCCACCATCTCTTATTGGCAAGTCTAGCCAAATCCAGAGCTATTTTCTGTTTTTTCGGATTTCACATCAAGGCTCACGCGCGGCATCTTGCTGAGGGGCCAGAGAGAATCGTGGATTCTTCCCTGGCTCTATTCGGGTCGCGGTATCATCAGGGCTGACATTCGGACGTTGAGGAGGATGGGCCATGGGCACATTGAGAATCAAGCGAATCTACGATGACCCAGAGCCGGAAGACGGAACGAGGATTTTGGTCGACCGGTTGTGGCCACGTGGAATCTCCAAAGAACGTGCACACCTCAATGCGTGGATGAAAGACGTCGCACCCACCAGTGAGCTCAGGAAATGGTGGGGGCACGACCCTGCGAGGTTCGACGCTTTTGCGGCACGTTATCGCGACGAGCTGGCACAGAACGAACAGGTTGAAAAGCTGCTGGATTTGGTGAAGAAGAGCGATGCCGTCACGTTGCTCTATGCGGCGCGAGACCCAGAGATCAATCACGCTAAGGTATTGCGGGATTACATTCTGGAAAGCCAGTAGCAGAAGGCTGTTCGATGGAAGTAGTCCTGGGGTGTCGTCAGCAAGCTTCTCTTTCCCGTTGAGCCATGTGATGGGGATATGCGGGAAGTTTCCGCTTTACTCTCGCTGCCGCACCTGCGAACCAGGGTGCGGCAGCCAACTAGAGTGCTGTTATGGGCGTGGCTTAGTATTCGAGTGAATCGAACGCTGCAAGCGATTTCGGTCCGAGGTGCCTGCGGATTGTCGTGTCGCCATCCGCCTTCAAACCCTCGAGGATTCCAATGATGCCGAGGCAACGGGCGACCTTTTGAAGTGATCTCTCAGAATTTAGATAGTCATCCTTAGGAGTGGAAAAGCAGCGCACGGACGCAACGAAGATCAAAACCTCATGACATGTTTTTCTTCGATTTTCAAGGTGTCGATATTGATCACAAAATAGAGTCCGCCGAAGGAAATCAGCGAGAAGGTGTGATCCGATTCTTTGCTGAGCGCTACGTAGGCATCCTCATAATCGGGCTGAGGATACTTGATGATATCTTTGATGTTCCAGAGTTCGTGGCCAGAAGGGTCGATGCAGAAGACGTTGTTTTTCATGAGCGGCCCATCGGAGGGTTTCAACAGGACCACAGAACAATCATCGAAATCGATGCGGATGTCAACAGATATCCTGCTATTTCCTCTTGCCATATCGTGCAGCTTTCTTAATCATGAACTCGCATGCTTCTTCTTAGAGCCTTTGTCTCAGCTCATCAATGTTCATTCAATAATCAGGTCTAGTTTCTTATCTCCGCCGGGTAACTGTCCCTTCATTGGCTGGCCAACTGACCGGCTTCTGCCGACTCTAATTCTGGCCCCTTGTTTTTTCAACTTGCAAACCTGTATAAATTACAGACCAGTTTGTATATTGTTTTGAGTCAACGGGAAATGCAACCCGACGTGGTAGGGGATAACATAGGGGGCTATTTATTTCCGTGGGGAGAGAGTGAATGAAAAAGGCAATTGCAATTTTCTCGGTTTGCATTCTGGTGCTCGCAGGGGTTTTCTTTTCAATCTATTTTGGAACTGACACCGAAAGGAGCAACGTGGCGGAAACATATTCAATTCCGCATGAAAGCGAAGAACATGAGGGAACATGGCTGATCTGGCCGCATCAGTACACATATGGGCTGGAATATCGGAATGAAATCGAGCCGATATGGATTAGCATGACACAGGCTCTGGTGTCAGGCGAGAAAGTTCATATCATTGCCTACAACGAAGAGGAGAGGGAACGCATCGAGGAAGTACTGGCAGACCATCAGATCGATATGACGAATATCGATTTCACGATTGCCGAATCTGACGATGTGTGGGTCAGGGATACCGGTCCAATCTTCGCCTTTGACGAAAACAACGATTTGACGATTCTGAATTTCGCCTTCAATGGTTGGGGCAAGAAGACCCCCTATCAAAAAGATGATGACATTCCACTTAGTGTTTCAAAAGACAGGAACATCAAGATCGAGACAATATCGGACGTTGTCATAGAAGGCGGCGCCATCGAATCGGATGGCGCAGGCACTTTGATGGCCTGCAGAAGCTCGGTGATCAGTCCCAACAGAAATCCGGGGATGTCGCAGGAGGAAATGGAGAAAATCCTGCAGCAGTATACGGGTGCCTCGAATTTCATATGGCTCGATGGCGTGACGGGTGAAGACATCACCGATGCCCATATTGACGGCATCGCGAGGTTTTATGACAAGAACACTCTCTTGACAGTCTCGAAAGACGACTTCCTCAATTTACACGAGAACATCTCAGAGGAAGATTACAAGGTCCTGCAGTCAGCCCGAAACGCAGATGGGGAAAAGTATCAGATTGTCGAGTTTCCCTTGACCAAGAACAACGTCAAGGGTCTGGATTACAAGGGATCCTATCTGAACTTCTACATTGGAAATGAAGTCGTACTGCTTCCCGTTTACCAGGACAGCAACGATGATAAGGCCATCGAGATCTTGCAGGAGCTGTATCCAGATCGCGAGGTTGTTCCAATAGACGTGACGGCCCTATATCAATATGGAGGCATGCTGCACTGTGTAACGCAGCAGCAACCTGCCAGTAGATAGGCGCAGAATAGGAATCTCTTTTTGCCGAATACGAGAGTAACTGCGAGGCTTGGGTATTGGAATGGGAATGACCCGGAGACTCCTCTAGTCGCTTCTGCCAAAGGCCATCAACCTATTATCACAGCCGGTGCTCATCGCCCCATTCGCACATCTGGTCGAGGATGGGCATCAGAGATTTCCCCCGCTCGGTCAGCGAATACTCGACCTTCGGGGGCACTTGCGGGTATTCCTCCCGATGAACAAGCCGGTCGCGTTGGAGCTCCTTGAGCGTCGAGCTCAGCGTCTTGTAGGAAATGCCCCCTATGTAGCGCTGCATCTCGTTGAAGCGCACCACTCCGAACTCCATCAGGGTGTAGAGAATCGTCATCTTGTACTTGCCATTGATCAGCGACAACGTATAGCTGAATCCGGTCTCAGCCAGGCTCTCGCTGGAGATGCACCGTTCGCTCATATACTTTCCTCCAAGCTAGTACATTACCTGAATGTGCGTACTTGTTGTTACTCTAGCGAAAATATATTTTAAGCGCAGTGGGATGTCAATCATGTTCCTATCACACGAGCATTCACAAGGAGGAAAACATGAGATCGGAACTGAAGGAATATCAGGCAGTAGAAGAAGCGGCGATGAAATTCGTGAAGAGCGTTGCAGAGGGCAACAGCAAGTATGCGAGAGAGCTGTTCTCGGATGAGGCGGTTCTGTTCGGGTATCTGGATGGGGAACTCGAGCATGGATCGATCGAGCAGTTCTACCACAATGTGGACACTGTTCCCGGAGGTGACAACTTCAAAGCCCGTGTGGATGTGCTGATGGTGGAGGAGTCCATGGCCGTTGTCCGCGTCTTGGAAGAGGGATGGGGAAATCGCATAGATTTCACCGATGTGCTGCTGATGCTTAAGATGGATGGTGAATGGAAATGCGTGGCCAAGGCATACAACCAGAATTCTGATACTGTTCAGAAGTAGGTGATTATCTGGCGCGCATGGCACAATGTTGACGTTTCGGTTGGAATGCTCGTCCAGCAAAGAATGGTCCTGGCGCGCATGACACAATGGCGCAGACCTTGCAAAGGGCGGGAAATATCCTGGCTAAATTCTCCTGACGTTGGCCTATTGATTGAAAGGTGGAGATCGCATGAGCAAGAAAATCGTGATTCTGAACGGCAGCCCACGTCGCAAGGGCAATGCCTCTGCGCTGACGAAGGCGTTTGCGAAAGGTGCCGAGGAAAACGGCAATGAGGTGACTGAATTCTTCCTCCAGGACATGGAGATCAAAGGATGCAGGGGCTGTTTCGGCGGTCACAGCTCACGGGAATGCCCCTGTGTTCAAAAGGACGGCATGGCGGATGTCTATCCAGCAGTAAGAGACGCAGACGTGGTCGTTCTAGCTTCACCACTTTACTACTGGAATATCAGCGGTCAGCTGAAGACGGCGATCGATCGTCTTTTCGCTCTCGAGGAGGGCGATGGACAGCGCCTTCGCGGAAACGGCAAAGCTGGAGTCTTGCTGATGGCCGCCGAGGGGAATGAGTTTGAGGATTCTTTGGTCTGGTACGACCACCTGATGGAGCATCTGCAGTGGAAGAACCTGGGCAACGTGCTCGCAGGTGGCAATCTTGCGGTTGGAGACATCGATGGCAAGCCCGAGGTAGATCAGGCCTATCGTCTTGGGAAATCGCTATAGAACGCTTGGTGATTTTGTCTCGACATAGCACCTAGCGTAATTGCAAGATGTGATTTAGGGCATAATAATTTAATAGGTTCCTTAATGGGGCTACCAAGTGCCGGGGACGTTTTCCCCGGCTTTCTTTTTGTCTACTGGAGTTACCAGGAAAGAGATTAGTCTGTTTCTATACAAGTCAGGTGTTTTATTCGCTGCGGATAATTAACGGATCGGTCCTTGCGCGCCATTCGCCTTACCTTCGATGTCGTACTCGCCTTGGGCGATGGCTGGGTCATGTGCGCAGAAGACGCCCGCGCAGTTCTTGTCCTCTAGCATGCCGCGCACCCACTCAAGCCCATGCAGAAGGTTTTCCTTGTCGTAGACAACGCCGGGCATCCTCAACTCCGTCCACGATTTCTGGTTGTATCCCGTGTCGCCCACGATTGCGAAATATCTACCGTCTTCCCTTCCAACGTAGACAACCGAGCCTTTCGAGTGGCCTGGGACGAGATAGGCAGTAATCGAGCCGTCGGAGAAAATGTCTGAGGACAGGCCGAAAGGCGCGTCATCGTCTTCCTCGAAATTGATGCTGGTGAAGTCGACTCCGCTCCATAATTTGTCGTTGTACCTGACTTTGCTCTTGACCTTGTTCTCTTCTGCGTACTGCACTTCCTCCTGTGAAACCAATACGGGGTGGAATCCTCTGAATGCATCGAGGCCGCTCGCATGGTCGCAGTCCAGATGCGTCATCATCACGGCATCTAGGTCCTCAACCTTGATTCCGAACGAGTGCAGCTGTGGGACGACCGCCTGGTATGGCTTCAGCACAGGCTCGCTTGCGTACCAAAGCCCGAAACCTAGGTGCTTACGCGCATGACGGGCGTCCAGGGGGCTCCAACCTGCATCTATGAGCACTGTATGCCCAGCTACTTGGAGAACGAAGCACTTGACGGGAACCTTGATTCGGTTCTTCCGGCGCTGGAAGAGCATGGTGTAGGCAATCGGGCTTCGCCTGCTCATGCCGTCAGGTACGGCGGGGGATACCAGTGTGGATCCAGTCTTTATAGCAATTACTCTTCCCATTTCACAACTCCTTCGGTCTGCAATAGCTTGCGACCATGCTCTAGACGAACCTTCTTTCGCCCGGAATTCTTCGCCCAGAAGCTCGGCGGTCGCTTAGT
>JBMNUL010000110.1:0-8859 GCA_050946255.1 Coriobacteriales bacterium | reverse complement strand
GAGAATCTGTTGACTACGACGCCATCAAATCTTCTCTCGGCGATACCTACAACTACACCCAGCTCTCCGGCAACAATCGCTATGAGACGAGCGTGAGGGTGGCGGAGTTCGAGCTTGAGAACGGGATGTCCGCTGACAACATGGTCGTCGCCTCCGGAACCAACTTCCCGGATGCGCTCACTGGCTCCGCGCTGTGCGGCCAAAACGGATCGGTGCTCGTGCTGGAGAACGGGTCCAACAAATACCCGATCGACAACTTCATCTCGGCAAATTCCGACAGCGTCAACTCTGGGTACATCCTCGGCGGATCCAGCGCCGTGTCAGACGAGATCCTTGTCCTCTGCGAGCTCGCAATTTAGCCTTAGACCAACTGCCCCTCCCGTACAAGATTCCGTCTTTGGCGCGCGAAAACCTAGTTGAGCACTACATTTTCCCGTTTGCCAACATATTATGTTCTCCAGACATTCGTCGTCAGGCCGCCCCGCCTGACGTTTTGGAAGGTGATTACCGTGCCCATTAAGATTCCAGATGCATTGCCGGCAACTAAGCAGCTCCAGGCGGAGAACATCTTCGTCATGACGGAGAAAAGGGCCATGACGCAGCACATCAGGCCGCTCCAGCTCCTGCTTGTGAACCTTATGCCCACGAAGATAGACACGGAGACTCAGATTCTCAGGAAGCTCTCAAACACTCCCTTACAGGTCGAAGTGAAATTCCTTCGTATGGCCAGCCATGAGTCCAAAAACACTTCCTACGAGCATCTGAGGACCTTCTATCGCACTTTTTCCGAGATCAAGGACAGCCATTTCGATGGAATGATCGTCACGGGAGCTCCCGTGGAGCAACTCTCTTTCGAGGAAGTCGACTATTGGCCAGAGCTCTGCGAGATATTCGAATGGAGCAAGACCCATGTCCACTCCACCTTGCACATCTGCTGGGGAGCTCAGGCCGGGATCTACTATCACTACGGCATTGACAAGTACCCACTGGGCCACAAGATGACGGGAGTGTTCGAGCACTCGGTGGTGAAGAAGACCTCGCCTCTGGTCCGTGGGTTCGACAGCGAGTTCATGGCACCGCATTCGAGGAACACCGGAGTGCACCTAATCGATATCGAGAACAATCCCAAACTCGAAGTGATAGCAGCCTCCAAGGAAGCCGGAGTATATCTGGTAAAGAGCACCGACAGCAGGAATTTCTTCGCATTCGGGCACCCCGAGTACGATGTGGACACCCTCAAGAACGAATACGAGAGGGACAGGAAGAAGATGGGGGACAAGGCACCGTTTCCCCTCCACTATTTCCCCAACGACGATCCCAATCTGCCGCCTAGGAAGACCTGGAACGCCCATGCACAGCTGCTTTACAGCAACTGGCTCAACTACTACGTCTATCAGACGACTCCGTTCGATATGGCACAAGTCGGAGTGTTCCATGCAGGGGAGGGCGAGACTCTCTCGGATCCAGGATCGTTCATGGTCACTGCAGACGGCAAAGACCGTGTTGGCGTTGTAGCGGCCTTGGCAACCGCTCTGGCAGACCTTGGAGTCGCCATTGATTCCATCGACCAGACCATCGATGGCGATAAGTTCCACATCGAGATCTCCGCTCATGTTGCCACCAGCAACTCTTCGTTCGAGGC
This sequence comes from Coriobacteriales bacterium, assembly GCA_050946255.1. GTDB lineage: Bacteria > Actinomycetota > Coriobacteriia > Coriobacteriales > CADBOM01 > JBMNUL01. The sequence goes on along the minus strand of JBMNUL010000110.1, from coordinate 7,217 downwards.
AATTTCAAATACCCTTGACCAAGTTGGAATAGACAACGGATTCACCGTACGAACTTTTTCTGTAGATTCAGATGAAGTCTGATCTCAAGTTGGATCCTAGATATCTTGGTTGACGGTGGGCTCAGGTACTAATCAGTCAGAGCAATAATCGGGCTGGGGTCTAGAAGCTTCTTATAAATCAGACGAAGAACGGTCAAGTCTGGAATGGTCAAATCTGTAATCCTAGATTTCCTGAGCTTGCTTCATTTTTATGAATTTTCTACTTACAGACGTCAGGTATTGCTACTGACTTACGTAAGAATTAAGAATCTGAATCATCTGACGAACGTCAAAAATACCAGTTAAAACGATATATTTTTGAATGATAAAATTTACTGACAATCGGCAGGAAAACTAAAGGCAATAATTTACTACATTTTTCCATATTGACTTTTCTTGTGATTGAAATAATTCGGAGTCTGAAGATTTAGACGCATTTAGAGCGTAGAGCTGAGCCTGCCAACGCCCTTCGGAATGTTTTGCCCTGCAATTAAAACGTTAGCATCAATCCCGATTTGAGAGAGCCTATGCTCTAGCAGCTGGGTCGGAATGTCAACGTAGTTGTTCTCCTGGGAGATGTGCATCCCGATGACGCACTCAAGTTCATCCGACGCGAGCTGTTCTAGTGCACTTGCTGCCTGATCGTTGGAGAGGTGTCCTGAGTCTGAGGCAATTCGCTTCTTCAGATAAGACGGATACGGCCCTGTCTTGAGCATATTCATGTCGTGATTGGTCTCTATGGCCAGAACTTGGCAACCCGGGAGCATTTCCATGGCCATGGGAGTGCAATATCCGCTGTCGGTCATGTATCCGATTGTGCGGACACCGTCCGTTTCTGAAACCTGGGTGAACCTGAAGCCAATGGGTTCGGCAGCGTCATGCGAGGTGTTGAAGACATCCACGTGAATGTCACCTATGTCGAATCCGTCTCCTGCGCAGACATTCACGAAGTTCTCGTAGTTTGAGAGGTAACTGTTCGAAGAACGGGTTCCAGAAGTGCAGTAGATCGGCAGCTTTCCTTCGAGCCTTAGACCCCGCAAGCACACTCCAAGGCCTTTCACATGGTCGTTGTGTTCGTGGGTAATTAAAAGGGAACAAATCTTGGACTCGTCCACTCCGAGCTCTGCTGCACGGTCACGCATTGCCTTGCGCGATAGGCCGGCATCTATCATTATCGCCGTGGATTCGGTCTCGAGTATCGCGCAATTACCCTTAGATCCGCTTCCCAGAACTTCAAGTTTCATATCGGATGTCTAATCGAAAAAGATCTCGTCGTCTTCAGAGGTATTTCTTTTCGCAGCGCCCTTCGAACCCTTCTCCTTCTTCTCGGGCCTGAAGAGAACATATGCCAGAATCGTGACCACGGCGAACACAGCTATCTGCCCAATTATCGAAAGGCCGAATATCGCGGATACTGCTGCAACACCAGCGCCCATGGCGAACGGGAGGAAGTATTTCTTGGCTCCAAACTCAATGGCGATGAAGATGCCGGTTATCACGAGCCAGACTACTGCTGCGATTATCGAATTCATATTTGGCTCCTACCCAAATTCGTGCGGTTCGCTCGGAACTTTCAAACCATGATCGCTTTTTAACTGCACCGTATTACCGACATCTTAAATCCAGCTGCAACGCAATTTCACAGTGCGTGCCCGGAATCTGATGCAGAGAGCAAGCGAATTCCAGTCCAAAATGTGCCGGTTTCCGAACCGAGCACATGGTTTACCAGCGCCTCGCCTGTGCCTTTTCAGATGTAAGTATACTAAACCAATAAGATTGCAAAACTTGATACCACCGGTCGTATGTGTTCATTACTTCCCCCGGTGGCATCTTCTTGGTTGTTTGGAGATCATATGCGCCAGAAGATTGAGCAGATTGTGGAAAAGGCGATTTCGGATGCCGTAACGGCGGGAGAGCTCAAGCTCGATGAAATCCCCAAGCCCGTTGTGGAGAGGCCTCGCGAGAAAGAACATGGAGATTGGGCAACCCCAGTCGCAATGAAACTCGCCAAGGAAGCTCATATGAATCCTCGGAAGATCGCCGAGGCAATAGTTGCGCATATCCCAACTGGTGATTTCCTCGAGTCGGTTGAGATAGCTGGCCCTGGTTTCATAAACATGAAGCTCTCAGACGCCGCACTGCAATCCGTCATCCGCGAGGCCCGCGAGCAGGGGCCAGATTACGGCAGGGTGGACCTGGCACATGGGCAGAGCATCCAGATCGAGTTCGTCAGCGCCAATCCAACTGGCCCTATGCATGTCGGGCACGGTCGTTGGGCAGCACTAGGAAATGCCCTGGCAAACCTTCTGGAGCATGCCGGTTGGAAGGTGCAGCGCGAGTTCTACATCAACGATGCGGGAGCCCAGATGCAGAACTTCGCGATGTCGGTCGATGCCCGTTACCAGCAGCTTCTGGGTAGGGATGTCGAGCTTCCCGAGAACGGGTACGGCGGGGCATATGTCACCACGATCGCCCAGAGGATTCTCGATGCCGAGGGAGACAAGTGGATGGCGGCCTCCGATGAAGAGCGCGCCTCCCACTTCAAGGAGCTCGCATATCAGATGATGCTCGCCCATATGAAGGAAGTTCTCTCCAAGGCGGGGGTCGAGTTCGACAACTGGTTCTCCGAGCGCACGCTCTACGTGAAGGGGGAGGACGGCAAGTCCGCAATAGACCACGTCCTCGATGACCTTGGAGAGGCCGGGTACACCTTCGAGGACGAGGGGGCAATCTGGTTCCGCTCCACCGAATTCGGAGACGACAAGGACCGCGTGCTCGTCAAGTCCGACGGCAGCTACACGTATTTCCTTCCCGATATCGCATACCACCGTAACAAGTTCTCACGAGGTTTCGACAGGCTGATCGACATCTGGGGAGCCGACCACCACGGTTACGTCGCGAGAATGCAAGCCGCAATGGAAGCCCTTGGAAACGGCGGGAAACTCGACGTATTGCTCGGCCAGCTGGTCAACCTGCTACGCGGTGGCCAGCCGGTCCGCATGTCGAAGCGCACTGGGGAGATGGTCACGTTCGAGGAACTTCTAGAGGACGTGGGTCCCGACGCAACGAAGTACATCATGCTCTCCAAATCCACCGACCAGGCCCTGGACTTCGACATCGAGGTCGCCGTGAAGCAGGATTCCTCCAACCCCGTCTATTACGTGCAATACGCCCACGCCAGGATCTGCTCGCTGTTGAGGCGCAGCCCTCGTGAGGTGGACGACAACGCCGACCTCAGTCTGCTCACAGATCCCTCCGAGCTCGAGCTCGCCAGGAAGATCTCGGAGTTCAGCGAGGTGATAGAGTCCGCCGCTAGGGACTATGCACCTTACAGACTCACCCACTATGTCGAATCTTTAGCCGCAGCTTTCCATCAGTTCTATACTAACTGCCAGATTATCATCGACGATGAGGCCCTCTCAGGGGCAAGGCTCTACTTGGCCGATGCGACCAAGAGCGTTATTGCCTGCTGCCTGAACATCCTCGGAGTCAGCGCGCCTGAGAGAATGTAGAAAGGAAGATGAAAATGAGCGACGAGAGCTCCACCAAACGCGACGACTGCATAAAGACCGAGCACCTCGGCAAGGTCGTCCCAATGACAGCGAAAATCGACGACTCCGATATCCACGAGAAGCACCTGTGGGTCGGCGGCGTCAATCTCTCCAAGCTCCCAAAGACCACAACATCGCCACTCTATATCTACGATGAGGACGAGCTTCACGAGAGGCTGAAGGAGTACAAGGAGGGTCTCGAGAAGCAGTTCGAGAAAAGCCGCGTCAGCTATGCTGTGAAGGCCTTCAACTGCATCGCGATGGACAAGATCGTGGATGAGGAGGGCTGCAGCCTCCTCGTGTGCAGCGGGGGAGAGCTCGCGATGGCCCTTGCAGCTGGATTCCCAGCCGAGAGAATCGTCATGCACGGCAACAACAAGTCCGAGGACGAGATCACAGAGGCCCTCGTGGCAGGTGTTGGCACGATCATCATCGACTCCATAGACGAGATTGGAAAGATCGACCTCAACGCAATGCTCTTCGATGCCGAGCCCAATGTCATGCTCAGGCTCCGCCCCGGAATCCATGCAGATACCCATACGTACATTCAGACCGGCGACGAGGACTCCAAATTCGGCGTGAGCATCTCCAACGGCGAGGCCATGGATGCGGTCAAGGAGATCCTCGACTCCGACAATCTCAAGCTCAAGGGCTTCATGAGCCACATCGGCTCGCAGATCTTCAACCTCGAGCCCTTTGACAAGGAGATCGAGGTTCTGATCGATTTCGCTTGCAAGGTCCGCGACGAGCTCGGCTACACGGCGGAGGAGATCGATCTCGGCGGTGGACTCGGGATTGCCTATACAGCCGAAGATGAACCCACTCCTATTCCCGAGTTTTGCGAGCGCATCGGCAAGCACATGCACGAGGTTTGCGAGGACCGTGGGTTCCCGGTGCCGCTTGTTGCTGTGGAGCCAGGACGCTCGATCGTTGGCAATGCCGGCGTTACCTGCTACAGGGTCGGCAAGATCAAGGATATCCCGGGAATCCGCACCTACGTTGCCGTCGATGGCGGAATGAGCGATAACATCAGGCCCGCTCTCTACGGCGCAAAGTACGAGGCGATCATCGCCAACAAGGGATATTACCCGCGCACCGATACCGTGACGATTGTTGGCAAGCATTGCGAGTCCGGCGACACCCTGATCAAAGATGCCAAGCTCCAGCCAGCCGAGGAAGGCGACACAATTTGCGTATTCGCAACTGGTGCGTATTGCTACACGATGTCGTCCAACTACAATGGCATCACCCGTCCAGGCGTGACCTTCGTCAAGGACAGGAAATACAGGCCGGTCGTGAGGCCGCAGACCTACGACGACCTGATGTCCTGCGAGATCACAGAGGATTAGCCTTGAGAATCTGATGCATTGGTCCCGGTCGGGGCGCGAGCTCTTGCGCTCTGGCCGGGACTGCTGTGTATACTTGGGCAGAAGGCGGACAAGAGGGACGGCGCCCTCACCCATTTGAGGCTGCTGTGTACCATTCGAATCAATTGAGGTTGATATGAGACCAGTGAACATAGGCCTAATAGGTTTGGGAACCGTTGGCGGTGGTTTGGTGGAAATTCTCCGAAACCACCACGACGATCTCGTCAAACACCAGGGCGTGGACATCAGGCTGACCAAGTGCTCCTCGAGGCGCATCGAGAGTGCGCAGCGTCTCGGACTAGAGGATATCTTCGTTCAAGATGCAAACGACCTGATCACAGATCCCGACATTGACATCGTCGTCGAGCTCGTTGGAGGGACAGGGGCCGCAAAGGAATACGTGCTCTCCGCACTCGAAGCTGGAAAACACGTCGTGACCGCCAACAAGGCCCTCATGGCCTCCTATGGCAAGCAGGTGTTCGACGCAGCCGAGAGGAACGGGGTCTCCGTGATGTTCGGCGCCTCCGTTGGGGGCGGGATACCGATCATCGGCCCGCTCAAGCACTCGCTCACCGGCAATCGGATCGACACCGTCATGGGAATCATCAACGGCACGACGAACTACATGCTCACCAGGATGGGGGAGGACTGCCTCTCCTACATGGACGCGCTCCGAGAGGCCCAGCACAAGGGTTTTGCAGAGGCCAACCCCTCGGCTGATGTCGAGGGCCACGATGCGGCGGCGAAGATCGCGATTCTCGCCTCGATCGCCTTCAACACGCGGATCACACTAGACGATGTCTACACGGAGGGAATTACCCAGATCACGCCATTGGATTTGGAGTTCGCATCTGAGATGGGATATTCAGTGAAGCTCCTCGCGATTGCGCAGAGAACTCCAAAGGGCATCGATGTGAGGGTCCATCCGGCGATGCTGCCAATTGACCATCCGCTCTCCTCGGTGAACGGAGTGTTCAACGCAATATATGTGATTGGCGATGCGGTGGGGGAGACGATGTTCTTCGGCCGTGGAGCTGGCTCTGGACCCGCGGCATCTGCAGTTATCGGCGACATCATCGAGGTTGCCAAGGAGATCACAGATGGCATAGAGACGTTCCGGGGCTGCACTTGCACCGACGAATACCCGCTGGCCCCGATAAAGGACTTGGAATGCAAGTACTACATCCGGATCCCCGTAATAGACCAGCCCGGAGTCTTCGCTGCGATTGCCAATATATTCGGCGATCATAGAATCTCGATTGCCTCCTGCGTCCAACGCGGGGGAGACGGACGCACGACCGACATGGTGGTAATCACCCACAAGGCTCAAGAAAGTGCCGTGGAAGAGGCCCTGTCCGACATGGTCGAGACCTACTGCGTCATAAGCGAGCCTCAGATGATCAGGCTGGTGGAGTAGTTGGCGTTTCGGATTCATTCAGGCGCGGTTCTTGCATCGATGCGGAAATGGTTCAGAAGCTGTTAAGCCTGAACGCTGTTTTGGTTCAGGAACTGTTAAGCCCGAGTTTAGATTTGGTTCGGGAATTATTCGAACTCAATTGAGTTGTAGAACAGTATAAATTCAGGAACAGTTAAGCCCGTGATTAGCTTTTGGTTGGAAACTGTTCGGACGCGGTTAATAGGTTGGTCAGTTAGAATTTCGAATCCATTCAGACTCGATTTTATGCAAAATCAACAGTTTGTTAAAAATTTAGACAAAGTCTTTCAGAATCTCTATAAATCAACATACATTTAAAAAAATTTTGTGTTTATTTATGTCCTTACCCCCGTTTTGTCTACCACGCAAAAACGTTTTGCTGGAAGAAACGAGTTGTTCAGATATAATCCCATTTCGAGCATTACATGACGTTGCAGATTGCAACCCAAGCACTGCTCTTCCAAAATACAGGGACTCTTATGCATGCCGGTGAATTTCGGTTGGCATGTCCTGCAACATAGGAGGTAGTTACGTGGGTGTAGAAAAGCTAATTGGGAACATCGCGGTTCGTGAACTTCACAGGCTCAGGGAAAGCGATGGGGGATCCCTACCGTGGGTCATCAAGGTCATCGATGCACTTGGTTACCGTACTTTCCCAACTCAGGTCGGAATGATCCACAGGTATCTCGACGACCCGAATTCCAATGTTTTCCAGATGCTTGCAAGATGGGGAACCAACATCGACGAGGACGTTACCGACAAGCTCGTCGTGAATTTCCTCGACAACGCCATGCTCGTCGGATGGCACAGGCAGAGTTATCTCCG
>JBMNUL010000109.1:0-9232 GCA_050946255.1 Coriobacteriales bacterium | reverse complement strand
CATGGCAACGCGAAACGCCCGATAATCTCCACCAGCTGTCATCTCGATATCGTTCTCGGAATCGTTCTCCCAAGTGTCGATAGTGATCCGGTAGGAACTGTCCTTCGAGAGGATTCCAAAGGAGGTGAAGAACTGGAGCCATTGCGCGAAGACAAACCCGAACAACGGGTTCCCCCTGAACTTGTGCTCACCCGGCTCTAGCACCATCTCATCGCACCCTGTGATTCTCATGATTCCCACCTTCTCTATTGTCAATCGCTCCCGGGATATGCCGACTTCCATGGTCAGGTCACCAGAACTGGACGCGACATTCTCCACATCTCATTCTACGCATACCTTTATTTGAGGATACACGTTTGACCTTGAGCCTAGATAAATGGCTCAGCGGTTACCTTGCCGAAGGCGACTCCCCCTTCAACTGCTTGCGCTTTGCACGGCGTACTCGGTTCACATGGCGCGAGAAGTCACCACTTGAGATGAGCCTGGCAACTATGAGCTGGTCAAATGTGGGAACAGAGCACGAGAGGAATCCGAGGCGTTCTTCGTAGACGCCGACCAGATGCCGGGGCAGCACCATGTAACCCATGCGGAGAGCCGGGGAAATCGACTTCGAGAATGTGTTCAGGTATATGACGTTGTCGGAAGTCGAGAGCGCGAAGACCGACTCTACGGGTTTCCCTGAAACCGAGAATTCTGATTCGTAGTCGTCTTCGACGATGAGACTGTTATTGCGCTCGGCCCAGTTAAGGTACTCGTAACGCTTTGAAATCGGGGCCGTGATCCCAGTGGGAAAGCTGCTGTATGGAATTATGTGGAGCACGTCGGCCTTGCTGGATAGAAGCGCCTCTGTCTCAATGCCATCCGGTCCTAGTGGCAGCAGCTCGCAGGTCACACCATGTGCCGTGTAGACTTGCCTGATCTTCTCGTAAGAGGGGGACTCCAAGGCCACAGTGATGTCCGATCCGAGCATGCCCACGATCAGGAAGTAGAGGTTCTCGGCTCCGGAACCAATGACAATCTGATCGACATCTGCATAGATGCCCTGTTTCCTAGCAAGATAATCCCTCAGAGTTTCACGCAGCTCCAACCGCCCGGCACCAGGAGAAGGCTCTAGCACTCCATCGCCCGCATCTGAAAGAACTGCTCGAGCAGTCTTTGCGAACACAGAGTACGGGAAGCGGAGAAGGATTTCGTCGGAAGAACGCCGGGCTTTGGCCTCCGCTGTCGAGGTTGCGATGGCCTGCGAACTGGAATTTGGCTCACTTCCCGATGTTTTGAATATTTTCGCGTATTTTGGCACTGCCTCGCCAGGACCCCTGCCCATCGTCGGGGCAAAGCCGTCGGATGACCTGAAGGAAACCCTGTATGCACTTCGCTCGCGAGACTCCACGTATCCCTCGTCGCGCAGAAGCGAGTACGCATGCTCGACGGTGATGATACTGACTTGAGTCTCCCCAGCCATTTGCCGTTTTGGTGGCAGCTTGTCCCCATAAGACAGAACGCCATTGACGATATCGCGCTTCACCTGCTCATATAGCTGCAAATAGGCAGGCTCTCCGAGTGATTTATCAACTAAATACTTCATCTGGTCTTATTAAATTTTCGTAAATTGGATATTTTATAGAACCAATCATATCAATATCATGCCTTCACGTCACTAACCTAGCTAGTAGAAAGGTCCAAGATGGAAGAGCAGAGCAGATACGAGTTGAACAAGAACCTCGCGCAGATGCTGAAGGGCGGCGTCATCATGGACGTCACCACTCCAGAGCAGGCGAAAATTGCCGAGGATGCTGGGGCTTGCGCCGTAATGGCGCTGGAGCGCATTCCGGCTGACATACGAGCTGCTGGTGGTGTCTCGCGCATGAGCGATCCCAAGATGATACGTGGAATTCAGGATGCGGTCTCAATCCCAGTCATGGCCAAGTGCCGTATCGGTCATTTCGTCGAGGCTCAGATCCTTCAGGCAATAGACATAGATTACATCGATGAATCCGAGGTCCTCTCCCCAGCCGACGACATCTACCACATCGACAAGACGAAGTTCGACGTCCCGTTCGTCTGCGGTGCTCGCGACCTTGGAGAGGCGCTTCGCAGAATCCAAGAGGGCGCGGCGATGATCCGCACCAAGGGAGAGCCTGGCACAGGCGACGTGGTGCAGGCTGTTCACCATATGCGCGCAATGCAGAAGGAGATCCGCCGCGTGCAGGGAATGGCGGAAGACGAGCTTTACGAAGCCGCAAAGGAACTCCAAGTTCCATACGAGCTCGTGGCCTATGTGCACGAGAACGGCAAGCTCCCCGTCGTTAACTTCGCAGCAGGAGGCGTCGCAACCCCCGCTGATGCAGCGCTCATGATGCAGCTTGGTGCCGAGGGCGTTTTCGTGGGATCTGGAATCTTCAAGTCCGGCAACCCCGCCAAGCGTGCAAGTGCCATCGTGCAGGCCGTCACCAACTACGAAGATGCGGACCTGCTTGCCAGAGTCTCAGAAGACCTGGGCGAGGCAATGGTCGGAATCAATGCCCAGGAAATCGAGATTCTAATGGCAGAGAGGGGCAAATAAAATGCGCGTTGCAGTACTGGCGCTGCAGGGGGCATTTGCAGAGCACGAAGAGATGTTCAAAAGGCTGGGAGTATCGACAGTCGAGATACGGCAGAAACGCGATCTCTCCCAGCCATTCGACGCACTTGTCATCCCAGGAGGTGAGAGCACGGTCCAGGGAAAGCTGCTGTGCGATCTTGGGCTCCTGAATCCGATGAAGCGCATGATTTCAGAAGGGCTTCCCGTATGGGGAACCTGTGCCGGTCTGATTTTGATGGCCAAGCGCATCGAAAACGACGAGCACATCTATCTTGCGACAATGGATATGACTGCCGTGAGGAACGCCTATGGTCGCCAGCTTGGAAGCTTTTCGGCAATTGCCCCATTCAAGGGTGTTGGGGAGATTCCCATGACTTTCATTCGCGCTCCCTACATCTCTTCCGTTGGCGCCGGCGTCGAAGTGCTGGCAAGTGTCGACGGAAAGATCGTGGCGGCACGTCAGGGAGCTCAACTGGCAACTGCCTTCCACCCTGAGCTTACTGAGGATGTCTCTGTGCACGATTACTTCTGCAAGATGGTGCGCGAAAGCGTCACAACAAAAACTCCTGCTAGGCAATGAGGGGCTGACAAGATTGTGAAACTGGCCGGAATACAGCTGAGTGTTAGGTAGAGTTGCAGAGACCAGAAAGTGATTAGGTAGTACCATTGAATCATGCCTGAGCATCACCTTGGAACACTAAGGAATCTCATCAATGAAAGCAAACGAGCTCCTGCAAGAACTGCGCGAATCGGTAAAAGAAGACGAATGGAAGCGCCTGGAAGAAGACGACCCGACGCTTGTCATCAATTCGTTCAACCGAAGCGTCGTGCTCTCTCTTCGCGATGCGGAAGTCAACGACCACGAGGTTGATGCAGCTTCTGCAAACGAACTTCGGCGGAAACTCGAGCAATACCTGAACAAGTACATGGCAGACAAGCCGCAAGGTCACAAGTGGATCATCATCTCCAGCATCTACAGGTCTTTCATCGCAAGACTTCCAATGCACCCACAAGAGGCCGCCAAATGGAAGGCAGTCGAGGAAGGCGGCACCACAAGGTATCTCTGCCCTATTCGCGAGGATACACCAGATAGCGTCTGCCTTTACTGCGTGTGCGAAAGAGCGAACTACTCAGTTTCTATCTAGAGATTTGAGAACCCGCCCGAATTAATCAATTGAAAGCAAGTTGATTGCGGCAGATAATCAGAGTCGTTGATTGATGTTTGTGCATATTCGCTTCATCAAGGTCGCTATAGAGAAAGGTGAGCACATGGAAAAGAATCTTTTGGATTACACCGCTGGCAAGGTAGACGAAATGCTCGTAGCAGGGTCTGCGGCTCCTGAGACCAAGAAAGCAGCGCAGGATTGGAAGGACGCCATTGCCGCAGGTAAAGACGCCAATGAGGCAACGAACAAGCTGCTCGACAGCATAAGCGAGCACCAGACCACAGTTGACAGCATGCTCGCCTTCCTCAATACCGAGACCGCAAAGAAAATAATGGGAGAAGATGGCGTGGCCCAGATGGTCAAGCACGAGACCGCGCGCAAGGATGCTGGAGCTAGGTTCTGCGACTGTGCAGCCTGCAAGCCGTGCCATGAGCTGCTGACCAAATTCGGTCGCGAGGAAGCAGACGTATATCTGTAAGCCGAACCAGCAATTATCGATTGGAATCCCGGTCCGCAGCTTCCATAGCAGCAGGTCGGGATTTTTTCGACCGAAGAACAAGACTCTCAACTGTTACACGGCAAGATTATTGCTGCCGAATAACACCAGCTCGGCGAAAGGCATATTTCGTAAACGAGATGAATCTAATAGCCCCGGTGGGTACAATGCATATGCATGCCGAAGGGTCTTTTGTATGAAAGGAAGACGGCAAACGAATGTCCAGCAGGGCAATACTCAATGACGACTTGATCTACGAGGTTCTGTCGGTGGTGAGCGAGATTCCAGAGGGAAATGTTGCCACTTATGGTCAAATTGCCCACCTGATCGGACGGGATCGCAACTCCCGTCTTGTCGGCACAGTGATGAGCATGGCAGAATTCTATGGAGATTACCCTTGTCACCGCGTTGTGAACCATGCAGGCCGGCTTGTCCCCGGCTGGGACGAACAGGCCCTGCTGTTGGCAGATGAGGGCGTGGAACTCAAGCCCAATGGCTGTGTCGATCTCAAGAAATATCAATGGAAAACAGAAATCTGAGCCCTGGGAGTAAATGCAAATGCAGATTGCGCTTTCCAACGTCTCCTATTCATATCCCGAGTCGACACACTCCATCATTGACAATGTGACCGTAACTTTCCCCAAAGGCTGGAATGCCCTTCTGGGTGACAATGGATGCGGCAAGACCACATTGGCAAAGATCGCGATTGGAGAGATCCAACCTGATTCTGGAAGCGTCTCATCAAATTTGTACGCAGCTTACTGCCCGCAGGAAACCGATGAGGCTCCCGAGGCTTTGCTCGACTTCGCCGGCGATTACAGCAAAGAGGCGGTTGAGCTTCGCGCGAAACTCAGACTTGAAGACGACATGCCCTGGCGTTACGACCAGCTTTCAACTGGAGAGAAAAAGAAACTGCAGGTTGCCGTTGCCCTATGGCAGCGTCCGGATGTGCTCGTGCTAGACGAGCCCACCAACCACCTCGACGCTGACGCCAGGGCCCAGTTGATTTCGGTTCTAGAGAAGTTCGAGGGCGTGGGAATCCTGATCAGCCATGACCGCACCTTGCTTGATGCCCTGGCCACGAGGTGCATCTCTTTTGGAGCAACCGGACTTGAGGTGCGAAACGGGTCTTTTTCCGACGTGCAGAGGCAAGCGGCACTCGAAAGAGCTTCAACAGCCTCGGAAAGAGAAAAGGCAAAGCGCCTGCAGAGCAGGCTTGAAACGGAGAGGAATCGCAGAGCGCACGAGGCAGCGCGAGCCGATTCAAAGTTCAGCAAGCGTAACATCAGCGCCAAAGACCATGATGCCAAGACGAAAATCGACATGGCACGCGTTTCGGGACAAGACGGGGCACAGGGAAAACTCGCAAAGCAAATGGATTCCCGACTGGATTCAGTGAAGAACCGTCTCGACAAGGCGTTCGTCGAAAAGCGCTACGACGGGAATTTCTGGTTCGATTCCAAACCCCACCCACGAAAGACTCTCGTCACGGTTCCAGAGGGGAAAATCCCCTGTGGTCCGGACTCTCTTGAATTTCCAAATCTTTACATCGACAACGACGACCACATCGGAATCACCGGTCCAAATGGTGCGGGGAAAACCACTTTTCTTTCCCATATCCGAAAGCAGATTTCCTCTGACATCAGCGTATTGGACATCCCGCAAGAACTTGGGCCCGATGTCTCAAGATGCACGGTTGACGAGGTGACGAGGATGAACAGCGCGGAGAAAGGCTCGGTCCTCTCTGTTGTGGCGCAGTTGAATTCTGACCCAGACCACATTTTGGAAGGGGCCCAGACGAGCCCAGGGGAGCTTCGCAAGCTGATAATCGCTGTTGGGATCTCGAGGAGCCCGCAGCTGATAATCATGGACGAGCCAACGAACCATCTCGACCTCCATTCCGTCCAGGCGCTGGAAGAGGCCCTCGCCGCATTCCCGGGAGCCCTCCTGCTCATAAGCCACGATGATTCTTTTCTCCATGCGTGCACGAACCGCCATTGGGAAGTTCGTGATGGAGTTGTGAGTGAGCTTTTCGACCAAAGCGAGTTTGCGGAGCGGAACTGACATGGATGATTTGGAAGGACAATACCCCTTGAACTCATCATTGGATGAAAAGCATTTCGGCCTTTCGGGACAGAAGGGCCCCGACATGGACCATGTCATCTCCGAGCTCGAGAAGCTAGAAGCAACTCGTTTCTCTGCCAACAGCTATCGCGGACTCCCAGATGCACCTGCATTCGAGATTGCCTCGGGACATATCCCCGCAATCGTTTCCGCACCTCATGCGGTGACCCATTTTCGAAATGGAAATCCCAAGCCATCTGATGACTACACGGGAGCCATGGCGCTGGTTCTTGCCAAATTAACAGGATGCCACTCGATCGTGGCAAGCAGATTTGACGAATGCGATCCCAACTGGGATCCTCTTGAAACCTCGAAGTACAAGCAAGAGCTGGTCGAACATGTCCGAGAGAATGGAATCAAGTTCTGTCTGGATATCCATGGAATGGTGACAGCTTCGCCTGCGTTGGTGGAACTTGGAACCGGGGACGGCGCCTCGGTGGAGACCAATCCTGAAGTCCGGGACATCGCCGAGGAAATCCTCAGTGCAAAGCTCGCCGGCTTCGTCGAGCTCTATGGAAAACCAATAGTTGTCGACGGCGAATTTGCAGCGCGAAACCCCAACACTGTAAGCCGAACCGTCTCAAAGCAGTGCGGGATCCCCTGCTTGCAAATCGAAATGGCAACCCCGATGAGAGTCCCCTGGACTGCTGGAGGGGGAATCCCAGAAGGAGAACATCCGTTTAAACCAGAGTCCCTAAAAACGGAGCTTTCTGCAAGGGAAAATCCAAATCCCGAGGCTGTTTTCGCAATGATACAGGCACTTGCACAAATTATCACAAACTGCCTGTAGGCCTCTGAGCATTAGACTCATCTACTAAACTTCATCCAAATAGTAACAAGGCTGCGTTTATTCACCAAGTACGAAAAACAAAACCGGGATGAAGGGCAGGCCCCCTCATCCCGGTTGAACTTCCAAGCAATTACGAGCAAATCAGCAAACTTTTAGCTGACTCCACTTACTGAAAAAGTATCTACGAAACAGATGCTATTCCTGCATCTCAGCCTCTTTCTTGGAGTTGAACAGGAGCTTCCAAACGAGAGCGGCTATCGCGCCTCCCACGAGTGGGGCGACAATGAAGACCCAGAGGCTGGCAAGAGCATCTCCTCCGGCGAACAGGGCCGGGCCAAGGCTGCGGGCAGGGTTGACAGAGGTCCCGGTGAAGTGGATTCCCAACAGGTGAACCAGGGTTAGGGAAAGGCCAATGACCAAACCGGCTACTGCAGCATTGTCGGTCTTTGCAGTGACGCCGAGCACGGCGAGAACGAACACGAATGTGAGAATGGTCTCGACGAGAAGGGAAATTCCCACATTGTTGTCATAAAGAGAATTCGCACCGAAGCCGCAATCGAAGCCGAGGATGACTCCGATGCAAGCAGCGGCAATGATCGCACCAATGCACTGAGCAACCACATAGACGACGAATTCTTTTCCACTCATCCTGCCATCGATGAGCATCCCAATCGAGACAGCAGGATTCAAATGAGCCCCAGATATACGTCCAACGGAATAAGCAGAAGCGACGATGGTGAGGCCGAAGGTGATCGCGGTCATGAGATAAGCAGCGTCCACCACTTTCCCATTGCAACCAAGTGCAGCAGCCACTCCACAGCCAAAGAACACCAAGATGAATGTGCCGATGAGCTCGGCGAAGAACTTCTTAGTCATCTCCATGCAATCCCTCCAATAATCAGCGTATGTGCATTAATGCCAAGAAAAATATATCCCTTGTTCAACGAAATACCAAAGTGGATATCTTTAGTTTCCGGCAATGTCTAATGGAAATCCGTATGCGGAAGAATGAATTATTGCAGAAAATTTTTCATAGAGATGGGAAAACCTACTTGGAGTTCTCTAATAGAGGCAATTCGCAGCAAAGGAGCCACGGCAATGAAATATCACAATTGAACTAATAAGCTCCTGCAAGCAGAAGTATCGCAAACCGCCGGGTACTTGAAAAAGCCTATTACAAAAAGGAGGCGAAGAGCATTTCTGCCCCTCGCCTCTTTCGTGTGGCCGCCTCGTTGAGCGCCCTATCGTGCCGCATGCAACGGCACATCTGATCTCTTCATCTCATTGCCGCATGAAAGCGGCAAACCTCTTAGACGGTTGGACCACCCTCTGTGCCGAAGGCACCGAAAGAGCTACTCCACGAAGCGACCATACATCTACTATCAGACAAGATCAGCCTCCTTTCCGTCGAAGTTCCCCCGCATGCGTCGGGGCTTACGTTGTCATTGTAATGCCAGAACAAAAGTTAGAGGCTTAGAATCGCGAATTCCTTCAAATTCTTTACATTCTGGAAACCTTGCACTCGTTTGCCAAGTTCAGTTTACACATGCGAACATGCATGCATTACTATGCGCCAAGCAAATACAAGCTTCTCAATAATGCAAGCTAAATTGCCCCCAATCCGGTGAATACTTGAATAGGGGCGCAGGCAGGTCTTCACTTGCAGGGTTTCACCGCAAGACAGTTCTCCCACCCCTCTGCATTTCGAATCACGAGAAGCTCTTGGAAGAAGGATCGAAAAAATGGAGAAGAGACATCTTGGAAAATCCGGATTAGAGGTCTCGGCCATAGGACTGGGATGCATGGGATTCTCCCACGCTTATGGGGACCCAATGGACGAGGATGAAGCGATCAAAGCCATAAGGTCTGCAGTCGAGATTGGGTACACGTTCTTCGACACCGCCGAGATCTACGGGACACAGGAAGACCCGTTCGCAAATGAGAGAGTCGTAGGACGAGCGCTCGCTCCTTATCGCGACAAGGTTGTAATAGCGACCAAGTTCGGAATCAGATTCGATAGGTCGGGCAACAAAGTTCCATACCCGGTAGTGACCGATTCGAGCGAGAAGAGAATC
>JBMNUL010000108.1:0-9260 GCA_050946255.1 Coriobacteriales bacterium | reverse complement strand
GATGGATCCGGTGGCCTTCACCATTGGCCCGTTTGAGGTCAGATGGTATGGACTTGCCTATCTTTTCGCATTCATAATCGGTGCCATTCTCGCATACAAGATTGCACGCAGATGGAAGATGGGAGTCAGCGTCGATGACATGACCATCTTCCTCATCGCCCTTATCATCGGCGCTGTTTTCGGCGCTCGCCTTGGATACGTTCTGTTCTATGGCAACGGATATTACCTCTCGCATCCCGACGAGATACTTGCCTTCCATAACGGCGGTATGTCGTTTCACGGTGGAGTGATAGGCGCATTCATCGGCGGTTTTATTGCAAGCAGGATAACCAAGGTGAATTTTCTCGCAATGGCAGATGTCATTGCGGTAGTCGCGCCCATCGGCTTGTTCCTTGGAAGATGCGCCAACTTCATCAACGGCGAGCTCTGGGGTGCGGTGACCAACTTGCCCTGGGGAGTCGTATTCGATTCTGGTGGGAGTTTGCCGCGTCACCCATCTCAGTTGTACGAGGCCTTCCTTGAGGGAATCGTGCTCTTTTTGGTTTTGTACCTTCTCTCGAGAAAGAAGCCGGAGCTCCCAAAGGGCTCTTACATTGGCCTGTTCATGGTCCTTTACGGGATATTCAGGATTTGCGTCGAGTTCGTGAGGCAACCGGATGTGCAGCTTGGATATCTTTACGGAGGATGGCTGACGATGGGGATGGTCCTGTGCATCCCCCTGATTGCGGCGGGCGTTTGCTTTCTCGTCTATGCGCATAAGACCGGAAAGTCTCACGAGAATCTTCCAAAGATGCAGGCGGTGGAGAAAGCCGAGGCCGAGGCGAGGGCCGCATCGGCAGCAAAGAAGAGGGCACGTGCTGAGGCCAAGGGCAAAGTCAAGAGAACCGGCAAGCATGCGAGCGATAGCCCCGAAGTCGAGAGCACCGGCAGTCATGTTGGTGACAGCCCCGACAGCGCTGGAAGTCATGCGAGCGGCGGTCCCGACAGCGCCGGCAAGCATGCGAGCGACAGCCCCGACAGCTCAGGTGAACATGCGAGCGACAGCGCCGGCAAGAAATCCGATGCCAGTTCTATCGATGGAGAGAATGAAAGCGCTTCCGGAAAATGACCCCTCTATCGCCAAATGGGACTTATATTGGCTCCAAACGGAAACATTGCTCACTTCTAAACAGTACCTTGCCGGACGACTCCCTGGCCCGGTTCTGAAGTTTGCCAAGCCAACCTCGAGTCAGTCCAACACCAAGCCCACGGTCATCATGACCAGCGCTAACTCAACCTGATAACGCCGCTATATTTTCCGCAAGAAATATCCGAATTTTTTCCAAAATTATCAAAAATTCAACGACCGCGAACGGTTGTCTTCCGGAGAAAATTTTCGCAAAACCCCAGTTAAAACGGCAAATCAATACTTTATTAACACGAGTGGGTTTTTTCAGGTGATTTATAGCCTGCCTATCTACTATCTCGAACATAGAGTTTCGAAGAGACAGAGGTGAGAATGATGGCAAGGCTAGCACTCATCCCCAGTTACGAGCCTGATGAAAAACTCGTGCAAGTTGCCACGGACTTGCATTCTCGAGGTTTCAAAGTCGTGGTGGTAAATGATGGCAGCGGGGCCGAATATGATTCCCTGTTCGAGAGAGTTTCTAGGTTTTCTGCCCTTATCTCGTACGGGGAAAACCATGGCAAAGGCTATGCGCTCAAGAGGGGCCTCGAATATATTCAGGAGAATTATTCCGACTCTTCGGTCGTCGTGACAGTCGACAGCGACGGGCAGCACGGCATCGATGATGTATGCGCCTGTGCCGACAAGGCAGAGAAGAAGCCGAGGACCCTCGTGCTCGGGTGCAGGTCGTTCGATGGAGACATCCCCTTGAAGAGCAAGCTTGGGAACAAATTCACGAGGCTGGTCTACAAGCTGTTCTGCGGGCTTACGGTCAGCGACACCCAAACTGGGCTCCGTGCATTCACAGTAGAGTTGATTCCGTTTCTGCTCGGCATTGATGGCACGCGCTACGAATACGAGATGAATGTCCTGCTCGAATGCTCGAAGAAGGGCATCGAGATCAGGGAAATCCCAATAAAGACGATTTACGAGAACGGTAATGCCGGTTCGCATTTCAGGGCATTCAGGGATTCGCTGATAATCTATCGCGACATCTTCAAGTTCGCAGGGTCCTCGTTCCTGTGCTTTTTGCTGGACTACGCGCTTTTCGGCCTGCTTCTGCTGGTATTCGCGCCATTTGGAGCCTTTGCAGCAGCGGCATCAAACGTTGTGGCGAGGGTTTGCAGCGCCACAGTCAACTTCAACATTAACCGCAAGCTTGTCTTCGAGAGCGACGGGAGCATCGTCAGAGCGGCGGCAGGATATTTCGCGCTGGCATGCGGAATCTTGATTGGCAACACTTTGCTGCTGACATTGTTCGTCGACATTCTGCTTATCCCGGCTCTGGTGGCAAAGCTTGTGGTGGAGGCACTGTTCTTCATGGTCAGTTGGACGGTGCAGCGTCAGATGATTTTTCGCAAGGAGGTCGGATAATGGCTCGAAAGGCAGAGACGGGTGAGCGGGAAAGGCACCCGTGGTCGACTTTATACAGGATTGCAATCATGGCGTTCAGCGTCTTCATCTTGCTCGATGCGTTCGTGATCCCAAGGAGCTATGCGGTTGTCTCAAACAGTTCTTCCAGCAGCTCCAGTTCTACACAGAGCACAACGGCCAGCTCATCGACATCCAATTCGAGCTCGGACAGTTCCTCTAGTGCCGTGATCACCTCGGATTCATATACCAATGGTGACACTCAGATTCAGATAACCACTGACAGGGTCAACGGAACCACGGTCTACGTTGCAGACATTTATGTTTCCGACATCTCTGAGATTCAGACTGCGTTTGCGCAGAACGTGTATGGGAAGAACGTCACAGAGACGACCTCGAGCATGGCAGAGGACAACAATGCGATTCTCGCGATCAACGGCGACTACTATGGCGCGCAGAACAGCGGCTATGTGATCCGCAATGGAGTGCTCTACAGAAGCGAGGCGGCTTCGAGCGATCAGGAAGACCTGGTCATCTACTCGGATGGTACTTTCGAAGTGATATGCGAGGGAGATATCACCGCGCAGGAGCTGCTTGACAACGGCGCATGGCAGGTGTTCTCTTTCGGACCTGGACTTATTGAAAACGGCGAGATTGCGGTGACACAAGGCGAGGAGACCGGCAAGGCAATGGCAAGCAATCCGCGCACTGCGATAGGTCAGGTCTCCGACGGCCATTACGTGATGGTCGTTGCCGACGGTCGCACCAGCGAGTCTTCGGGGTTGTCTCTCTACGAGCTGGCTGAATACATGCAGGGCCTCGGGTGCACCACTGCCTACAACCTTGACGGCGGCGGATCATCGACGATGTACTTCAACGGCGAGGTCATCAACAACCCCACTACCAACGGCGACACCATTAAAGAGAGAAAGGTGAGCGACATTGTATACATCGGAGCCTAATGGCATGGTAAGGCCTACTGGAATGACGCAGTCTCGAAACAATTTCAACAACATGAGGACACCGGCGCATTCAATCGATGGGCGCCGTGGTCGTGGAAGGTTCAACAAGCTCGCAAAAAAATATCTGTTCGCGACGCTGGGTTGCGCACTGTTCTCAATCGTTTACGAGCTGTTCAGCCACGACGTCTACTCCAACTGGATGATCTGGATGTTCGCAGTCCCGCTGTTCATGGGGGCTATCCCGTCCCTTCTGATGGACCGCAGCGGGAAGCAATCGCGCAGCGTCTCCTCTCAGAAAGCCTGGGGATCGGCGGTCCTGACCTTGGTGCTGGGATTCTGCATCAGCGGAGTCTTGGAGATTTACGGCACCACTTCGCCCTACGTTATCGTGTATTGGATTGCAGCTGCGGCGATGATTGTAATATCGATCACCTTGTGGGCAGCTGCTCGCAGATAGCTACAACGAAATTTGGCGAGGTGAAAGGTATTGGATTGCAGCCTGCGCTGGGGCTGAACCTGATTTGCGAATAGTACAGAATTGCGGATAGCGTCTCGGATAGCGTCTAGAAGTTATGGCGGCGCGGGATCGTGCTAGGCTTTCGTCCATAGAGGCTAATCCTCGGAATCCGAACCTCCAGTGCTTGTAGCATCGTCGCTTTCATCATCATTCGAACCGACCTCCGAAGGGTTATCCGAGGAGGTCGGTTTCTTTTCGAGAGTCCTGAACGAACGGAATTGTGGCTTGCTCTCGAATGATTTTCCGAACAGGGGCGAGAGAGGGCTGAAAACGGAATCTTCTTCAGACTGTTTGCCGGAATGGGTCTGGTTCTTCTGATGAGCCATGCGGAGGTCGTGTCTGTGCTCCAGGTCCTCTCGACGTTTCCTCATCTCTTCGGCGTACATCTTTGCAAGTGCTTCACGGCGTCGCAGAATAGCATCTCTCACGGCCATGGCATTCTCGTTCAGCTCTTCCCAATTTGCACCTCTTCTGTGTTCGGGGGCAGCCTCTGATGCAGTGGCAACTGGAGGAGCTTCCGGCGCAGGGGCAATCTCGTCCAGGGCGGGTTCCGGTATCGCCTCCTCGATGTCTTCCGGGGAATCCTTGCCCTCGAGCATCCTCTCGAGTGCGATGTGGTCTTGCAGAACCGTCTTGGCGTCACGCGGAGATTTCGAGATTTCCTTCACGGCCTCGATTGGCTTGACATCTGCGACCTTCTGGCAAACAGCTGCCAGGAGGGGCATCAGGAAAACGGTCACGGCTCCTGCAGCAACTAGAACCGAGGCGATATCTGAGTTCATGATTCCGTTGTTAACGCTCAGTGAGGTGATGGCGACGATCAGCGGAAGAGCCGTTGTGCAGTAGAACGCAACCGAAAGCCTGGAGCTGGGAGACATCGACTTCGTCTCCTTGTCGGTGCTCATGGAAACGAACACCGGCACGGCCCTCACGGCGATCAAGGCGATTATGAAGATAATTAGCAGGATCGGGAGCTTTGCCACGGCGGAGAAGTCGATTGCGGTTCCGGAGACCACGAAGAAAAGCGGGATGAAGAACCCATAGGCGATCCCGTCGAGTTTCTTGTTGAAGATCTCGTTGGTTTCAGGGGTGACATATCGGAGGATGAATCCTGCGGCGAATGCCCCGAGAACGAGGTCGAGGTCGAACACCGCGGAAACTGCGAGCAGCACGATCAACAGGCACACGACGATTCTCATCACGGTCTGCGAGGTGCTGTCTGCGCGCTCCATTATCAAGTTCGCGATCTTGCCGCCGCGGTTCTTTGCCCTGCTCGCTGTCGTAGCCACCAGGATGCAAAGCAGGAGAAACGCCGCCAAGATCAGAGCGGTTATCCATGTGGCCCTTGCCGAGAGCAGGATCGCCATCGCCAGCACAGGTGCAAGCTCTCCCCATGTTCCGTAGGCCAGCACGCTTTCCCCGACTTTCGTGTCCATGAGGCCGCGGTCCTTTAGAATCGGGAGCAGCGTACCGAGCGCGGTGGTCGTCAGCAGAAGCGATGAGGCGGCCAGCGTCATCATGTCGTTTTCGATGTAGGGAACGAGGAAGTTGAGGCCAAGTGCTATCGCAAAGGTAACGAACCAGGTCACAATTCCACGCCGGCCCTGCCTGCCGAAAAGAGATTTCGGGTTTATCTCATATCCGGCGAGGAGGAACAGGAATCCCATTCCAAGGTCGGAGAGCATCGATATCGAGTCTGTCACCTGGACGAGGCCGAGGGTGTTTGGGCCGATGATCGCTCCGCAGAGCACCAGGAGGACGATTTCTGGAATCGGTTTTCTGGGGATGATGTTCGCGATGATGGGGCAAACTACCGAGACAAGCGAGATGATTGCCAGCGACACTAGATCTGCAGTCAATTCGTCTGCCTCTTTCCAATCGCGATTACAGGTGGATGCTATTCCGTTGGGGAACTCGATAAGTTGCAGCCAGCTCCATTTATTTTAAGCATTCGCACACCCGAAGGTCTCCAAGACCTCATATTCTTCCGCAATAGTGTTAGTCTTGCAGTGCGATTCGTAGAGATTTCTGGCATTGGAGGAAACATGGAGCGCAAGAACGCATGGAAAGAATATTCAGACGAGCAGGTTTCCGAGCTCGAGAAGCTCAGCGATGAGTACATAGATTTCATCTCCAACAACAAGACCGAGAGGGAGTTTACGGCGGCGGCTAGGAAGATGGCGGAGGATAAGGGATACCGTCCCCTGTCCGAGGCCATCGCAGAGGGCAAGAGGCTGGTTGCCGGCGACAAGGTCTGGGCAAGCACGCATGGGAAGGCCATCATGCTGGTCCAGCTCGGCAAACGTCCGATGACCGAAGGCCTCAACATCCTCGGTGCCCACATCGACTCTCCTAGACTCGACCTCAAGCAGAACCCCCTCTACGAGAGCACCGACTTCGCTCTGCTCGACACCCATTATTACGGCGGCATTAAGAAATACCAGTGGGTCACGCTTCCGCTTGCAATTCACGGGGTGGTGGCTAAGACCGACGGCGAAGTCGTCAAGGTCGTCGTTGGCGAGGATCCGGACGATCCGGTTTTCTGCGTGACCGACCTCCTGCCGCACCTCGGCTCAGAGCAGATGCAGAAGAAGGCCTCGCAGGTTATCGACGGCGAGGCTCTCGATGTCCTGGTCGGTGGACGTCCGTTTGTCATCGACGAGGATGAGGAGCTGCCCGACGATGCCCCAAAGTGGAAGAAGACGGCCAAGAAGAACCCGGTGATGGGCAATATTTTGCGAATTCTCGCCGAGAAGTACGATATCGACGAGGAGGACTTCCTCTCCGCCGAGCTCGAGGTAGTTCCCGCAGGCCGTGCACGCGACCTGGGTTTCGACAGGAGCATGGTCATGGGATATGGCCAGGACGACAAGGTCTGCGCATACACGAGCCTAGTCGCCCAGCTGGCCATCGAAAATCCAGAGAAGACAACCGTGACCATCTTGGTCGACAAGGAGGAGATAGGAAGCGTCGGGGCTACCGGAATGACCTCCCTGTTCTTCGAGAACACGATTGCCGAGATTATGGAGCTTGCGGGATTCGGCGGAACATTGCAGCTGCACAGGGCCCTCGCTGCGTCCAAGATGCTCTCCTCCGATGTGTCAGCAGGAGTCGATCCGTCCTATAAGTCGGTGTTCGAGGACAAGAACGCGGCATTCCTGGGAAGGGGCCTCGTGTTCAACAAGTACACCGGTGCCCGTGGAAAGAGCGGAAGCAACGACGCCTCGGCCGAGTATGTTGCCGAGGTCCGCAAGGTGATGGACGATGCGGGTGTGAAGTTCCAGACCGCCGAGCTCGGCAAGGTAGACGCTGGAGGCGGCGGCACGATCGCATACATCCCGGCGAAATACGACATGGACGTCATCGACAGCGGAGTCTCGGTTCTTTCCATGCACGCTCCCTGGGAGGTTACCAGCAAAGCCGACATCTATGAGGCAAGGCGTGGCTACGAGGCCTTCCTGCTAAACGCCTGATGTCGCGGGTCTTGGTGGCTATGAGCGGGGGAGTGGACTCCTCCGTTGCGGCCCATCTTCTGCAATCATCTGGGTACGAGTGCATCGGCGTGACTATGAGGCTCTGCGATGAGCCCAGGATAGCCGATGCCATTCGTGGGTCTGGCTTCGAGCCCGTTCCAGTCGAGAGGGATGCCCGCGAGGTAGCGGAGCGCTTGGGAATCCAACATCACGTGGTCGACATGGGCGAGAAGTTTGCCGAGTGCGTGGTGGGCCCCTTCGTGGACTCCTATCTCGCGGGGCGCACTCCCAACCCATGCGTCGACTGCAACAAGGCGTTGAAGTTCGGCGCCCTCCTCGACCTCGCAGACGAGCTTGGCTGCGATTACATCTCCACCGGCCACTATGCGCAGATTCGCTGGGTCCCAGGTGGGGTCGGGGACTCGAGCCGCACTTCGTCACAATACGCAGCAGAGTCTTCGCGAAATCCCTCTCAGCAAGGTGGGAGGTTCATCCTATCAAGGGCGGCGCATGTCGAGAAGGACCAGAGCTACATGCTCTACCACCTGACCCAGGAGCAACTCTCCAGGGTTCTCCTTCCACTCGGTTCTCTTTCAAAGGACGAAGTCAGGGCGATAGCGCTCGACTTGGGTTTCTCCAACGCCAACAAGCACGATAGCCAGGACCTTTGCTTCGTCCCCGACGGAGACTATGCCTCTTTCATAGAGAGGTATTCGAAGGTCTCAGGCGAGCCAGGCGATATTCTGGACACCGGGGGAAATGTCGTCGGCAGGCATTCGGGAATCTGGCGCTACACGATAGGGCAGCGCAAGGGGCTGGGGTTATCCATGGGACGCCCAGTTTACGTTTGCGACAAGAACGCCGAGTCAAACACTTTGACCGTGGGGCCAAGGGAATCTCTTCTCACTACCGGATGCGAAGTTGGCAACTGGAATTGGATAATGCCATGTCCGGATACTCCCGTCAGGGCAATGGTCAAGACCTACTACAGGCAGAAGCCGATTGCGGCGACGGTAATTCCCAACTCAGACGGCTCGGTTGTCGTGGAGTACTCGGAACCTGGACCCAAGGCGGTGCCGGGGCAATCTGCCGTTGCATATGTTGGAGACGACGTGCTCGGCGGGGGAGTCGTGCAGAGGGCCATCTCTTAGGCAAATCCCCTCACCCTGCCCAATTCTGGTACCGGGCAAACTGCGACGTTTGCCCAAAGCGTTACCTTCGCCAGAGGGCATTTCAGAAAGATTGTGTATATACTCGAATCCGTCTGCACTCCACTTTGGTGGAGTGCTTTCCACAAGGTCGGGCCTTGGTGTACCAGGGTCTTTATCCTGTGTGGGTTCTCAACTACCGGCGGGGGAGACAATGGCTATCAAGATCTTGATGCTCGTGATCTTCGCGGGCATCGCAATAAGCGTGGGTGTTTATTGCAGGAGGCACGCTGCAAACGTTGACGGATTCATCCTCGGGGGGAGGAACGTTGGACCCTGGCTTTCGGCGTTCGCGTTCGGGACCTCGTATTTCAGTGCCGTCATCTTCGTTGGATATGCGGGCCAGTTCGGATGGAAATACGGTCTCTCTGCCACTTGGGTTGGAATAGGCAATGCGATTCTGGGAAGCCTTCTCGCCTGGTGGATCCTCGGACCGAGAACCCGCGAGATGACCCAGCGTCTCCATGCGTCGACGATGCCGGAGTTCTTCGGCAAGCGCTACGACAGCAAGTCGCTTCGAGTTGCAGCTGCGGCAATCATATTCGTGTTCCTCATCCACTACAC
>JBMNUL010000107.1:0-9320 GCA_050946255.1 Coriobacteriales bacterium | reverse complement strand
GATTTGCTCAATGATGTACAATCCTTTCAAGCAATCTCTTGCACCCTAGACGGCCACAGGTGGATTGGGGCAATCTAGATGCAGCAAGATCTTCAGGGGACGTGGCGAAAATGTCTAATAGAAAGACGAAAGTCAACCGCAAGTATCTACGCGAGGCAGTGGAACTGCGCGACAAGCGAAACAACTACCGCATGATGTTCTTCATCGGGCTGGCCATAGCCGTGGTACTGTGGGCAATCTATTCCTTTTCCCCTGTCAACACCTCGCTGCCCGCGACCATCATCACGGCCGTCATCGCCGTGGTAGTCGCATGCGTAGTGGGCGGAACTGGGACAATATTTTCCAGGACCAGCAAAGAGTACAAGAAGTACATGAGCATGCACGGCCTGGACGACGAGACAGTGAAGGAATTCGACCGCACCGGAAAATAGAGCCTTGCTCTCAGCACAAACTCCCCCGGTGCATCTGCACATGCCAAAGCATCTCGCCTGCACCTTCATCGCTCAGGACAATCACACAGACCAGCGAGTTTGAACTGCAACAGAGCTCTCAGTGGCTCCGCTCCTACGGTATTCGAGCCGCCAGAACTTACGCTCCTACGGCATCCAGCGCCTGAAGGGATCGTTGGGGTCGAACTCCTCCCCCATTCTGTCGCTTAGGTCGTCGAGTGACTTGAACCGGTTCTTGAGGTCTATCGCCGTGGCGATGAGGCTCACTCCGCAAACGATGAACATGAAAGCCAGCAGGTACATCAGAAACACTGTCCCAGCCTGCGGCACGAACATCAACATCACGCCCGCAATGATCTCCAATACACCACTGGCGATGAGCCAGCCGCTGGAGCCACCGAGCCTCTTGACAAAGCCCGATCCGGCAAGCGTGTTGACGCCCGCGAACATCGCATAGAAACCGAACATGAACCCGATGAAGATCGCAAACACCTCATTGGTGAAGACAGGGTTGGAAACCATCGCAACGATCATCATCAAACTGCAGATAATGTCTATCACGCCTGTAGCCAGTGAGAATCCAGGTCTGATCATGTAGGGCATCCTGGCGTAGGAGACTATTCGGAAAATGCCCGCCACCAAAAAGCCAATCGCAATGACCCACAGTATCGCCCTGAGCGATGCTGCGGGACTGAAAATCATGACGACTCCAACGATTATCATCAACACGGCGGCGATGATTCCAAACACGAAGTTCTTCTTCACATCTTTTCTTGTCTGTTCTTTCCATTCGTCCATCAATATCGCCTCAATCCAATTGGCAGTGAATAAAAGCCTAGTTACGCACTTTAGTTTTATATGACAAACGTAGCATCCCATATATACAGACGTCAATAAAAATTTTTTTGGCAATATTTTATTTTTGTCGAAATTACAGGGGAAATCAGTTAGGCACTTTGTGACCAGCAGCCACAACCTCAAAATGAAACGATGCCGAAGATTCGAAATCTCCGGCATCGAAATGCGATTACCTAGAAGCAGCGACCACGTAATCTGTGGAGGAGAAAAAATCTCCGGCATCGAAATGCGTTTAATGGCTGTTTCCGGCTTCATTTCTCACATGGCACGGTAACGAATGCGGCGTTTGCTTTCCCTCAACATGTTCTCGACCGCGCCGTATCCTCGCAAATCTCCCCTACAAGCCGCAGGGTCCTCGACCCTCGCGTAGGAGACGCTGGTCGAGCTCGGTAATCTGGTAGAAGCCAAACCCTCCGCTGACGTTCTCGCAATCGAACCCATTCTGAGAGAGGATGCGACATGCGATGTAGCTCCGCAACCCGGAATGGCAATAGACCAAGAGCTGTTTTCCGTGGGGAATCTCGTCAAGGTGTTCCCTAAGCTCGTCCAAGGGGATATTGACTGAGCCATCGAAATGCCCCTTGTCATACTCCCCTGTGGTGCGAACGTCCAGAATCATGAAATCGCTGCCACCGGTGCCCGAGCCAGAGATGCGTGTGGTGACTTCATCCCAATGCGTCTGCTTCACCCTACCTGAGACGATGTTCCCAATAACGTACCCGATCATGTTCACCGGATCCTTTGCAGATGAATACGGCGGCGCATAGGCTAGGTCGAGGTCAGTTAGGTCTGCTGCTGTCATACCCGAGCCAACTGCAGTGGCAAGCACGTCGATGCGCTTGTCCACTCCAGAGTAGCCGGCTATTTGCGCTCCCAGAATCTTTCCAGTGCCATTTTCAAACACCACCTTGAGAGTCATCTGCTCTGCTCCCGGATAGTACGTGGCGTGATTGGCCATCGAAATGACGGCGGAATCGTAGTCGATACCGGCAGATTGCGCCCCTGTCTCATTGAGTCCAGTGGATGCAACGGTAAGGTCGAACATCTTGAGGATGAACGAGCCCTGCGACCCCCTGTAGGTGCTTTCGATTCCACAGATGTTGTCGGCCGCGATCCTGCCCTGCTTGTTGGCCGGCCCGGCAAGCGCTATTAGAGCAGGTTTCCCGGTCACCTTGTTCACGACCTCCACTGCATCTCCTACGGCAAAGATATCTGGGTCGCTGGTGCGCATGTGCTCGTCGGTGCGTATGGATCCCTTCATTCCAGTTTCAAGGCCAGCATCAGAGGCGAGGTGAGAGTCAGGCGAGACTCCAATCGCCAGCACGACCATATCGGCGCTGAGAGGTTCCATCGAGTCCTTTGTGTCAGCATTGCGGTATTTCACGGTCAATTTCGAATCTCCAGAATCAGAGCTGATCTCGGTGAGATCCGCACGGGTCCTGAGGTCGATTCCGCCATCCCTCATGGCACCATGCAGATATGCCGCCATATCCGAATCAAGGACCTTCAATGCATGAGCCGGACGCTGCAACACAGTCGTCTCAACACCTCTGCCGATTAGATTCTCCGCTGTCTCGAGTCCGATGAATCCCCCTCCGACAACAATCGCGGATTGTACCCGATTCGCATCGATGTAATCGGAGATCGCAAATGCATCCTCGACAGTGCGAAGCGTGAACACACCGGGAAGGTCAACACCTGGAACAGGGGGAATGGTAGGTCTGGCTCCAGGGGAAAGAACCAGCTTGTCATAGCTCTCCACGTATATTGAGCCATCGTCTAGGCGTCTGACCTCGACTTCCTTGGCCTCCCTGTCAATGGAGATCGCCTCCTGCCTCACGCGGACATCGATGTTGAATCGGCTCTTGAAGCTCTCGGGAGTCTGCAGTGTGAGCCTGCGTCGGTCTTGGATCACGCCACCGACATAGTAAGGAAGGCCGCAATTGGCGTAGGAAACGTATCCTGTGCGCTCTATGACTACAATCTGCGCGCTCTCATCCAGGCGCCTGAGCCTTGCAGCGGCAGTTGCACCTCCGGCCACTCCTCCTATAATCAGCACTTTCATTTAGCGTTCCTCCATCTTTCGAACTCGGTTGGAATTAATTTGGACGGGGACATTCCAGGAGCAGGCGAAAAGTCGCACAGACACGAGCGCCTACCCGGCAAGATGCTCGTCGGCTTTAAGTCGTGCTGCTATTGCCAGCTTTACATTTAGCGAGTCGCTTGGCCGTTTATGAACTCCGCGAATCTGCGCGAGACGCTTCTGGGGACAAAGCGCACGCCCACGCTGGCAATCTTCGTGAACGCCCCGACGTAGCAGAGAGGACGTCCCAACATAGACGACCGGAATCCGGCAACTGCAACATCATGAGCGGAAATCGGGCGGATCAGGTTGAACATCCTCGAACCTGTGAGGTCGGCATTCTTCTCGAAACCGGTGGAAGTCGGAGGCGGGCAAACGGCGGTCACGGCAACTCCGGTTCCCTTGAGCTCTTCGTGAACGGCCTCCGAGAAGCTGCGCACGAAGGCCTTTGACGCATAGTAGATGCTCATGTTGGGCCCAGCGCAGAACGACGCCACGGATGACACGTTGATTATCCTGCCCCAGCCCTGCTCTACCATCGGCTTGATGAAGCACCATGTGAGCTGCATCAGCGCCACTACGTTGACCTGGACCATCTCGAACTGTCTCTGCCAATCGCTGTCTCCAAATGGAGCACGGTAGCCAAACCCGGCATTGTTGATGAGTACACCGACCTCGATCTTGTTCTCAATAACGAAGTCGAAGACATCGAGAGCCGCATCTTTCTCGGACAGGTCCTTGGGGTACGTCCACACCCTCACGTGATATCTAGCCTCAATCTGATTCTTTAGCTCCGCGAGCTTCTCCTCGTTACGCGCTACCAGAACAAGGTCGAACCCCTCCTGCGCATAGATAAGCGCGAATTCCTTGCCTATGCCTCCAGATGCTCCGGTAATCAGCGCCACATTCATCATAATGTCGTCACCGTGCCCCTTCTCTTTTATTGTGTAATACCCGCAACGGTATCATTTCCTAAATCTGAATTCTCATAGTGCAAATTATAGAGTAAGCAATGAGAAACTCACTGCCGGCCAGAGACTCTCCGCAAATCCACCATGAATCGAAGCCGATGAATCGTGCAGTTTCGCCACCTCGGAGAAAAAGAAAATCGCCCTTATCTGGCGGATGTCAGATAAGGGCGAAATTGCAAATCGAAAAATCAACGAAGGGAGACGACTCAGCTAAGCTGCTCTCCCAGCTTGCGGGCCTCTTCTAGTCCCGGGTTTCCAGCGATAGCCCCTTTCTCGTATACATTGTTGACGACCACCTCTCCGACAATTTCCTGCTTGCAGTAGTTTGCGGAGATGCGGAAGCACTCGAGCAGGCCGTCCACAGTGGACTTGTCCTTGTCCTCGAAGCAGACCAGCAGGGCGGTCTTGCTTATTCCAAAGGGCTTGACCACGCCACAGAACATACGGTCCATGAACAGCTTGGTCTGTGCTGGGAAAGAATAGTAGTACATCGGGGTGGCGTAGACGAGAACATCCGCCCACCGAAGATCGTCGTAATACCCCTGCATATCATCCTGTTGGCAGCACTGGCCCTCATGAGCGAAGCAGTATTCGCAAGCCCTGCATGGCGCGATCTTGGAACGGCCCGCATCTATGCGCCTGACCTCATGTCCCGCGCTCTTGGCACCCTCGATGAAGCTCTCTGCCAACATATCCGAATTTCCACCAACACGTGGACTGCAAGTAACAACCAAGACGTTCATAGCCCTACCTCCAAACTCCTCATCCTCAAAATGTTGCAATGAAAATTCATTGCAGTACCCAGGTCCCATCGCAAATGGCACCGCCGGAAATTCCGACAGTGCCGTTGCGCTTCGTTTCACCGGCTTCTAACCGGCACTTCAATTAATAACCGCATCCGTTGGTTTCATCAAGTGTTATCTGCTGTCGCTCCTCCTCCTGCGACGCAATGTCACCACGAAGAAGACCGTGCTGATTCCGATGAGAATCGTCGCTACGACGGGGAGAGCCAGGCTGTCTCCTGTCTTCGGGATTCCCGTCTTGGGACCATTGTAGGTATTGTGGAACGTCATCTCGTCCTCTCCCACATTGGAATTGCCATTTGAGATCGAAACCGCCGTCTGATAGGCGGTGTCGCCCTCGGTTACATCGACTGTAATCTCATATTCTGTCTTGTCGTAGGTATAGCCCTTCTCCCCGGCATCGACCTCCGAGAGCGTGTAGGTGTAGGTGCCCACGCTGTCGAAGGTGAGCGTCGGCAGTGCAATCGTTCCGTCAGCCTTGTTCTTGACCGTCACGGACTTGCCGTCCTGGTCGGTCAACGTGAACGAGAACTGCCCGTCGGAAAGCTCGCCACCGGTCAGAACCTTGTTGGCGGAAAGCGATACGGTTGCCGCACCCGGAACCAACTTATTGGTGAACGTGGGAGGTTCAGTGGAATCGGCATCGTAAGTCACAGAGGGCACGAGTCTGCCCTCTCCATCGTCTGTGATCGTGAGAGTGGCGGTATGAACGGTCTCGTCATAGGTGATGCCATCGCTCTGCACTCCATCCAATGACGAATCATCATCTTCGGGTAGCGTCTCGGAAAGCGTGTAGACGATGGTCCAGACGTTCAGCCCATCATCGTTCTGCAAGAGCGTAGCATTGCCGGCGTTCACTAGGTTCTCCAGCTGCACGATGTCGAGCGTGAACTCCCCTGTCGAGAACAGCCCGTCGCCATCGTTGCTCATCGTGTACGCCACCGTCCCGTCGGCTAGCTTGGCAGTCACCTCGAACTCACCTCCGGAGAGATCCATGCCGGGTATCGACTTCCTCGCATTCAGCACTGCGGAATACTCCTCGCTCTCGCTCTGCGGAGGCCTTGTGGAATAGGGGTTGATGACCACGAGGTTCTCACCGCCATCGTATGACACCTCGGAGGAGAGCCCGCCGTTACCGCTGTCGGATATCGTGACGCTCACGTCATGCTCTGCGGTGGAGTACACGACCCCGTTCTTCACCCACATGCTTGACGCCCTCGTGGCGGCATCGGCCTCTACCCACGTCGTCCCGGAATCGTTCACGGCATCGTCTGGCACGACCTCCACGAGCTTGTAGTTGAAGGTGGCCTCCGCAGCGTCTCCAAGGTCATCGGAGGTGAAAACGAGTGGGAAGGTGGCGTCGTGGTTGTCCCTTGTGGACGTGGCGGTGAGCTCGGAGTGGCTCTCGAGCGTGCCGTCCTCCCTGGCGGTGCGGATGGGCGAGCCCCCGACGGGCGTCATCTTGAACTCGAACGAGTCAGCGCCGATCCACACCCTGCCGGTGATCTCCTTGGTCACGGACACGGGGATCTGCGTGTCGCCAATCTGGTAATCGTTCTCGAACTCAAGTGCCGGCAGCGTGCTCGTTGCATTGGCGCCGTAGGTCACTCCCAGCGTGCCATTGCCGTTGTCGGAGACGTTGACCGTCACCGTCTGGTCGGCGGCATAAGTGATGCCGTCCTTGGCGAAGCCGCCCTCGGCCTTCTGCGCGTCGGTGGCGTCCTTATAGGCAACCTCGGCACCGTCGATCGTCTTGACAGCGTCGTCAGGCGCGTTCTCGCGCACGACGTAGGTGAATGTCTTGTCGGAGTAGGTGCCGTCTGCGTTGGCGAGGTCATCCTGGGTGAACACCAGGTCCTCGAAGCCGGAAGTGCGCTTGGAGGAGGTGACCGACGTCTCGAGCGAGTCGTTGCTGGCCAGCTCCCCGCCAGTACCCTCGGTGCGCAAGGGCGCGGTCTCAAGCGACGGCGTCGAGGTGTCGGTGGAGCTGGAGTTGGCGACCCCGCCTCCAGTCAACGTGAAGCTGAACGAGTCGTCATCTGCCCATTCGCGTCCCACAATGGTCTTGGACACGGAGACAGAGGCGCTGCCCTTGGCTGAGTAGCTGTTGGAGAACACTGGCTTGGATCCGGAAGTGGCCACTGTGGCCTTCCCCTCCGCATCGTAGGTGTAGGTCTCCACGTACTCTTCGTCCGGGCTCCCCGACTTGGTGTAGGTGATCTTGACCGGACGGATGTTGTAGTTGACGGCCCCATCGGAGTCCACGGCCTCGACCTCCTCCACATCAACCTTCGCCCTCAGCGAATCAGCCCCGTATGTCACGCCGTCTATGGTCTTGCCGGCATTGTCCTCGACCGCCACATAGTAGAACGTCGCGGTCTTCTCCCCGTGCAGGTAGCTGTGACTCAGCTGCACGTCTGCCGTGAGATTGCCCTCGGAATCGGTGGAGGTCCTGCCGATGTAGTCGACCTGCTGGCCCCCGACGACCGGCCTGTAGACGATATGCGAGACGTCGGTGTAGTCGTAAGTCGAGTCGGTCCAGTAGAGCTTGTAGCTGAACTGGCCGTCCTTGAGCATCTGGCCGGTGTACTGCTTGGAGGTTGAGAGCAGGAACGAGCCGTCCCTCGCGAGGCGGTTTTTGACCTGTGGAGCGTTGGAGGCGCCCGCTCCGGTCTTGCCATCGTATGACACGGATGCCTGGAGCTTGCCGTCGAGGTTGGGGTCGGTCACGCTCACATGCACCGAATGCTCCTCGGTGTTGAAGACCACTGGCTTGCCGCCGATAACCTGCACCGGGTGTTTGGGGTCAACGCCCGTGGGGAGCGTCTCGCTGATCGTGTAGTAGTAATCCCCCACCTTGTCGTACGTTATCTCGCCGAAGTCCACGGTCTGCCCGAGCGCCGTGGCGCCAGACGTCGACTGAGCGGTCCTGCCGATGTCGTCCTCGCTCTTGTCAACGGCATTGGAGGGCATCGGGGTGGAATCGCGTGTGCTGGAGAGCGTGAAGTAGTAGCCACCCTCGGGGAACGTGAGGCCGGCGTCGCCGATCTTCTCCGCCTGCAGCTTTGCCGTCACGGGCGTGGGGGCGTACTTGTTCTCGAACACCACGGGAGAAGCGTCAGATGTGCCGGAAGCGCCGTATGTGACCTTCAGCGTGCCGTTGCCATTGTCGGAGACGTTGACCGTCACCGTCTGGTCGGCGGCGTAAGTGATGCCGTCTTTGACGAAGCCGCCCTCGGCCTTCTGCGCCTCGGTGGCATCTTTGTATGCGACGGTTGCCCCGCCTATCGTCTTGACCGCGTCGTCGGGCGCCTTCTCGCGCACAGTGTAGTTGAAGGTCTTCGCCGAGTAGCTGCCGTCGACGTTGGCGAGGTCGTCCTGCGTGAACGCGATCTTGGGGAACTTCACAGCCGCAGACGAGGTGGCCGTCGTGGTGACAGAGGTTTTGCTGACGGTCGTGTCGTCGGACTTGACCTCGCGAATCGGCGCCGCCGCGAGCAGCGGGGCCGGGTCTGCCGAGCCGTCGGTGTTCGCAACGCTGGATGCGGCCGGCATCAGCATGAACGTGAAACTGTCGCCGCTCTTCCAGACGCGGCCCGAGATCGTCTTCTGAACCTGGAGCGTGGCGTTGCCAGACGCCGTGTAGGAGTTGGTGAACTCCAGCTCGGGTGCGGTCTCGGAGCCGCTCGTCCCATACGTGACCTTGAGCGTGCCATCACCATTGTCGCTGAGGTTGACGGTCACGGTCTGGTCGGCCGCGAAGACGACTCCCTGATAGGCCCACTTGCCATCGGCAGCGGCCTTCTGGGCATTGCTCGCATCGGAGTATTTCACAGTGGAGCCGCCAATTGTGGCAGTGGCTCCCGCAGGAACCCGCTCGTGGATCTTGTACGTGAACGACTTGGCCTCATGGCCCGTGATCTTCCCAGAGGCGTCCTTCACGGCCAGGTCGTCGTATTCGAACACCAGCTCGGGGAAGCTTGCCACCGCGTTGCTGGAGTCGACTGTCTGGGAGAGAACAGTCTTGCTGCCCGCGCTCGTGCGGAGCGGCGCCCCGCCGGTGGCTGTGAGGTCGAAGGTGTGGGTCTCCCCAGTCTGCCAGCCGCGTCCATCGATCGACTTCTCGGTCTTGAGCGCGACCTTGGCTGTCGAGGTG
>JBMNUL010000106.1:0-9372 GCA_050946255.1 Coriobacteriales bacterium | reverse complement strand
GAGGGTGAGATTCCCAACGAGGTAAAGGAAGAGGCAACCACTACCGCGCTCCGCAATCTCTATGTGAGCTTGCAGAGGGAGGGATACACCCTCGACCAGTACCTGATGGCGACGCAGCAAAGCGCCGACAAGTTCTACAAGGACATGGAGGAGCAGGGAGAGCTGCTCGCCAAGCAGGACATGGCCCTCGATGCTCTGGCCCGCGCACTCGAGCTGGAGATCACAGATGAGGATATCGACGAGGCATTCGCCGACGCAGAAGCCGACGACCCCGCCGCTCTCCGCAAGGAATGGGAAGATAGTCATAGGATGGCGGTGCTCCGCGAGCAGATTCTGCGCGACAAGGCCGCCAAGTGGCTCTACGACAACGCCAAGGTGGAATACACCAAGGAGAAGCCGAAGAAGGAAGAGCCCGAGGAAGATGCTGAGAAGGGAGAGGCTTCCGAGGCTGATTCCGATGCAGATGCACCGGTAGAGGCCGAGGAGGTTTCCGAGACCGATGCCCCAGCGGAAGAGGTCGAGGCAGAAGCCGAGACCGCCGATGCCGATGGCGACGACAAGGAAGAGGCCTAGTCGAAGCCAGGGGAGGCGCCGACCGGATTCGCTATCGAGGTTGGTGCCGGAAAGGCCGATGGCAGAGAAAACGTCGAAGCCCGGCCGAACCCCAAGGGGCGATAAGACCGCCCGCTGTTCTCGCGGGCTCCTCGAGAACCTATCAGGAGGGTTCTGGGGAAAGCGAGAGGACAAGGCGGAAGAGTTTCGCAGCGCACTCAGCGGCGTTGTGGAAGTAGGAGATGATTGAACATGGATTTCAGGACAAGGGACGCGCTGATCCCCTACGTCATCGAGGAATCTCCGCGCGGTGAGCGCAGCTTCGACATCTACTCGAGGCTCCTC
Source organism: Coriobacteriales bacterium (assembly GCA_050946255.1). Lineage (GTDB taxonomy): Bacteria > Actinomycetota > Coriobacteriia > Coriobacteriales > CADBOM01 > JBMNUL01. Next base: position 8,475 of record JBMNUL010000106.1, on the reverse strand, counting down.
AACGAGAGGATCGTTTTCCTCGGTGAGACAATCGACGATCATGTGGCCAATTCGGTGGTTGCCCAGCTGCTCCACCTCGAGAGCGTGAATCCCGACAAGGACATCTCGCTCTACATCAATTCTCCTGGTGGAGTGATCACCTCTGGCATGGCAATCTATGACACCATGCAGTTCATCAAGCCAGATGTCTCGACGATCTGCATCGGTCAGGCCGCATCTATGGCTTCCGTCCTGCTTGCAGCTGGAGCACCCGGCAAGCGCTATGCTCTGCCCAACTCCAGGGTCATGATTCACCAGCCCAGTGGCGGTGCCCAGGGCCAGCAGACCGAGATCGAGATCGTGGCCAAGGAGATCCTGTACATCCGTCAGCACATGAACGAGATCCTGGCCAAGCACACCGGCCAGCCCATCGAGAAGATTCAGGAGGACACCGAGCGCGACAACTTCATGAGCGCTCAGGAGGCTTGCGATTACGGACTGGTGGACAAGGTCATCGAGTTCAATAGCGAGAGATAGAGCGGTCACATTCGGCATCGATGCCAGGGCCGTTTCTCGGAGCATTAGACCGGTACGCTACATGGGTGCGGCGGGGATGACCCGCTGCACCCAATGGTATCTTTAGACAAGGAGTCTTATGTCAGACGAAAACAACGGGGGCACCGGAAACGAGGTGCTGAGATGCTCGTTTTGCGGGCGCACTCAAAACGAGGTGCACCAGCTGATCGGCAGCAAGGACGCGCTGATCTGCGACGAGTGCCTCAAGCTCTGCCTCGACATGGTCGATTTGGAGATTCTCGAGGACGGGCAGTCTGAGGCAGAGGAACTCGACCGCGCGAGCGTGCTCGAGGACCTTCCAACGCCCTCGCAGCTCTATGACGAGCTGTCCAAGTACGTCATCGGGCAGGAAGAGGCAAAGAAAGCTCTCTCGGTTGCGGTGTACAACCACTACAAGCGCATCGGGATGAACCCGGAGGACGAGGACGGGGATTCTGTCGAGCTCGCCAAGAGCAACATCTTGCTGCTCGGGCCCACGGGCTGCGGCAAGACGCTGCTGGCGCAGACACTCGCACGCGTGCTCAAGGTGCCGTTTGCAATCGCAGATGCCACGACTTTGACCGAGGCGGGCTACGTGGGCGAGGACGTCGAGAACATCCTCCTCAAGCTGATCACTGCCGCCGACTTCAACATCGAGAGGGCGGAGATCGGCATCGTCTACATCGACGAGATCGACAAGATCGCCCGCAAGGCCGAGAACCTCTCAATCACCCGCGACGTGTCCGGCGAGGGAGTGCAGCAGGCCCTGCTCAAGATCATCGAGGGCACGGACGCCGCCGTTCCCCCACAGGGCGGGCGGAAGCATCCCCAGCAGGAGCTCATCCACATCAACACCACCAACATCCTGTTCATCCTCGGAGGCGCCTTCGTGGGATTGGACAAGATCATCGGGCAGCGCATTGGAGAAACCGGCATCGGGTTCACCTCCGAGGTTCGTGGACAGCACGACAGGGAGGGCACTGAGCTGCTCAAGCACGTGCTGCCAGAGGACCTGCACAAGTTCGGGATGATCCCGGAGTTCGTTGGACGTATCCCGGTGATCTGCTCTGTGAACGACTTGGATGAAGACGCTCTGGTCCGCATCCTTACCGAGCCTAAGAACGCGCTTGTCAAGCAGTACGAGAAGCTCTTCGAATACGAGGACGTCAAGCTGGTGTTCACAGACGAGGCGCTGCGCGAGATTGCCCACGAGGCAGTTCAGCATGGCATTGGGGCACGTGGCCTGAGGTCGATCTGCGAGAGGGTTCTCGAGGAGACGATGTTCGAGATTCCAGACCATCCCGAGGTGGGAGAGGTCGTTGTCACCCCCGAGTCGGTAAGGGGCGAGGACTCTCCAGAGTGGATCGTGCGCAAGGTGGCAGGGGATGTTGCCGATGAGGATCCCCAGGTCGACGAGCCGGATATGACTTCGGTAAATACCCAGACAGACGATTCGGATAAGGAACCCGACGAGGATCCGGAGAAGGCCAGCGCCTAGGCACTGGGCCCTGAAATTGCCAGAACCCGCATGTTCCATGCGGCAAAGAGATCGATGCGAGAAAGGGAAGGCTAAAGTGGCTGACAACAGCGAGCAGATGGAGCAGAGCGCTGCCCAGGAGCTCCCGAAGAACTACGACCCTAAGGAGATAGAGGGCCGTCTGTTCGATTTCTGGTACAAGAGCGGCTTCTTCCACAGGGATGCAGGCGGTTATGCCAATCCCGAGGCAGAGACGTACACCATCGTGATTCCGCCTCCCAACATCACCGGGATGCTCCACATGGGGCATGCTCTCAACGACACGATCCAGGACACCTGCATCCGCCGTGCCCGCATGAGGGGTTACCGCACTCGCTGGATTCTCGGCACCGACCACGCCGGGATCGCAACCCAGACAAAGGTCGACAAGCACCTGGCAGAGCAGGGCATCTCCCGTCGCGAAATCGGCAGGGAGAAGTTCCTGGAAGCCTGCTGGCAGTGGCGCGAGCAGTACGGCAAGACCATCGTCGAGCAGATCAAGGGCATGGGCTGCTCTGTGGACTACGATGACGAGCGCTTTACACTCGATCCAGATTATGCCGATGCCGTGCGCAGGGTGTTCTGCGATTGGTACCATGCGGGGCTCATCTACCGTGGCAAGAGGATTGTCAACTGGTGCCCCCACTGCACAACCGCAATTGCAGATGACGAGGCGGAGTACGTTGACGAGAAGGGCCACCTCTGGTATCTCCGCTACCCGCTGGTGGAACCCGTCGACGGCCAGGAGTACATTGTCGTTGCAACCACCCGTCCAGAGACGATGCTGGGCGACACCGGAGTTGCGGTCTCCCCGAAGGACCCGGACAAGGCGAAGTTCGTCGGGGCCAAGGTCAAGCTCCCGATCGTCGGCCGCGAGATCCCGATTTTCTCCGATTTCTACGTCGATGCCGGATTCGGCACCGGATTCGTGAAGGTCACGCCCTCCCACGACCCCAACGACTGGGGCATGGGCGAGCGCCACGGTCTTGAGAAGATAAACATCTTCGACGAGACGGCTCACGTCGTGGAGGGCTACGGCAAGTTCAGCGGCATGGACCGCGACGAGGCCCGAGAGGCGATCGTGGCGGAGTTCGAATCGCTAGGCCTCCTCGACCACGTGGAGGACCACGACCACAGCGTCATGACCTGCTACCGTTGCCACAGCAAGCTCGAGCCATGGGAGTCCGAGCAGTGGTTCGTGAAGGTCGACGACCTCAAGGTCGACGCGCGCAGGGTCGTGGAGGACGGCAGCGTCCAGTTCTTCCCAGCGCGATGGAAGCAGGTCTACCTCGACTGGCTCGACAACCTCAAGGACTGGTGCATCTCCCGCCAGCTGTGGTGGGGACATCGCATCCCGATGTTCTACTGCGACAACTGCGGTTGGGAGGACGCGCTCATGGAGCCCGTCGACGTGTGCCCCAAGTGCGGCTCGCCGGTTCGCCAGGATGAGGACGTGCTGGATACCTGGTTCTCCTCGCAGCTCTGGCCGTTTGCCACTATGGACTGGGGCAAGTACGGCGCAGATGCTCCCGAGCTCAAGGACGCCTATCCAACGCAGGTGCTCTCAACCGCCCGTGACATCATGGGACTCTGGGTTGCCCGCATGATCATGGCATCCGAGTATTTCATGCACGAGATCCCGTATCACCACGTGATCATCCACCCAACTGTGATGGGAGCCGACGGCAAGCCGATGAGCAAGAGCCGCGGCAATGGAGTCGACCCGCTGCGTCTGATGGAGGATTACGGAGCCGATGGAATGCGCTTCGGCCTCTTGATGCAGGTCACCGGTGCTCAGGACCTGCGATTCAACGAGGCGAGGCTCGAAGGTTCACGCAACTTCGCCACCAAGATCTGGAACGCGGCTCGATTCATCCTCATGAATCTCGATGGCTATGAGCCGGGTGGACCCGAGCCGGTTTCCGATGCCGACAAGTGGATTCTCTCCCGTCTGGCCGGCCTAACCGCACGTCTCGAGGAGGCGGAGAAGACCTACGATTTCGCCAAGCAGACCCAGGAGATCTACGAGTTCTTCTGGAACGAGCTCTGCGACTGGTATATCGAGTTCTCCAAGGGACGCCTCCGTGGGGAGGGAGCCGACCGTCTGGCTGCACAGCGCAACCTCGTTTTCATTCTCGACCAGGCGCTCAGGTTGCTGCACCCGATGATGCCGTTCATCACCGATGAGATCTGGCAGAAGCTCCCGATTCAGAAGACCGTCCCCTCGATCATGGTGGCCGAGTATCCCTCGAGCGAGAAGCTGGCCAAGTACATCGATGCAGAGGCGGAGCGTGCAATCGAGCTGGTCCGCCAGGTCGTCTCCTCCGCGCGTTCCACCAGGGCCCGCTACCAAATTGGCAACAAGAATCCTCTGGACCTCGTGGTGAAGGCCTCGGACGAGGACGTCGAGGTGCTCGAGGGCCAGCGTGGCCTCATCGAGTCGATGGCGAACACGGGGAGCCTGGTAATGGCATCCGATGCCGAGAAGCCCAAGGCCGCCTCGGCTGTTATCACCGACGACCTGGAGGTCTTCATCGGGCTCGAGGGGCTTGTCGACTTCGATGCCGAGCGCGCAAGGCTCACGAAGAACCGCGACAAGCTCCTCAAGGACAAGGCGAAGTACGACAAGAAGCTCTCAAATCAGGGATTTTTGTCGAAGGCCGCGCCAGAGATCATCGAGAAGACCCGCAACGAGGCGGCGGACGTGGAAGACGCGCTGTCTCGAATCGAGGCGCAGCTTGCCGAGTTGGGCGAGTGATCTACCTGGACAACGGACGGCAAGATCGGGGAAACCCTGCTGGGCCCGACCAGACGAGCAAGGCTTGACCAAGTCGGGAAACCCTGTTGGGCACGACTAGGCGAGCAAGACCCGACCAGGCGAGCAAGACCCGACCAAACGAGCAAGGCCTAACCAGGCGAGCAAGGCCCTGTCAGGCGAGAAGAGCAAGAACTGGGGACACGCAACACAAGTAATGGCTGGGAACTAGGAGCGAGGTCATGAGCGAAGAGCGCTATGAGCAGGCAGTGGGCATCCTTTCCGATGCTCTGAAGTTTGGGATCCACGCATCTCTAGAGGGAATCTCCAAGATGATGGCGGAGATGGGAAATCCCCATCTGAAGTATCCCGCCATCCAAGTGGCGGGGACCAACGGGAAGACGTCCACCGTGCGCCAGATTGCAGCGATTCTTCGCACCTACGGTCTCCGCACCGGTCTCTATACCAGCCCGCATCTCGTGGAATACCCGGAGAGAATCGAGATTGACGGCAAGGTTGTCAGCCACGACCTCTTCGCGGACGGAGTTCTGCTCGCCAAGAAGACCGCCGACATGCTCGAGAAGCGCGACGGCCTTCAGATTACCGAGTTCGAGCTCGTGACAGCTGCCTGCTTCTGGATTTTCGCGCAGGAGAACATCGATGTCGCCGTGCTAGAGGTCGGGATGGGCGGACGTTGGGATTCCACAAGCATCGTGGATCGCGACGTCGCAGTCGTCACGGGTATCGGGCTCGACCACATTGGAATCTTGGGCGACACAGTCGAGGAGATCGCAGGGGAGAAAGCGGCAATCATCAGCAAGGGATGCAAGGCGGTGCTCGGTCCCGGGACCCAGCAGACGCTTCAGGTCTTCCTCGGAAGGTCGGCTGAAGTGGGAGTCTCTCCCTGGCTCGTCCGCGACTCTCAAACTGCGGAGAAGATGAAATCGGGGGAGGGGCTACCATCTGGAGACGGCCTTGCAGCTCCAGCCGGCATGGTCTCTTACGATTCCAGCTACGACGAGGAAGAGGGCCGTATCGACATTGACGTGCATGGCGCCTTCGGGGATTACCCGGGTATCGTCATGCATGCCCCGCTTTATCAGGCTCAGAACATCTCCACTGCGGTAGCTGCCTGCGAGCAGTACCTCGGACATGCTCTCGACCCGCAGAAAGTTCGCAGCGCCATGGCCGACTTCACTGTGCCGGGAAGGTTCGAGATGTTGTCGGAGCAGCCGCTCCTGATCATCGACGCCGCCCACAATCCACAGTCGGCTCTCAACCTTGCGACCGCCATTGCCCGCAAGTTCCCGGACGGCGGTTTCCAGATGCTTTTGGCCGTGCTCGCAGACAAGGATGCAAACGGGATCATCGAGGCAATCGCAGGGCTCACTCCCGACATCGCCGTTACCCAGACCAGTTCGCACAGGGCTCTCTCCCGCTTCGAGCTTGCCGACAAGGTCGAGCAGCTCACCGGCACGAGGCCCGAGATCTTCGATACGCCAGAGGTCGCCCTGGAGGAGCTTCTTCTGAGGGGAGTGCCGATTGTGGCTTCTGGTTCGATCACGCTTGCAGGCGAGGTCAAGGCAGCTTGGCTCAAGCATGTCGCTGAGCGCAAGGCCATTCTCTGAGATCGATTGCAGAAAGGCTCCTTGTAGACGCTCGCTGGCTCACGCAGCCCGCATGCCCGCGCAACTTGCGTCCGGGCGGGGTGCTCTGCCATAATCGTTTCTGAATTCGGGCGATTGGCGCAGCGGTAGCGCAGGTGCTTTACACGCACAAGGTCAGCGGTTCAAATCCGTTATCGCCCACCATTGAGAATCAGCAGGTCAGCCCGAAGCATCGGGTTGACCTGCTTTGCTGTTGTTGTGGCTATCTTGCTTGAGAAGGTCTCGCGAAGATCACCTCGAAATTTGAGTTGATCTGCCTTGCTCGGAATGGGCTCATGCAACCTTTGTGCAACCTTTGCATAACCTTTTTTCTTCCAGAAAGGAATTTCTCCAGAATTGCCGTTGCAATTCTCACGCAAGTTTAAATTTCGGAAGATGCCGCGTTCGATTAAATCAAAATGCGAGGATTGCCGCCTTGACTCGAAACGATGGCAAAATCGATACTTCCATAAGGCGAATTTTCAGCATTAGAGGAGAGATTGCAGGATGGCGCGGGCGAAATGTGAGCCTGAGTAGCTTGCCATACGTTGCCATATGAGCGGCATCTTGCCTGCATATGTCAATCACGTTCAGAAGGGGAGTCAAAATGGGAAAGCTGCAATACCCACATCTTTTCGAGCCGATAAAAATCGGCAACGTCACTTTCAAGAACAGGCTTTTCTGTGCACCGACCGGGTATCTCAACGTTCACGGTGATGGGTACTTCACACCTGGCGCCGAGTATTACTATGCCCGCAGGGCTTTAGGCGGTGCTGCCAGCGTGGCCACCTGCGAGTTCTTCGTAGGAGACGAGGCCCGCTCCTTCGACAAGCAGATGAGCCTCGACACCCCCAACATCGATACCGAGCTCGCCCGCCTCGCGCACGCAATCGACGCCAATGGGGCCGTTCCCAACATGGAGTTGCAGCATGCCGGCATGTACGCTGCCCGCGCCATGAACGACGGGAACATGGCATCCACCGAGGAGGACACCGGAAGCAAGACCTCCGACGTTGCCTACGGTCCCGTGGAGATGGAGTGCAAGGGCAGGGTGACCAGGCACATCCTCCCAATGACTGACGAGATGATCGAGCACACGATCGACAAATATGTGCGCGGCGCGGTGATGGGCAAGAACGCCGGGTTCCGCATGGTCCTCGTGCACGCAGGTCATGGATGGTTCCTGCACCAGTTCCTGTCGCCGATCATCAACACGCGCACCGACAAGTGGGGCGGCTCTGTGGAGAACCGCTGCCGCATCCTCAACTGCATCATCGATGGCATCCACAAGGCTTGCGGAAACGACTTCCCGGTAGAGGTGCGCATAAGCGCGTCCGAACTTTACGATGGCGGTTTCGGCTTCGATGTGGGACTCGCCAACGCCATCGAGATCTCGAAGCACTGCAACCTGATCCACGCCTCTTCTGGAAATCACGAGGTCCCCGAGGTGTTCACGAAGACCCACCCCAGCATGTTCGAGCCGGATGGGTGCGAGGTGCAGTTCTCGGCAGAGATCAAGAAGCATGTCAATGTTCCCGTGGGGACTGTCGGCGCGCTCTCCGACCCAGACCTCATGGAGGAGATTCTGGCATCTGGAAAGGCGGACGTCATCGAGATGGCCCGCGAGTTCATTTGCGAGCCGGACTTCCCCAACCTCGTGCGCAGCGGCCGTGGCAACGATGCCAAGCAGTGCCTGCGCTGTCTGCACTGCTTTGCCAAGGAGATGCAGAACGGCGAGCCCTATTGTGCGATAAACCCGCAGTCGGGCAGGGAGATGGAAGCCTACTATCAATCCCCGATCCCAACTCGGGAGAAGCGCATTCTGATCGTGGGTGGCGGAGTGGCCGGGATGGAGGCCGCGCTCCAGTGTGCCAAACGTGGCCACGAGGTTGTGCTCTGCGAGAAGGAGAAAAGGCTCGGCGGGGTCATGCGCTGCGAGGAGCAGATCGACTTCAAGCACAAGTTCGCCTACTACCTCGACCAGCAGCAGCGCAAGTGCCTCGAGAATCCCCGCATTGATGTGA
>JBMNUL010000105.1:0-9378 GCA_050946255.1 Coriobacteriales bacterium | reverse complement strand
CGAGGTCATCGGAGAAAAAGAAAGGCTCAACGTGTCCTTCTTGAATCCGGATAACGGCGAGAAGAGGCTGTTCGAGTCAATGGGATTTGAAGTTTGGAGCGCCGACCATTTCTGCGTGAGAATCTACGACGAAGAGTGCGAGGGCGCATGCGACATGAAGGTCTGGGAGCTGCGCAAGGTCGATGCCGACTACTATTTGAATGTCAATGAATGAGTGAGCGTCTGCGAGTGAGAACTCCCGCGGACGAGTTGTGAACGGCTACAGGTTAGGAGGCCGTATTGGCAGTTCTCGTTACAGATTATCTGGGGGAAATGGCGGAGAGGTTTCCCGACAAGATCGCCTATTCCGATGTGGAAAGCTCCCTTACCTACAAGGAGCTGCGCGAGTCGGCCTCGAAGATTGCCACGGCGCTCCTGAAAAAGGGCATCACTCACAAGCCCGTGTTGGTATGTTTGGATAGAAGCGTTGGCGAACTGGCGGCTTTTCTGGGCGTGGCGCTGAGCGGGAGCTTCTACACACCGATCGACATGTCCATGCCAGTGGCTCGAATCGACAAGATCGTCAATACTTTGGAGCCCGCTGCCGCAATCACCTCTGACAAGCATCTCGAGCTCATGGGCCAGACATCATACGATGGTCCTGTTCTCACGCTCGAGGATTGCGGCAATTGCCACCCCGACTACGAGTTGGTGAATCGTGCCGTGTCCAGCACCGTGGATACGGACCCTCTCTATGTGCTCTTCACCTCGGGCTCTACCGGAACTCCAAAGGGAGTGGTTATCGCGCACCGTTCGATAGTCGACTATGCAGAGCGGGTGCGCGAGACCTTCGACATAGATGAGAACGCGGTGTTCGGCAATCAGGCACCGTTTTACTTCGACCATTCCGGGCTCGACATCTATGTCACCCTATGCACTGGCGCTCGGATGCACATCATACCCAAGAGGCTCTTTTCCTTCCCGGTCAAGCTCCTTGAGCACATTGTCGAGAATCAGATCAACACTCTCTTCTGGGTCCCGTCGGCATATTGCCTGGTCGCCAACCTCAAGGCTCTCGGCAAGGTGGACATCTCCTGCGTGACCAAGGTGCTAAGCGGCGGGGAGGTCATGCCAACCAAGCAGCTCAACAAGTGGAGGAAGGCTCTTCCCAACGCCCTGTTCGCCAATCTCTACGGCCCCACGGAGATCGCAGTCGACTGCACCTACTACATTGTGGACAGGGACTTCGACGATTCCGAGCCTCTTCCAATTGGGGTGCCCTTCAGAAACACCGATATCCTGGTGCTCGACGAACATGACAACCTCGTGACCCCTGATGATGTTGGAGTTGAAGGCGAGCTCTGCGTGAGGGGGAGCTGCATTTCGATGGGCTACTACAACAATCCCGAGAAAACCTCCGAGGTGTTCGTGCAGAATCCGCTGATCAAGGCATATCCGGATCGCATCTACCGCACGGGAGACCTGGTTCGCTACAACGAGCGCGGCGAGATCATGTATGTCTCGAGAATGGATTTCCAGATACAGCACGCTGGTAGACGCGTGGAGCTTGGAGAGATAGAGTGCGCCGCACAGTCTCTTCCCGAAGTCACAGCATGTTGCTGCCAGTACGACGAGAAGAGAATGCAGATCGTGCTCTTCTATTCGGGGAACATCGAAGAGGCGGACGTGTCCGCCGGAGTTTCGAAGCTCGTCCCGGACTACATGGTTCCGGGAAGGCTCGTGCACATGGATGCACTGCCTCTCAACCTCAACGGCAAGGTGGACAGACAGAAGCTGAAATCCATGATCTGACCGGCCAGTTTCCGAGCGTCCATTGGCTTTAATGGCGGCAAGCCGTGTTTAATGTATTTAAGGATACGCAAATGAAGAAGTGCACCAGCTTCGATGAATACAAGGTGGCTATGCGTGCTGCCAAGCAAGCGCATGGGCGGACGCACTCGAACCTCACGTTGATGTCGGGTGAGGTGAAGGAGCTCATTGCCTGTGGGGACCTCGAGCTGGAGCTCGATGGACGAGACCAGTTCTTCCTTTTCCGTCAGCGTCCCGGCTACAAGCAGCTCTACTTCATACTTGACGGCACGGAAGAGCCCTTCGAGATTCCAAGCGATTGTCCAGTTGCCGTGGAACTTCCATTCAATGTCGGAGAGGACGATCCAATTCCGCAATACATCTCCGAGATAGTCGCGCAATGCGAGGCCAGCGGTTTTTCGGTCGACCGCAGGAGCCATCGCATGTCGCTCGACATGAACGTCTTTGAATCCGTGATGGCCTCATCTGCGCTAGGACAGGAGACTTCAGGAGATACTGGCACCAAGACCATCACTCGGCTTTCGCCAGAGCATGCTGCCGAGATGCTCGTGGCGATGAACGAGAACTTCGATTATTACTGGAGCTACATCCCTACTCCCGACGAATGGGATATTGCAATATCCGAGGGCAGGGTGCTCTGCCATATGGACGAGGGCGGGAAGCCGGATGGGCTCATTCACTTTGATGTGAACGGGAAGACATCGGAGCTGCGCCATCTCCTCGTGCTCCCATCTGCAAGGGGCAGGGGATTGTCGAAGCCCCTTGTCTCGGAATACATAATGCAAAACAAGGACCGGGTATCTCGATTCTATCTTTGGATGCGCGACGACAATGCTGCCGCTGCCCACGTTTACGGCAGCCTGGGTTATGGCTACGATGGTTGCCGTGCGATAGAATTGCTGAAGTTGTGAAATGAAACGGCAAATTGGAGGCCTGCAAATGCGTGAGAAGATCATCGAGATTCTGGAGTCTGTGAAGCCTGGCGTCACCACCTCCGCGGCAGACCATCTCGTTGACGAGGGTGCCATGGACTCTCTCGACCTCGTGACCTTGATTTCAGAGCTGGAAGACGAGTTCGACGTGGAGATAGACGCCGACGATATCATCCCGGAGAATTTCGACAGCGTAGACACCATCGTTGCCCTGATGGAGAGGATTTCCTAATCTCTGTTGAGCGTGCCGGCATCGTTCATTGCGACGTATATCTAATAACATCATCGGATCGCATATCTAGAAACGAACTATCGCGGAAATGTTTCTCCGCGCTTACCACCTGTGGTATCCAATATTTAGGCAAATACGTGAATCTGTTGTAAAGCGGTTCTCTCTACATATAGAATGGGTGACGAGACAATTTGGGGTTTCGTGGAAAATTCTCGGGAATGCAAGCCGGAGTTCGGGCCAGAGCTTTTGGGCAATGCCATGCGGTTTCCCAGCGAATGGCGCCGATGAAGTGTCAGCTGGGGTGGCTTGCGAGGTTTCGCTGAAGAAACGTTTCTTATTGGGAAATCAAGACCTCAGGTTTAATTTGCAAGCCCACTCTTCTGCAAGGGAGCGGACAAGATGAAACAGTCAAATCCATGGAAGAACGTGGATAACCCTTTCGATCGTCGCGGTGGAAGAGGCGGAGGGAATCAAGAAGACCCATTCGAGGCCGTTAGGGAATCCTTCGGTCCGCGTTGGGAACGCCGTGGCAAGAAGGGCCTGATCATAGCGATAATCGTGCTGGTGGCAATCGTTCTCTTCTGCTACTGGTGGTTCCACCCTCCGCTCAACTTCCAGTCTGGCGACGTGTGGTGGTTCCTCGCGATTTTCGTGATGTTGCCGTTGTGGTTGGTTTTCAAGGGATGGCAGTCAACTTATACCAGAGGAACCAACAATCATCCCGAAAATCCCAAGAAAGCCAACAAGTACAAGAAGTTGGCATGGCTTCCCGTGGCATTCGTGGTGGTTGGAATTCTCGGCGCACTTGCATCGGCTACCTTCTTTCCGGGAAATGCCGAGAGATACGCCTCGCTGCTCAAGACCGAAGACTATGATTTTGCAACAGATATCCAAGAGGTCGACTACAACTCGATACCGGTAATCGATAAGGACTCCGCGATCCTTCTCGGCAACCGGACGATGGGCACGATGGCCGATTACGTCAGCCAGTTCGAGATCTCCGATATCTACAGCCAGATCAACTACAATGGCCGGCCTGTGCGCGTGAGCCCGCTCAACTACGCAGACATCATCAAGTGGTTCACCAACAGCGGGAGTGGAATCCCAGCCTACGTCATCGTCGACATGGCTTCTCAGGACACCCAGATCGTCAGGCTCGAGAATCCCATCTACATTTCCGAGTCCGACCCGTTCGTAAACAACGTCGACCGTTATGTGCAGCTGAAGTTCCCCACCTACATGTTCGACCAGAAGGCCTTCGAGATAGACGAGGACGGCAACCCCTGGTGGGTCTGCCCTGTTCAGTCGCGCACGATAGGGCTTTTCGGAGGTACCACGATTTCGAGGGTCGTGCTCTGCAACGCCAGCACGGGTGAATGCCAGGACCTTGCAATCGAGGACGTTCCGGAATGGGTGGACCGCGCCTACCCATCTGATCTTCTGGTGGAGCAGTACAACTACAGCGGTCTTTACATCAACGGGTGGTGGAACTCTTGGCTTGGGCAGGAGGGAGTGAAACAGACAACTCCCGGCAGCGAGGGAATGTTGGGCTACAACTACATCGCGAAAGACGATGATGTTTGGCTCTACACCGGGGTCACATCTGCCACGGCAGACGATTCGATCATCGGCTTCGTGCTAATCAACCAGCGAACATCCGAGTCGCATTTCTACTCGGTGTCGGGTGCAACCGAATTGTCGGCAATGAACTCTGCCGAGGGCCAGGTTCAGAACCTGCGGTATTCGGCTACGTTCCCATTGCTCTTGAACATCAACGGTCAGCCTACGTACTTCATGGCATTGAAGGACAGCGCCGGCCTTGTGAAGAAGTATGCGATGGTTGATATCCAGAGGTACCAAAACGTTGCAGTTGGGGACACGGTGAGCGAATGCCAGAAGTCCTACAAGGCCCTGCTGGCCACCAATGGAGTGGTCGACACGAGCTCTTCTTCAACGGGAGCACTTGTTGCAACCGGCACGATCAACACGATGACGCAAGCAGTGGTCGATGGGAACTCGCACTTCTACATCACCCTTGAGGGGGACTCGAACATCTACGACGTGCCAATCTCTGTAATCGAGGTGGTTGCTTACAAAGAGGGCAGCACGATAACGCTGCAGTATTACGAGGGAGATCCAACCTGCACGGTCACTGCCATCGGTGAACCCGATGATACTTCCTCCAGCTCATAGCAGCAGCGGGCTTGGCAATCGGGTGGAATTTATCAGGAAGGCCCTGGCCTCGAACGAAGAGGTCAGGGCCTTGGTTACCGGTATCTGGCAATTGCGATTATCCCTTATAGGGAGGGATCTTCGAGGTGTCGAAGGTCTCGTTCCGATACTCGCCCTGATAGTATGGGAACTGCGCCACGGTTGCGCGGATCCTCTTCTTGCGATAGCCCTCGGCTCCCCACAGGACCTCGAGCTCGGTTCCTTCCTCTGCGTACTTAGGGTCGATGAACGCGAGGGAGATCATCCTCTGCTCGTAGTAGGCGATGGTCCTACCGGTTGCGATGCCGATGGTCTCGTCTCCTGCCAGGACCTTGTCACCACGGATAACCATCGGGCCGAATCTGTTGTCCAGAAGTGCATCTGCGTACTCGATCTGGTCGTAGGGCTCCTCACCACGGCCTCGGAGCATGGACATGAACACGTCGCCAACATCTTCGGCGTTCCACTCGAGAGTCACGACCTGACGGTGCGGCTCGTCCTTTGCCTTGAGCAGGGCATCCTTGCCCATGAACTCGTGGTCGAAGTTGATGAGATATCCCCATCCGATTTCATAGGGAGTGACGGAGAACATATCCGGGTCGTCCGATGCGCTTCCCACCAGCGGGGGAACGGCGCAGTATTGCTTCGCGAACTCGGCCAGGCCAGGATCGTCCTCGAGCAGCGGGTAATTGAAATGCTGAAGCTGGTTGGGATATCCAGCCGGGGTGTGGTTGATGATCCCGTAGTTGCTGGCCCCCTGGGGCTTCCCACCGTACTTTTCAACAATCTCGCGAATGTGCTTGTAGACCACGGGTGCGTCCTCGGCCTTGCCGTGCACCTCATACGCGAGCGCGCCGGACATGCCGAGCCTGTGGATGGTCATGTCGGTTCCACAGCACTTGACCTTCTTGTTGTGGGCGAACTTGATGTCGTGGAGGTCGCATTCGCAGGCCTCTTCCATTATCTGCAGGGACTTGGGACCGTCGATTTGGAAGAAGTACTCGTCTGTGATGTACTCGCAATTGAGGTCCAGACCGCTGGCCTGGGCAAAATACTGAAGCACTGGAGCCAGCCAGTATGTGGTGTAGGACTCCTCGTCGAGTCTCATGACCACTCCGTCGGCAATCATGTGCCCCTTCGTGTTGCAGACCAGTGCATGCTTCGAGCTCCCGACTTTCATGGTTGCGAAGCCGTGGTTCACGCAGGTCTGCTCGAAGAACTTGGCAGCATCTGGGCCGCTCACCCTCAATACAGGGGTCGTGTTGAGGCAAACTCCCAGCCAGGCACTTTCCCTGCAGGGCAGATACTCGTCCCTTGGTCCCGTGTACTCGCCGGGCAAGAAGTTTCCGAAGATGTTGAGAATGTAGGCAGAACCTTCGAACATCGGGTTGTCAAGCGTAACTTGCATGGTCGTACTCCTCTCGCTTTGATTGTTGAAATACCTGGAAATCCTTCTGGCAAGTTGATTCTATGAACGTGGAAAGCAATATTGAATGACACTAAAATGTGAATTATTGTCAGATAAAACAGCAATTTTGACGAAAACCGAGAGGAAAAATCATGCAAGTACCTGTGATTATTCTTCTTGACGAGATTAACCCTGATGATTTACATGTGCACAAATGTCTAAAACGAAGCCTCGGGATTTCCAAGGCCGTGATTCTGGGAGAAGGGGAGTGGAGCGAGCCTCCTGCGGGTGAATCAATTGCGGGGATCAATCAAGGGCCTTGGGATAGCTTTCTCGTCATCGTCCCTAGGGAAACGTTTGGGTCGGACTCGGAAATCGAAGGCGAGGATACTTCGCTAGATATGCTCGCAGGCATTCAGAACATCTTGTTGGTCGGGGATTTTCCATCGTGGTTTGAAGGGAACGGCTGCTCGACTTTGGCAACATACCATGGAAATTTGAATGCAGAAGAGCTGTGCCGGCAGATTAACGACGAGATAATCTCCTATTCAAATTGGTACGAAGAGGCCATGCGCGCAGTGCTCGACCACGTGGACGTCCAGACCTTTCTCGACGTTTGCAGCAGGAAGCTCAAGAATCCCGTTGCACTGTTCGACAACGGGATGTCCGTCATGGCCATCTCGGGTGAGTTCATCGGGTCAATCGAGGGAACGATTTGGGAGCAAGTGCGGTCTGGGACTCAAGACCTGGGTTTCTATTCCCCAAAGGAGCAGGAGCTCTACGCCTCGGCAATAATGCACCCGACCCATCCATACATAATGCATCCAACATCAGATCCGACCCACGCCTATCTCGCATCGCATGTTCTGGTGGAAGGACAGCTTGCGGGAAGCCTCGGCCTCGTGGACATCAACGCCCCAATCAGCCAGGGGCAGATCGAGGTCTTCGCTCTCATCACCTCCCTTCTCGACGACTACCTTAGGAACAACAGGTCGTATCTGCGGGTGGCCACAGCATCTGACAACGTCGTGTCGCTACTGCTCGATGGCGAGCCGGTTTCAAACGATGCCGTGAGCATGAGGCTTGCGGAGAAAGGCTGGGATGAACCCGACTCCTTCGTCATAGCGCTGTTGAGAAGCGCACTTCCCGAAGACCAGGAGGCGCAGCTCTTCCCACTCGCGAGGCGAATTGGAGAAGGTCCTGTGAAGACGATGCTTTGCAAACACGGCGAGGAAATAGTGGCCGTGTTCGATGTGACGAAATCTGGGAGAAGGTGCTTTGAGGATTCCCTTTCGAGGTGTCTTCCTGAAGAGGGAGTTTCCTGTGGGATAAGCTCGGCCTTCTCTGGGTTCTCCAACTTGATTTTCTGCCACGGCCAAGCTCTGTTCGCAGTCGGGCAGGCCGAACCCGGAGGTTCACCGGTGGAATTTCGGGAATGTCAGGGTATGCAGATCTTGGCGCAGCTCGGCCAAGGGGGTTCTCTGGCGGGTCTTTGCGACGGGTTGGTCTGGTCCCTTTGGAACAGGGGGAATCCTAAGCAGAAAGAACTGGTAAGATGCCTGGCCACCTATCTTGACGAGGGAGGCAACATCTCATCTGCCTCGCGAAAGCTTCAGATTCACAGGAACACCCTGGTCTACAGAATCTCACTGCTCTCGCAGCTTCTGGGAATGGACGTCTCATCGATGGATGATGACGCAAGGCACTACTATCTCGACTCTTGCAGGATTGCCATGGCTCCAAATGCAAATCCCACTTCCAAGTCGTAGGGATATCGCGTTATTGGCCGGGGAGCGCGAGCTATTGGTTGAAAAGCCTCGCTAGTTGTCGGAAGCGCGAGCAATTGGCCGGGGAGCGCGAGCTGTTGGTTGAAAATCCCGTGCTATTGATTGAAAAGCCCGCGCTAATGGTCGGAAGCGCGGGCTAGGTCTCTGCTTTGAAGTTGGGGCCCTGAGGCCAGTTAGATCTTGTTCATCTCCGAGAGGCACTTGTTGTACCAGTACGTTGCATTCGAGGGGCAGTACTTTTGTGCTGCAGATGGGGTCAGGGTCGAACCGTAAATTCTGGCAAGACCGGAAACATGTGCGGTGATTGCCTCTTCCCAACTGCTCCAAGAGCTGGTTCCCCATCCCCACGCGTTGTGGCTGCGGAAGCAAGATGCTCCCTTACCGCTCTCCACGCAGGCGATTGCCGGAGACCAGCGCGGGTCCACTCCATAATCCCAAGCTGCTTCTGCAAATGTCTCTCCATAGCCCGCCAGGGGAGACCCGGCGAGGTAGTTGTTGATTCTCGAGGTCCACTCATCGACGAAATCAGATTTCTCCTGGCTCCAATCCACATCATCGGTATCCACGGAGGATTTCATCTGAGAGGTATCCTGGGAGTTCTCGGATACAGACGCCGTCAACACAGAAGAGCTCTGGCTATTTCCCTGATTGTTCTGTGCCTCTAGCTCGGCAGCTGCTTTCTCGGTTGCGGCCTCCATTGCCTTCTGCCTTGCAGCCTTGGCGTCGGCGAGGGCGTTGGCAGCATCGGTCTTCGCCTGAGAAGCCTCTTCCTTATCAGCCTTGAGCTGTTTTGTTGTGGCCTCGAGCTCGTTCTTGTTGTCAATCTGCTCCTGAATGATGTCCAAGTTGTTCTGCTCGCACCTGTTGAGGTAGTCGAGTGTTCCGAAAAGGCTGGACACGTCTTCAGAAGAGAACACCAAGTTAATCAATGAAGGCGCGGAGCGCTGATATTTATATAAGGAGCGCAATGCATCGCTGCTGGCTTCTTCTTGTTCGTCG
>JBMNUL010000104.1:0-9386 GCA_050946255.1 Coriobacteriales bacterium | reverse complement strand
GGATGGTCTCGTAGCATTCGCGCGAGTTGATCCAGAGGGAATCCCAGTCATAGTAGTTGAGGATGATCTGCACGAAGTCAACCTCGGGATGGTCGGTGAGGATGCGGTCGAGCGTTGCCGGGTCGTCATGGAACGAGAAGCCGAGGTTCTTGATGCGGCCGGCCTCCTTTTCCGCCTGCATGGTCTCGAACACATGGTAGGGCACCATGGCGTTGTCATAGAGCCCCACGCGCAGCGTGTGCAACAGATAGTAGTCGATGTAGTCCACGCCGAGCTTGGAGCGCTGCTCGTCGAAGTACTTCTTTGGCGCCTTCTCGCTGTTCACGAGCCACGTCGGAAGCTTCGTGGCCACCGTGAACGAATCGCGCGGATGACGCTCGACCAGAGCCTTGCGCAAGGCGGTCTCGCTCGCGCCGTTGTGGTACACGTAGCTCGTGTCGAAATAGGTGAACCCACGCTCCAGGAACAAATCGACCATCTTCTCGAACAGCTCAAGGTCGATATCGTCGTATACGCCGTTGCGCACCGGCAGTCTCATGCATCCGAATCCCAGCGTCCCCTGTGTCATGATGGCTCCTTCCATCGAGGTTCGCCCCTGCGCTTGCACGCTTTCGAGCTTGTTAAGTAACCCGCGTTGCTTTACCGACTCAACTGTATGACGCGGCGAGACTGCCGTCTATGGACGATGCATGCGGAAAGGTGGATATATGCCCACGCATTCGCCGCATGCGGCCCCACAACGCGTGACCATGTCCCAGGTATCGATGGACGGTCGCCTCGATGGCGGAACTCCGCGGAGATGTCTGCCGGCATCCTCTTTTTCGGATAAATCATGAGCCCATTCGAAAGTCCAGATGAGACGGTTCCGCAGGTTATGCGGTTTATTCCAAATTGCGTGAATTCATTCCCGCTATCAATGCCGGGCACAGATGACGCATGTTGAACTCACCCTTGAGCTGAGTTCATGTGTTCGCTGATCAAAGCATTTGCTCCCGTTTTCCCGCGACTATTCCCGCTCTGCTGAGTTCAAACTGAGTTCGCGGTTTTCAGGGTTTCTGCGCTGTTCGGAAAATAAAAATCCGCAGGTAGATGTTCCAGCGAGTTCGTTTCATCGTTGATTTGCAACCACTGAGCGGGAATAATTTTCGATCATTTATGGTATGCAATTCTCTCTTTCAAAAAGCAAAAGTTGCGCGTGCCAGATGGATTGATGGGAGGCAAATAATGCGACGCTTTTCAACAGTGATTTGAGATTATTATTGGCAGGCCTGAGGATAGTTGACCTTAATCCTATATATTAGTGAGTGAATTGAGATGGTGGCATAACTTCCTAATAGGGTTACGCCACTTTTTATTGTTTAGGAGACAAGTGGAGACAAGTGCAATCTCCGCCAAATGAGGATCGCTCAGGACTTCGCATAACCATATGCAATAATTTCTTCAATGGGGGTGGGGTATGAAAAAGCAAGACAAGGCCATTATCAAGTTCGACGATGACGGCAACCTCAACTTGTATGGGAATGACGATGTCCTGTCCCGGGTTTTCCTCTCGTCGGACAAGCTGGAGTCCTTCAGGACTGCGCTCTCTGATTTCCAGAACTTCGCGAGATGCTGCCCCGAGATGGTGGAAGTCATCAACGAGCTGCTTCCAAAGATGCCCGATTATGTTGCTGATCTGTCCCTAGCGACCAGGAAGCTCATGCAAGAGGGGAAGCTGGTCCTGCGGCCCGACAAGGAAGGCCATCTGCTGGCGACGCTAATAAACCCGGACAATCAAAGATTTGACAGACAAGTCCGCCTCAAAGAGGTGCAGCAGCTGCCTGCCGTAAACGACATGATGTTCAGCCTGAGCTTCATGGCAGTCACCCAGCAGCTGAACGAGATCCAGGAAGGCATCGCCCAGTTGCGGCAGGCGCAGATACACGACCGCGAGACCGACGGAATGGTTGCCGCGCAGAACCTCAAGTGGGCCGCGCTCGAAAGCGACCCAGAGAAGCGTGCCATGCTCTGCCGGGAAGCGCACAGAGATGCGGTCTATGGCTTCCACTCATGCCTCAGTACCGTCGAAGAGTCGGCGGGGTTCTTTCTGTCCCAGCCCTCGAGTGAGTCGCTCGTGGAGGCAATCATCGAACAGGTGAAACCCTGGAACTGGGGAAAGACGATACGGGCGGCCACACAGGCGATGCCACAGGCCAGCGAATTGCGACGCTCGGTCGCCAAATGCACCTACTGCGCCCAATATGCCTCAGCGGCGAGCTTCATGCTCAATGATAGGGCGCAGGTGGTTCGGGACCTTGACATGTATGCCGAGCATATGTCGCGGACGATTCTAGGCGAGAAGGCCGGCCACCTGAAGCCATGGCTTTCACCAAAGACATTGGAAGGTCTGCCCCTTCCGAGGAGGGCGCTGTCAGATCGCTCAACAAACGTTACCGATGTCATCTCATTCGTCGAATCCGCCGTGTCCAGAATTGAAGAGCTTGACGCAACGTCGGACAAGTTCATCAAAGAGTCTTCAGACGACGCTTCCAAAACCAAGAATCTTCCGAAGGAGTAGCAATGGGAATCATGTACGTGAGCACGGCCATCTCGATTGCTATCATCATTGCGATAGTCCTCTTTATCGTGATAATTATCCGCAGACATCACAAGTAGCTAACGAGAGCACGCTTCTGGCGAGTGTCACTGAGTGACACTGCCAGACTCCGTCGCGAGTAGCGGAGATTCTCGCAAAGATTATTCATGGCAAATTAGTGGTAACCCACCCTATATGCCGGACAAATAGGCAGGTAGATTGAATGTTTACAACCGACGCTAATACTGAGTGGGAGTAAACGATACTTCTTAATTTCGCTATTTGATGACTTTACTCAAATACAAATTTGACGAAGGATTATCACAAAGGCGACTTGCAAAGACCTCCAACTGATGATTGTACTCGTGTCTTGAAGCTCGCCTAAGGCTAATAGAGCTTGGAGTGAATAGTCACTCCTGCATCCAACCTTATAGGTTGTTATTCGGAATTAGGTGTGATGATTAAGCTGAAAAAGATATACGGAAAAGTAGCGGATAGGGATGGTGCAATGTTCGGTCAGTTAGCGTAGCGCTATTTTCATGTTGCCTTGGCTACTGTCTCTTTCTAACTGATTCGCAGAAACCGATTTTCCATCTTTCTTTTTCGGTTAATCTCTCTATGGATGCATCTATTATTTGGGAAACGCCCAATAATCCAACTGCTGGCAATAAAGCCTCGGAAGGCGAATTGGAGAAAATAGCTAGTGCGCTAGATGATGCAACAGAAACAAATTTCATCCATTTTCTAACATTAGGATAAAATTCAAATAGTTTCTTTTGCGATTTCGAAATGTCTTCGAGAACCGCTTTCTTTAATGCCTCATCTCCAGAATCTAGCTCTTGGTCCTTACTCCCGATTAATTCTTTCAGTGATTTGAGCTCCTGATTCTCCCTAAGGAACATCAGATCATCAAAGAATTTATTGATATTTTTCTTTCGATCTCGGACGCAGTCCTTCCCGTGAAGGCACGATTCTTTTCTATTTGAGGAACAGAATATTTTGTAATCATTATAGATATGCAGTTCAGGCACAAGGACCGTATATAACTCGTTAAATACATCGAATGCTGTAGTAGAAGAAGGGTAACTATTTCCAAACCGAGTAAAAGCAAACGATGCTTTATCGGGATCCATAACACATGTACAGCCCAATAATCTCGCTTCAAGCAAGCTGCTATATATTCCTTCTAGCACTACAGGGCAATAGCGGTTTCCATTATTTTCAATAAAGGGGGGCTCATGTTTTCCGTCTGAGCCTTTTTCAGTAGCAGGTATTCCAAGTGAGCATAAATCTTTCTGAACTGTATCCAGAACAGATTCCCTGCTAATCGGCGCTAATACTTTTTTGGGTTAAATAATTCGGCTATTCCTTCACTTTTCATCTTCTCAACGAAAATAGCTAGATCCTCTGATATTTCTGGGTCGCTTTTTGCAAAATATCCTGAGGTTAAAAAAGAAAAGTCTTGCTCGGAAAGGTAGATGCTATCTGCCCAAACCATTAAAGAAGGACGATTGAAAATCCACTCAGATGAAGTCAAGTTCATAACACAAGAATCACCTGTGCAGCCAGCACCCTCAATAAGTATTTTGGTCATTTCAACTCCAATGGGGCATCAAGGAATAGTGCAAAAGAAATAAAGAATCAAATTGTCATCAAATTTAAATGATAAAAGCCGTTCTAGGTAGCTATTGCAATATCGAATTTCAAGCAAAAAAGATTTTACAACTTTTGTACTGTATCAATGACGGATTCCTTGTAGGCGACAATGCCTTGTAGAGGTTATTCCGAGTAACGATGGTCTCCTTGGAGGTCTGGGTCATCTCACTTGCACTAGCAATATCATCAAGGGCAGAAGTAATCAGGGTTGTGTCACTGACCTCTAACGTAGCATTAATATATGCAGCCATATCCTCTTCTGCGGCTAGATATTCAGATACATGCCAGTTCGTTGACTCATTATTATTCAGCCCTGCTACTCGTATTCCGAATTGTTTTTGCATAGATTTTTAAATGTCTTTCTGTTGTGTTAACTTGTCTTCGCCGTTTAATAGCAGCAGGATCTCCTTACTATACATCGCGCAATAGATACGATAGCAGGGGGTTAGTAGTCAATACGGGAGACGGAGGAACGCGAGTACCGCTTGCTTGAGATGATAAGGGACAACTGCCCGAAGTATGTCCTCACGAGAGACGACCCTATCCATCGGTGAGGCAGAATCATCTATACTAACATCCTGGAATTCGTGATCGAGGACAAGGCGTTCTAGGTCGGCGCGGTCTACTCGCAGCAGCCTTCCAAGCTGGATCGCCTGGTTTTTTACCTCGCTCGATCATCTTGTAGACCGATGACCTCGAAATGCGTAGATATTTTTTCACGCCTGTCTCACGTCTGTCGCTGATATTACTTATTGGCTATTTCCGAATGCGCATTATGGGTTTGGCCTGGTCGAGTGGTCACGTCAATATGCATCCGAAACGATATAATTGCACCGTGCACTCGAAAACGAGAAGGGCTGGCCATGAGCGAAAACGACGAGATTATCGCGAATACGAAAGCGACCATGGCCATGGAGGGCATGGCGCTCTCGGACAAAGACGTGGCAACGCTGAAAGAATGCCTCGATGGCTCGAAATCGTTTGACGAGGCGGTGGCGGAGGCAGTCTCTAAGTACAAGGCGTCATAATGCCCCGCGACGCTTACTACGAGTATTTCGACGATGGGAAGTACTGCTACCCCGGTACCTACGTGCTTCGGAACAAGCTGGGGCTGACGGATAGCGCGGAACTGCTCGAGGCGGAGCGCTCTATCACCTCCATAAGAATCGCGCAGCTGGACATTGACGACTCGCAATATGGAAAGCCGTTCGATGCTGCAAGGTTATGCGAAATCCACAGGTTCATTTTCTCGGATATTTATGATTGGGCTGGGAAGTATCGAACAGTCAATATCTCCAAAGGCTCGATGTTTTGTGCGTTTCAGTATATCCCTGTCCAGGTCGATAAACTCATGGCGAAGCTCGCTTGCGAGTCCCCGCTCGATGCTCTCTCCCAGCACGAAATTGCCGTCAGACTTGCCTACTACCTCGGGGAAATCAATGCCATTCATCCTTTCCGTGAAGGAAACGGGCGCACTCAACGGGCATTTGTCCGGAAGCTTGCATACGAAAACGGCTGGCTTCTCTCGTTTGCAAATGTTTCTGACAACGAAATGATCGAGGCGTCGATGCAATCATTCAACGGGAACAACGCGAAGTTAGAAGCTGTCATCGAAGGCGGGCTACGCAAGCTGTAGTACATCAGCGCGGGACTCCGTCGCACTCAACGTTTCGGCGCGAATGAGGCCTCCCTCCTGATAGACACCGTTGGTCGAAAACTCGAGCGCACGGAAGTCGCTATTGTCGCAAGTGGGGACATGAGCTGAGGGCGCTGCGCGCCTACACTTCGAAGGTCTGGGCGTTGCCGTCCGTATCTCTCTCGAGGAAGTCGCAATGGATGAGCTGGGCACGACCGACGGGTTTGGGCTCATGGGCGTCGAGGCAGCTGCGGGCGATGTGCTCGTCGTACCTGACGCAGCCGATGGAACGATTGTTATGGAGATCGGCCTCGCCGTTTCCGTGGTCTCCGTGGAGGACGACCTCGATGAGGACCCCTCCGCCCATTACGAGTGGCCGGCCCAGATGGTAGAACCTTCTAGCTCCATCGGCGCTCCTCCGGGCTGAATGCAAGCGCGGTCCTTGCGCTTCCAACCTCTGATGTCGAGCCTTGCCAGAGCGCAGCGCCGGATTGTAACCCGCAAGCTACCCGGCCCGCGCAGAATAGTCGCTGCCCGTGAACACCATATGGGAACCACGGCACTCAGAAACAGGAGAGCGCGCCAGAGGAAACGAGGAGGAAGTTAGTTCCACTGCGAGCCACGCAATCATCACCGAGCGGGAATGGCCGCAGCCGAAGACCTTGTCGGCTGCCTTGTCGTCCGTCGCCCTCGCTCGGAGCACATTCCCCTTCTTGCCACTGCTGTGGATGGTCTTGGCGCAAGCGGAATTGGCATGTGTATACTTGGAGCATCCCGAGCGGTTCGGGGCGTCGCAAGTCGAGCATGCCGAGGCGGGACGGGGAGAATGGAAGAGCATCGCTTCGAGACCACGAACGGACGGATCGCGTATTGGACCGGAGGCATTGCTCCGGGCGGATCCGAGCCGACGCTCGTGTTCCTGCCGGGTCTCACAGCCGACCACCGGCTTTTCGAACAGCAGATCGAGTATTTCGCCCCCAGGCTCCGCTTCCTTGTCTGGGATCCCCCCGCCCACGGCGCGTCACGCCCGTACGCAGCCGTAGACCTCGAGGATTGGGCGGCTGCCCTCCATGGAATCTTGCAGGCGGAGGGCATCGGGCGTCCCGTCTTGGTCGGACAGTCCATGGGCGGCTTCGTCTCCCAGATGTACATGGAGCTCTACCCCGGCGAAGCGACAGGGTTCGTCTCCATCGATTCCTGCCCGCTTCAACGCGGCTACTACAATGCGGCGGAGCTGTGGCTGCTTCGCCACACGAGGACCATGTACCGCATGTTTCCCTGGAGGACGCTCGTTCGCATGGCTTCGGAGGGCGTCGCAACCACCGAGTATGGCAGGAGCCTCATGCGAGAGACAATTGAATCCTACCTGCCGAAGGACTACATCGACCTGGTGGCGCGTGGCTACTGCGCCGTGGCAGACGCAATCGCCTCGGGACGGGCGTTCGAGCTGGACTGCCCCGCCCTGCTCATCTGCGGCTCCGAGGATGCCGCGGGCTCTACCAGGCGCTTTAACCGCCAATGGGGAGAACGGACGGGGCTGGCGGTCAGTTGGATAGAGGGCGCAGGCCATAACTCCAACTGCGACGCCCCCGATGAGGTGAACCGTCTTATCAAGGGCTTCCTCGCTTCGCTGTGATGCGTGCGCAACGTACGGCGGCGCGAGCGCGGCTTCGCCCTCGTCAAGCATCCTCAGGAATCATCTTCACTGCCAAGCAGATGTGGGTGCGGTTCCGGATAGCGCCCGTGTAAGCAACGGGGACAGGGCGACCGATACAAGGGCTTTGTCTCAAGGAATAGCTCAGGGGAGATGCCTATGGCAGATACGCTGAGGCGCTCTTCTCTTGTGGGCCTGGCCAAGGTTCGAGGTCTTTGATCACCCTGCCCAACGTTTCCTGGACGATCGCGTTTTCTCGATCTGCTTCTTCCCGGCGCTTATGATGGTGCCATATAGCGTGCGCGCCATCTTGCCTGCCGGTTCCGCCAGCCTTGATCCGAGTTTTCCGGGGACTTCGATCTCAATTGTCCAGACCACGCGTACCGTCCCTGCCGCGGTCTCCTCGAAATGGATTTCCGTAAAATCCTGTCTTACTTCAGGGAACGACTTGTTCACACGGTACCGGATGCATTCGTTCTCCTTGACGTCCGTTATCTCCTCCTGGTACCAGCCCGCGATCATGTTTATGTCACGGACCGATCCGGCAACCCAGCGGGTGCTCTCAGGCCTCCATCTCGACCTGAAGACAATCGGCGACTTCGTGAAGTTCTCTGAATGATAGAACCACTGGAAGACCTCCTCTAAATCCCCCCTGATTTCGCCAGTCGCCTGTACGCGTTTCGCGGGCATACGCTATTTCCCTTTCAATTCGAGAAGCCTTGCTTCCCAGTCGACCGCGCCGTCCTGCCATGCGCCGTCCTCCAGGAGGTCCGAGATCTTCAGTGCGTCGAGCCTGTTGCAAAAGTCGCCGAGACCCTCGTCAATCGCCTGGACGATCTTGTCGGAGCTCTCTTTGACATGCGCCTGATCGGAGAAGAGCCTCTTTGCGTAATCTGACTGTGCGAAGAAATCCTCCCCCTCGTCAAGCGCGACGAAAACATCTTTCAGGCTAATCTGGTCAGCGCTTCTGGCAAGGGTGTACCCTCCGCGCTTGGTAGCGCTGGAGTTGACCAGTCCGCTATGGGAGAGCTTCATCAGAATCTTCTTGAGGTAGGAGTCCGAGACGTCGAGCAGTCCGCTCATCGTGCTGCTCTTAACGGGCTTGTGGGCCTCTTCCAGGGCAAGGATGATGACAACGTATACCCCCTGCTCGAACCTGCTGCTTATCCTCATTTCCTCACCATCTTCTCCACCAGCTCGTCAGCCACGTCGTTGACGTCGACGGGCCTCATGTTCTTCGAGAACAACCCGAGGAACTTCAACAGCGGCACCATCTTCGTCATGGAGTCCTTCCTGCCGTTTCCGTAGACGAGCGTCGGGTTGACGTACTCCGTGCGGATGCCGCTGGCCTTCAGCTTCTCGATGATGCGTTTCTTCCCCTCCACGAAGGATTTGTCTCCAAGGACGCCGCCAATCATGCCCATTGCCTTGACGTTCTTTTCCTTTGCAATCTCCAGCATCGCATCTGCCGGCTGGTCGTTAATCCTCCGAAAAGCATCGGGATCCTTCTCCGGACGACCCACGAAGTCTACGATGTAGTCCACCTTCTCAGGAAGGACCTTCCTGACGGAGTCCAGGTTCGTGCAGTCCGCCTGCGCGTTCATAATCCTCGGGTCTTGCAGCTCGTTCTTCCCCGAGCGCGAGACCACAACGAATCTCACCTCTGGGTCTTTGGCCAGCCATTTCTCTGTAGCGTTTCTTCCTAGGTATCCATTGCCGCCAAGCATGACTACCGTGTCCATAGCGATACCTTCCTTCATTCGAACGATTCATCATATCCGTGGCTATATTGTGTCCTAGGATATTTTTTGTCAAGCTATTTTTTGTATGTGTACTATACTTTGCGGAAAGGCATGGGCGGCAAT
>JBMNUL010000103.1:0-9407 GCA_050946255.1 Coriobacteriales bacterium | reverse complement strand
CACCATATGCAGATGGCGAAAAGGCATCGAGCAACGGCAACTCGAACAGAGGAAAGAAGATGGACGGCTCTTCCTCGAAGACCGCTTCTCCCGAAGCTGGCGCAAGTAAAGACGAGAATTCTGACAAAGGAAATGGACTCCACCCGAAAGGAAAGCCAATGCGCGAATTCAAGAAATCCTCCAAGCTCGACAACGTTCTCTATGACGTGAGGGGACCAGTCGTAGATGAGGCAAACCGGATGGAGGAGATGGGAACCCACGTCCTCAAGCTCAACATTGGCAATCCTGCTCCATTCGGGTTCAGGACCCCGGACGAGGTGGTCTACGACATGTCGCGGCAGCTCACGGATTGCGAGGGTTATTCCCCATCGAAGGGCCTCTACTCCGCGCGCAAGGCGATCATGCAGTACGCTCAGATCAAGAACCTGCCCAACATCGACATCGAGCACATCTACACTGGTAACGGCGTTAGCGAGCTGATCAACCTCTGCATGTCCGCCCTGCTCGACGACGGGGACGAGATCTTGATCCCCTCCCCCGACTACCCGCTGTGGACGGCATGTGCGACTTTGGCTGGTGGGAAACCTGTCCACTATATCTGCGATGAGCAGTCTGATTGGTACCCTGACATCGACGACATACGCTCAAAAGTTTCCGACCGCACCAAGGCAATCGTGATCATCAACCCCAACAACCCCACCGGCGCGCTCTATTCCAAGGATGTTCTGGAGGAGATTGTCAAGATTGCCCGAGAGAACCAGCTGATAATATTCTCCGACGAGATCTACGACCGCCTTGTGATGGATGGGCTCGAGCACACCTCCATCGCCTCTCTGGCACCCGACCTGTTCTGCGTGACCTTTAGCGGACTCTCCAAGTCGCATATGATCGCCGGCTATCGCGTGGGATGGATGGTGTTGAGCGGAAACCTCGACATCGCAACCGATTACATCGAGGGCATCAATATGCTCTCCAACATGCGCCTTTGCTCCAATGTCCCTGCGCAGTCGATAATCCAGACCGCACTTTGGGGCCACCAGAGCGTCAACGACTACATCGTTCCCGGCGGCCGCATCTACGAGCAGCGGGAATACATCTACAAGGCTCTTTGCGACATCGATGGGATCACGGCAGTGAAGCCGAAGGCCGCTTTCTATATCTTCCCCAAAATCGACGTCAAGAAGTTCGGGATAACCGACGACGTGAAGTTCGCGCTAGACCTGCTCAAGCAGAAGAAGGTCCTGATCGTCCAGGGCAGCGGCTTCAACTGGGACAAACCAGACCACTTCCGCATAGTCTATCTCCCGAGGGTCGAGGTGCTGAAAGAGGCCATGGCCAAGATCTCCGACTTCTTCTCCACCTACCATCAGTGACATATAAACTTCTTCGTGAGCTGCCCAAGGCTCCCGATGCCATCTCCCAATGTGCGATAATCTCCTCGTCACTGCATTCGAGTGGAGGGGAGATTACGATGAAACATCAATGCAGGGTCACGGTGCTCGCCAAGAAGTGCTTCGACGATTTGCAGGAGGAATATCTGTCCAATCCCAAGGCAGGTGCTTGTGACTGCCTAGAGGTTGGAGATGTATTTCTGTTCCAAAGGGACAGGGACTCCGAGGATGCGATCGACGATTTCTTCAACTTCGGACGTGACCTCGACAACAGCTTCCCATGCGCCGAAGCCTGGGATTGCATCTCCCGCTACATATACACCGCACTCCAGGGAGGTTCGATCATGCACGGGTGGACCAAAGACGACCGCGTCATGATCGCCTGTTGCAACGACGGCAGCCGCCCGGTCATCTTCAAGATCGAGAGAATCGACATCCCGGATAACGAAGAGGAACGGAAGTGGCTGGAAGCACAGGATTTCTCTGTTCCCCGTAAGAGGTAATTGCCGGGAGATGGGCCGATAGGGCCAAACCGAAAGGATGCCGCCGGAAATGGCAGAAGGCTTGAAAATCGATGATGGGACCATGTACGGGCTCGGGCTCTTCGAAACGATTGCAGTGGAGAATGGGCATCCCGTGATGGTGGATAACCACCTCGATAGATTGGAACAGGGCGTCCGCGCGCTGGAGGGTTTCGGAGCGATATCGAACGCCGAGGCCTCGATGAAGATCGCCCGGATAATACTGCAGAACGCGATTGTGGGAATGGAGACGGAGCACTCCATGGGAGAGATGCTCAAGGCAGTTCAAGAAGCCGAATCTCCCGATTCCGCAATCGATCTAGGCGACGAGGGCACCCAGCCGCATGATGCCTCAGATGGCAGCGCACCCTCTTGGCTTGCAAGTTTTCCCAAGACGCGAAGGGCGATAAAGCTGGTCGTCACTAACACCAACATAATCACCACCAGGCCCAGCAACGTCTACACGAGAGACATGTACGAGCAAGGGTTCTCGCTCCTGATCTCCCCTGCCAAGAGAAACGACACGTCTCCCCTATCCGGCCTGGTCACGCTGAACTTCGGGGACAACATCGTGCAGAGAAGATGGGCAAGGTCTAGGGAATGCGACGAGGCGATCCTCCTTAACACCCGCGACGAGGTGTGCGAGTGCACGACCAGCAATCTTTTCCTCGTGGAAAACGGCCACATGGTGACTCCGGAGCCAGACAGCGGAATCATCCCAGGGGTATTGCGAAACTGGGTCCTGGAACACCGGGAGGTCGAGGAAAGGTCCGTGAGCCCGGACGAGCTGAGAAGCTGTGACGGTGCCTTCGTCACCAGCTCTCTATTGGGAATCATGCCTGTCAGCAAGATCGACGGACGCGAACTTCACTCGATGGAAGCCTCTCGGGAACTCGCCAGTGAGTATTTCGAATGGCTACCGAGCGGAGACATATAGTCTGGATGAGGGACTATTAGGTCAGTTCTGGTTCTACTGCAGAAGAGAGAAAGAGTTCTGCAAATCCCTTGAGAGAAGGAAAGATGAAAGAGGTTGAGGGGTACGTTCCCTATGCCGGATATAAGACGTGGTACAGGTCGGTCGGCGAAGAAGACCAGGGGAAATTGCCGCTGCTGGTCCTGCACGGCGGTCCCGGAGCGGCGCATTACTATCTGCAGACGTTAGATGGGATTGCCAGAAATTACGGACGGCAGGTTATCTACTACGACCAGATGTCGTGCGGAAATTCCAAGACCCCTCCTCTGCCAGACAAATGGAGCGAGCGGTTCTTCCTCGACGAGCTGGCGACCGTGAGACGCGAGCTCGGCTTAGACCGTTGCCATATCCTCGGGCAGAGCTGGGGTGGGATGCTCGCGATGATGTACGCCATCGGTGAGCCCTGGCACGGCAACGGCCATGAAGGGGTCGAGTCAATGGTGGTGGCGAGCTCTCCGGCGGACATGGACCTATGGGAACGCGAGGCGAGAAGACTGCGCTCCTATCTACCGAGGGAAATGCAGAAAGCTCTGGAGCAGGCAGACGAAGACGGAGATTATGAGCGCAAAGAGGTTAAGGAGGCTTCTGCAGAATATTACCGCCGCCACGTCAGCCTGATTCCCGAGAACGAGAGACCAGACGGACTCCACAATCCAGGTCCCGACCCAGTGGGAGATGAATGCTATCACTTCATGCAGGGAATGAGCGAATTCGTGGTGACCGGACATCTGAAGGGATGGAGCATCGTCGACCAACTGGGCCAGATCGACATTCCCACGCTGGTGACTTCCGGAGGTGCCGACGAGTGCACTCCCGTGATTGCGAAACAGGTTGCAGATGGGATTCCCAATGCAAGGTGGGAGCTATTCGAGGGAGGAACCCACTGGGTTCACGGCGAGCAGAGCGAACGTTACAACGCACTGGTAGAAGAGTTCCTAGAGGAAAACGAATAGCATCCCGAGATCTCGGACTCCGCCCGCGGTCTGCAACCTATTCTGGGGCGCGCCAGATCTGGGGTCATCGAATCTGGGGCGCGTCAGATCTGGGGCAAATCGGATAATATCAACAAAATAAATGGGCGGCAGGGAAACCCGCCGCCCATGTTCATCTCCGTTCTGGAGTGCGTTGAGGGGTTAAGCTCGATCGTTAGGCTCAGCGCATTCCTCAACTCCATTCGGCCAAGCGAATACCTAAGTTCCGCTCGATCCAACGCATACCTCGACTCTACTTACCAAGACTGCGTGCTGTTGATGCTGTTGGAAGAGGACGATCCTCCGAAAGACGGGCTCTGTCCGCCCATTCCACCACCTTGGGTATCTCCGCCGGGGCCACCTCCCATGCCGCCGCCGGCCATGTCGCTCTCAATCGTCGTGACCTGCTCGCCATTGACTGTGACCGTTCCACCGTTCAACTCCGCAGTGTCCAGGTAATCGAAGGCCCCGTTTGCAGTTATGTCCACCGTGCCGCCGTTGATGTAAATCGACCCGTTTGAGTCGACTGCGTCGGTGTCTCCGCTGCCCATGGTGATCGAGATGTCTCCATCGTTAATCTCTATCACGATTCCGTTCTCAGTTGCATAGGAATCGGATTTCTGAGCTGCATTGATGCCATCGTCGCTCGCGGTGATGTCGATGGTCCCACCGTTTATCTGAACGTATGTTGCCTCGATTCCCTCGGCAGCATCGATGGTGAACTCTCCACCGTCGATTTGGGTGATGGTCGTTCCTTGAATTCCATCGTCACTCGCAGTGATGTTGAATGTTCCGCCCGCGATGTAGACGTAGCCCACGGTGTCATCCTCGTCGTATTCGGAATGCAGTGCATCCCCTCCTGCGGTGATAGTGAATGTGCCGTCGGCAATCGCAATTGAATCGTTTGCCTCTAGTGCATCCGAAGAGCAAGTGATCTCGTAGGTTCCTCCAGTGACCTTGAGGTCGTCCTTAGATGTGATGCCGTTGTCAGTTGAATCGATGGTCAGGGTTCCCTGGCCGTTCAAGGTGAGGTCTTCCTTGGAGAAGATGACGGCATCCGTGTTCGTATCACCGTCTGCAACGAACGTCCCGGTAACGGAAAGCGAGTTCTCGCTTCCAGATGCCGTGGTGACAAACACCTTGTCGGCAGAGGTCACATAGATTACCGGCGAGTCGGTATTGGTGATGCTAACGCCGTTCAAGACTATCTGAACCTTCGCAGTGTCATCGGCAGTGACCTTAATTGTCACATCGGAGGCCGTGCCGGAGATCACATAGACGCCCTCCTCTGTGATCTCGATGTCCTCACCATCTGAGACCGTGTACTCGGTTGCATTAGAGGTGTCGGCTGTCTGTTCGAGATCCCTGTCTGTGAATATGTCGCTCGTGTCGAGCATTCCGTTAGACGATGTCGAGACCGAGGTCGTCGTCGTGGTTCCGCTGTCTGACTCCGAAGTTCCACTTGCGGAGACACTCGATGCAGAGCAACCTGCAATCGGGATCATCAGTGCAGCGAGCAACATCGCCGCCGCAAGTTTTCCCTTGTTCATTGTCATCATCCTTTCGAAGGGTCTGCCTTAATCTTCAACAAATGATGAATTGGGAAACTGAAGGCACCCTTAAAAAGCTGAAAGAATCTGCATTGGGTTGTGGAACGGCTACGGACGGGTCGCAGAATGCGGGAATGAGCGTTAAAATCAAATGGCAAAACCGATTGAAAGAAGGCGGCCATGTCTCAAGAAGACCAGACGCGAACAGACTCCGAGATAAAGGATGACGTGAGTCCGGATACGGCTGAGGCCGGAACCGAAAATCCCAGAGAGCCCAATTCCATTTCGACAATACCTGCCGTCAATCCCAGTACCAATGAGATGGTAAAGAGTTATTTCAGGGAGAGATACGGGCAGCTGCTGGCAGAAGGACGCCACATCGATGCGGGAAAGACCGCTGAGACAGCCGAGCTAGTGAAAAAACTGGAAGATGCCAGGAACTCGATAGACAAGGCACGCGAGGGAATCCCGAAGGCCAAGGAGGGCATTGCCAATGCCCACACCAAAATCGCCGAGATGCACGCAAACGTGCTTGCCAACCAGAAGAAGCGCGCGGACAAGGCTGCCGAGAAAGCCGCGAAGAAAGCCAAGAAAAAGGACAAGGACAGCAGCATTGAACCTGTTCCCGATGAGCCGTCCGACTCCGCAGGGGAGGTCGCTCCTGGAGAAGAATCTCCCGCTGAATCACCCGATGCCGCAGGGGAGGTCGCTCCTGGAGAAGAATCTCCCGCTGAATCATCCGACTCCGCTGAGGCTTAAGTCCCATATCCCCCCAAGATCGGGGTTAAGACCGCCAAACCTCGGCAGCGCATGCGCTTCCACAACCCCGGCAACTCTCAAACGCCAAACCTCGGCGCTGCTCAGCTAGAATCACAGGTGGAATCCGAAACACGATGCCCAGACATCCGCAAAGAAAGGACCAAACGATGTTCGAAACCGTATCTGCATGCATCAGGTGCAACAAAGAGGATGTGGCCAAGGTAGTCCTTATGCCAGGCGACCCGCTGCGCGCAAAGTTCATCGCCGAGAACTATCTCGAAGATCCCGTTCTCTTCAATGACGTGAGGAACATGCTCGGCTACACCGGCACATACAAGGGAAAGAAGATATCCGTGATGGGCAGCGGAATGGGAATCCCGTCGATGTGCCTCTATGCACATGAGCTGTTCACGCAGATTGGCGTCGACGCGATCATCCGCGTTGGAACCACCGGAAGCATCCCAGAGGACATCCATACCGGCGAGCTCATTATCGCCATGAGCGCTGCCACCAATTCCAACATCGCCGAGCTCTACGACTCCCCCGTGAAACTCGCCCCCACCGCTGATTGGGGGATGTTGATCGACGCCGTCAATTCCTGCGAGGAGCTCGGATATGGGTACCATGTGGGACAGGTCGTGAGCTCTGACGTGTTCTACAATCCTCGTGAGGATGCGGCAGTCCGCTACAAGGACCTCGGTCTTCTCTGCGTGGAGATGGAGACCGCCGGTCTCTACATCGAGGCCCAGGCAAGCCACAAGAAAGCGGTTTCCATACTCTCTGTCTCCGACACGTTCTTCACCGGAGAGGCACTGTCTGCCGAGGAACGCGAGAAGAGCTTCACGAAGATGATGGAGGTCTCGTTGGAGACTGCCTGGAAGGCAATCGATTAAGACTCCGCTTTCCAAAACCATGTTTGTGCCGGGATAAGGCCAATGCAACCGGCACCAAATCAATGCAATATGAAAAAACGCCGGCCCGTGGGTCTACCCCATGGCCGGCGTTTCCGCTATCCATTCATGCACTCACTGGACCAATTAGGAAGCTGTTAGGGCAGGCAAATCCATGCCCACGTATGCTCAACTCGGCAGCTTCCCAGACAAGCAATTTCAAACTATCACCAAGCCGACATATGAGATCGAGAACGAGGTCTTTGGCGAAGGGCCGCCCAGACGGCCATTCCCAAAACTGTCACCAGGCAAGCAGTTCGTAGCCGGTCTCTGTGACGACTACCTGGACTTCCCACTGCGCGGTTGGCTTCCCGTCCTTGGTGCGCACTGTCCATCCATTTGGGTCGCTCATGTCAATCGCGGCCTCGCCCAAATTGACCATCGGCTCGATGGTGAAGCACATGCCCGGCACCAGAATCGGACCGGTCCCGGCCTCTGCGATGAAACTTACGAACGGGTCCTCGTGGAACTCGAACCCAATGCCATGTCCGCCGAACTCGGCGACCACGGAAAATCCCGCATCAGTTGCCACCTTGTTCACGGCAGCGCTTACGTCTCC
Source organism: Coriobacteriales bacterium (assembly GCA_050946255.1). Lineage (GTDB taxonomy): Bacteria > Actinomycetota > Coriobacteriia > Coriobacteriales > CADBOM01 > JBMNUL01. The sequence goes on along the minus strand of JBMNUL010000103.1, from coordinate 1,733 downwards.
GAGGTGGCCCCAAGGCTTGATAGCCGCCTTGCCAGCTTCCACGGACTCCCTGCAGACATCCACGAGCCTCTTCCACTCTGGGTCGACCTCGCCGATGCAGAACATGCGGGAGGAATCGGAGTAGTAGCCATCCTTGATCGTGGACATGTCAACGTTCACGATGTCTCCCTCTTTCAGCACCACATCATCTGACGGGATACCGTGGCATACCACCTCGTTGATCGACGTGCAAACGCTCTTTGGAAATCCCTCGAACCCGAGGTCTGCGGGAACGGAATCGTGCTCGGTGCAATAATCGTGAACCCAATCGTCGATTTGCTGGGTCGTGACCCCCGGGCCGATCTTCTCTGCAACCAAGTCGAGCGCGCCCACGTTCACGGCCGCAGAGGCCTTGAGCTTCTCGATGTCTTCCGGCATCTTCAGAAGGTCACGGGAGATGAGCTCCTCCCCGTCCATGAACAGCCCCTCGAGCTTCCTGTCGAAGTCGAGGTGGCACTTCTTGTACTTGATACCGCTTCCGCACCAGCACTCGTCGTTGCGTCCCGGGTTCGGCATTCCATCGTAGCCAATCATCGCTGCTCCTGAAAAGTTTGACTTGTCATTCTCTAGAAAGTCTTATCACACTTGGCAAGACTTTATTCGTCGTCTCCACCGCCGGCAACCCAGTCCATGTCATCCTCCCAATCATCGCTGTCGGGGGTCCACTCGGTCAGGCAATCGTCCAATCCGGATTCCAAGGCAGCATGGTCCATGTGCCTTCCGATGAAGACGATCTTGTTCATGCGATCGCCGCACTCCCTGTCCCAATCGTCTAGTACCTCGGGATTCTCCTCTATGATCTGCTCGCGCTCATCGTCGGGAGCAGATGCCACGAACAGGCCGTTCTCCATGAGCACCACCTGCTTGCCGGACTGCTCGAACAAGTAGCACATGTCTGGATCTTGTGCCAGCCACATGATTCCCTTTGACCGGATGATGTCATCTGGCCAACTCTCCACGAACTTCTCAAGAATGTCGTAGTCGAATGGCTGACGGCGCTGATAGACGAACGTGGATATGCCGTATTCCAGGACCTCTGGGTCCTCATGCTCCTCTGGATGCTCCATTGCGTCCACCCAAACCGCAGAGTTGTAGACATCCTCGAAATCGAAACGCCCGGTATCGAGAAGCTCGTCCATCGGCACCTCGCCACGGACGGCCTCCACTATCTTCGCGTCTTTTTGCAGGCTCCTCACTATATGGTGCAGCTCGTCAAGTTGCTCCGGGCTCACAAGATCGGCCTTGTTCAGGACCAGCGTGGAGCAGAACTCGATTTGCTGGATGAGGAGGCTCTCGACATCATCCTCCTCGATATCATCCGAGAGAAGGTCCTCTCCCCCATTGAACTCGTCGAACATCCTGGCGCAGTCCACAACGGCGACGATGTTGTCGAGCTTGAGAGGCGCGGGACGGTCCTGACTGTCGTTGCAGAAGGCCGAGATGGTATAGGCGATTGGAATCGGCTCGCAGATGCCGGAGGCCTCGATGAGGATATAGTCGAAATCCCCGGAATCCGCGATGTCTTGAAGCTGCTTCGCGAGATTGTCCGAAAGCGTGCAGCAGATGCAGCCGTTTGTCATGGGGATGAGGTCGTCCGTTTGGGAGAGCCCTCCCTTGGCAATCAGACTCGCGTCCACGTTAACCTCTCCGATGTCGTTGACGATCACCGCAGCGCGGATGCCCTCGTCGTTGGC
>JBMNUL010000102.1:0-9660 GCA_050946255.1 Coriobacteriales bacterium | reverse complement strand
GTTCTCTGGAAGTATTCCCAGCTCGTTTACCAGATAGGCATACCTATGCGAGAGCACGCGCGTCTTGCCGGAACCCGCACCGGCGATCACGCGAACGAAGCCCTCGGTGCTCGTGACTGCATCGCGCTGTTCCCCGTTTAGATTGGCGAGCGCATCTTCCAACGGTGCATCCTCCCCTCTTCTGCGTTTACCCACTTCACGAAACTCCACCATGTTCTTGAATAATCATATTATCAGAACATTTGTTCGATAGCAGCAGAAATCCCATTACCTGGCAAATCTCTTCATTAGGAGAAATACCCTTGCCAGGAAATCCAACCGGTCTGCGAAACCAAATCTCCTGGAATGACCCCATCGTCTGGCAAAACACTGCAGCTGAATCTCGATTTCATCCCACGATTATCTTTACATGCTGCTCTCCACGTGCTATTGTTTATGGCTGACGATTGTCAGGAAGGCGGAATCCATGGAAATCCAAAAAGTCAACGATGCGATTCTGAACAACTTCGCCGAGAAGGGATACGAAGCTGCATCTCTCTCGGATATTGCCAAGGACCTCGGGATACAGAAGCAGTCGCTGGCAACGTATTACCCCAACAAGAAAGCTATGCTCACCGCGGTGTTCAACGACGTCTACGAGCGCCACATGAAAGTTCTAGACGATTCATTCGATGACAACCTAATCCAGAGGGAGAAGCTCCATGAGTTCCTGGTCAATTGCCTGAGGAGCTACTCCTCCTCCCCCGACGAGAAATTCTGGCTGCGGATGGTCATGTTCGAGAGAGATTCTCTTGACGAGGAGATGCTGGCAAAGGTCAAGTCGCACGACGAGGCCGTGAAAGAGAAAGCGCACCGGGCGTTGCCGAAGGACCAGCAAGCTGCTTCAGCGTTCGTCTCGCTCTACGACAGCATGTGCTTCAAGCTCGTGGAAGAGGGATTGGAAGCTGCCGAGAATCAGCTTGAGGATGCTTGGATAGTCTATTGGCGCGGCGTCTGCAGAGGACGAATGAGCTAGGTCCTCCCACCATTGCTGGAGCCTGTACCCGAGACTTTATTCGGAGTCTGCAGGGGACGAATGAGCTAGGTCCTGGCCTTCTCCCTGTTCTCCCTGTGAAGACCGAGCAAGGGCACGGTGAGGACGATGAGGACCATTCCAGCAATGTCAATGAGCTCGAATGGGGTACCCAGCCATAACGCCGACAGCAAGGTCGCACTGACCGTTTCCACGCTGGCAAGGACGCTGGTATCCGACGGTCCGACGAACTTTACACCCTGATAGTAGAGATAGAACGCGAGGATCGTGCCTATCAGGGTCAGCCCCAGAACCAGCGCAATCCACCCGTCAGCTCCCATTTGCGGGATGTTTTCCCAAGGCCTCTGCCATGCGCACATGATGACTCCGCAAATTATCAGCGCCCAGGAGATTATCGTGGCGTTTCCATATCTCGCTATCAGATGCTGCGGGAGTACTGTGTAGAAGACCATGGCCACCGCAGCCATGAGACCCCAGAAGAGACCAGCTGGGGTTATTACCATCTGGGAGATGTCGCCATGAGTCGCCAATAGAAATGTTCCCATCACGACGAACACCAGCGAGACGATTTCGCGCCAGTTGGGCTTCTTTCTACTGCGTATGCACACGTATAGGACGACGAGGACGGGACCGATGTACATGAGAACCGTCGCAGTTCCAGCGTTGGAGGAATCGATTGCCATGAGGTACGTGAGTTGCATAAACGCAAGGCCGAGCACCACATAGACGAGCAGGCTGATCGTGTCGCGCTTGTTGTGGAAGACATCGAGCACGCTCTTGCCCTTGTAGAAAAGGAAGAACACCATCACCACTCCGGCGATTCCGGCACGCGCAGCCATGACCCAGAGCGGGTCGAGATGGTAGACCTGGAACACCAGCTGAGCGCATGAGCCGGAAAAGCCCCAGAGAGCTCCTCCGATAAGCGCACAAACTATGCCGATGATTCTCTTGCTGGATCTTTCAGTCATGGTTGACATGCTATTACCCACGACCAGAATTTAGCTGCAGCAGACCCTTCAACTCTCGCGAGCGGCAACCGGAGGATTCCCAATCCGGCGGATGCCAAACCGCGCGCGTGCGAGGCTTAAATTAGCCACCTGCCAGTTGCTGCGAATATCGCAAGTCTGTCTACCCGGCTGCGTGTGAAGTAGGAGGGGCTTGTAGGAGTCGGAGGGAGTGGATGCCCAACCACGCATATGCGAGGCAAAATTTGTCACCTGCCAGTTGCTGCGAATATCGCAAGCGGTAATGTTCAGCCCCATGCATGCGAGGCTATACTCGTAATCGAAAGTCAAGGTGAATGGAGGTTGGATGTTCAACGTCGTGCTGGTAGAGCCGGAGATTCCGGCGAACACCGGAAACATAGGCCGCACGTGCGTGGTGACCGGATCCCGTCTGCACCTAGTGGAGCCTATCGGGTTCTCGCTAGACGACAAGATGCTCCACCGCGCAGGCCTCGGATATTGGAATAGCCTGGATCTCGTCGTGCACGACAGCTGGCAGGCTTTCCTTGATTACTGCGGGTTCTCCGTTGGAGACCCCAACCCCAGACTTCACCTGCTGACGAAGAAGGCGAAGAAGGTCTACTCGACGGCCTCCTACAACGACGGGGACTTCCTCGTGTTCGGCAAGGAGAGCGACGGGTTGCCGGAAGAGGTCCTTGCCGAGTTCCCGGAAAACTGCGAGCGAATCCCGATGCTGGCAGACGAATTCACGATTCGGGACCGAGAATCTTGGGGAGAGTCCTTTGAGGAGGCGCACAGCGGAAACGCAGCTTCCGATAATGCGGACTCCCCCATCAGGCAGCAGGACATCTGTGGAAACTTCATCGATCCAGACGACTACAAGATAAGCGCGTTGAACCTGTCCAATGCGGCGGCGATAGTCCTATACGAGGCGCTGAGGCAGACGGGGTTCGAGGGAATGCCCAGCTAGGTGCACTAACTTGCCGAAGAAATACATCTGGTGAAAGACGCCACTCAGCCATCGGATTAGACGATTATCGACAGCCACATGAAAGGACTCTAGGCCACAACTGTGTCCTTCACGATCGACACCAAATTCGAACCTACAGATTGACCAGCGCATGCACAACTGCGCTGTGGAGAAATGCGATCGACTCGAACTCGAAATAATCTTTGGCAGACTTGTCGAACCTGATGTGCGTTGTCAGTGGAAACTCATCGTCCGCCTCGTAACATATGACCTGGCAGACGATATTCGGCAGAAGTTCCATCTGCCAGATCCTCCTCCCCTCTTCGTTCTGTGGAATCTCGACGGCAGACAGTATTGAAAGCGCCCTGTAGACGGCCTGCGCGTCTTCGGAGAACTTCTCCTCCAGGCTGCGGTTTTGCCAACTGATGTTAGTTGCGGCAACGGTCTTCTCGCTTTCGGATACGAACTGTCCGGGCAGCCAGAACTCCCCCGTGGGACGGGCCTTGCCACCAGAAGTGATGAAATGGATAAGGAGAGCACGCTCCACGAAATTCGGAGAGGCATCTGTTAGGCAGACCACCCCATTTGAACCAATCTCGTATCTGTTTCCCAGAAAGTTGACCCTGGCGTTAGACTGAGGGGTGACCTGCAACTTGAGACGTTGCGCCTCTCCAACGAGATCAAAGCCATCGAGCTTCTCGACGGCAATCTCGTATGCCCTCTCATATCCCTTTACCATAGCTGGCCCTTTCTATACATCAGACCTGCGTTAGACTTGACCAATTTAATAAAGCCTGGCCGGACTCGGATTAGCTTTGCAAGCCTGGCCGACCAATAATCCCTGCATGACTTCCCCAGGTAAATACTTTAACAACCATCTCAATTGTAAATGTGGAGAATGGCAAATGTGGAAAACTCCATGTGTCTTATCCGTGAGACGCCATTTCGTTTACATGGTCTTAATGCACTTGCGGTATGCCCTCATGCTCTCTTCGGATCTGTTCTCGAGAATTCCATCTATGTATGCGACGATTTTCTCGCGGTCGTCTGGAACATAACCGGTGAACTGAGCCAAATTCCCAAAATGCTGCGCCATGAGGAGTGCCCGGATGGGCAACTCCTCCACAAAAGTCCTGATCTCCTCTAAAACCTCACGCTCGTCAGCCATCACGAATCTGCCAGCTTCAACATCTTCTTCGAGCTTGCTGCCGGAAAAGAGCGTCATGGTGTGGAAGAGAATCCTGTTGGCATTCGTCTTCCCGAACAGCTCAGCCGTGGCGTGCGCGTTCTCGATGCATTTTCCATGTCCGGCGATTCCGGCAAGATAGTAGAGGCTATAAACCAACCCCGCCTCGTCCAACCTTCCGCATTGCTCCAAGATGTCTGCCGTGGTGTGACCCTTGTGCATGAACTCCAGCGCATCTTCCGAGCCGCTCTCGGCGCCAATGGCGATGTCATCTAACCCGAGTGCTGCAAGCTCCATCAGCTCTTGATCCGACTTGGCCATAACTGAATCTATCCTGGCAAAACAACCCACTTTCTTGCAGGAAGGAATCTTCTCCCTTATCTGCTCGAGCGTGAACATCATTTCGTCCTGTGGAATCGCCATGGCATTGCCACCCGAGAGGAAGATCCTGTGGACGTGAGCAGAATTTGCAATCGAGTCGATTTGGCGCACAATCTCCTCGCGTGGTGTGACCTCGAATTCAACTCCCTTGTACATTGTACAGAACCTGCACTTGTTATAGGAGCATCCCCTCGAGACCTGCAAGCGCTCGGACTCGTCCTCGAAAATCGGCCTGTAGAAATCGCTCTTGGAGTTGGCCATTGCACCTCCTGCACGGTTCTTTGAAAATTTCGGACCACATACCCCAGATTGGAACATTGTATCCCAGGACTCCCCCTCTTTACCCTCGAGACAACATGCAATTACCCAATCGGATGCAGTCAATTTATAACGAATTTAATTTTCACTATATAATTGATTCAACGCAATGCGCTTTGTAGGAGAGGCGCCTCGCTCGGATGCCGGTCCCGCACCACGTTCGCTGGACCGGGTCCGCGATTAGAGAGAAGGGGTAACTATGGCAGTGGGGAAATTCATGCAACAGGCAGCGACCAGAGACTATTCGAAGTTCTGGCAGAAGGAGGGGACGTTCCCATATCTCCTCCAGCAGCCGAAGCCACCCATCGAGGGCAGGCCTCATAGCGTCAGGGAGAACTACATCCGCTGCGTCAAGGGAGAGCAGCCCTGGTGGATGCCGGCGTATTTCTACGAGTCGAACACCGTGTGGCCCGATGCGATGGAAGAGCACCCCGTTCCCGAGGTCGACGGTTACGACTGGTGGGGTGTCTATTGGACGATGGTCGAGGTCGTCGGGGGAATGATCACAAAACCCGGAACCCGCACGATCTCGGAGTTCTCGAAGTGGAAGGAGGAGCTCGAGTGGCCCGATCTCTCCGTGGTTGACTTCGAGACCGACGGCAAGAAGCTCCAGCAGTCCCTCGATCCGGACAGGCCTCATATATACGAGAGCGTAGAGGGTATCTTCGAGCGCCTGCACGAGATGATCCCGTTCGACGAGACGCTGATCGCCTTCTACGACGAGCCAGAGCTCCTCGAGGAGTTCTTCCAGAAGATGTGCGACTACAAGATCGAATCGATCCAGAAGATCTGCAAGTACTACGGGCGCATCGATGGGATTCTCTATCACGACGATTGGGGCACCCAGCGCTCCGGGTTCTTCTCCAACGAGATGTTCGACGAGCAGCTGATGCCGGCCACGAGCCGCCTCACCAAGTTCATCAAGGACAGCGGGCTGTTCCTCGAGCTGCATTCCTGCGGCAAGAACATCCAGTACCTCCCGGAGATGCTGGAGCTTGGCATCGACATGTGGACCCCGCAGAAGACGATCAACGACCCCCAGTACCTCCACGACAACTGGGGCAAGAAGATGACCTTCGCGTTCCAGCTCGAAATCCCAATCGAGGACGACGAGCAGAAGATCCGCAAGGACGTCCGCGAGTTCGTCGACAGGTTCGGCGAGAACGGCCGCGTGATGTGCTGGATCATGACCGACATGGCCTCGGACGCGGAGAAGGCGGCTAAGCAGGGAGAGATTGCGCGCGACGAGCTCTACAACTACTCCACCGAGTACTACAACAAGCTCTACGGCCGCAACTAGATTTCGCAGGCCCTGAGCAAGGGCGTATCCCAAAGCGGTCGGCCCGCAGCGAACCCCGCCACAATACCTGGGCTTGAAAGGAAATGCCCGAGTTTGGAGACGTGGTTCAGAAGCGGTGCCGGCCGCTTATTCGCGCACGCGAAACGGCCTCTCTCGTAGCTCGGCTTGATTTCCCCAAACTGGACGGCCTCCTCAGAAGTTTGGCCGGATTACCCACGGCCTTCTCGGCCGCTTATTCGCGCTCTCCCAGCGTCCTCTTCCACAGCTGCCACGTCAAACCGCAATGGTAAAATGTCTGCAAATTTACACTTGAAACCGGAAGGAAAACATGCGGGTAAAATACGACAAAGTGGAGTTCAAGGCGTCTTATGGTTCCCTGGACCAGCTTCCCTCCCCCATCTATCCAGAAATCTCGTTTGCCGGGAGATCCAACGCGGGAAAATCCTCGATCATGAACAAGCTCTTCGGACGCAAGTCTCTGGTCAAGGTATCGAGCGTTCCCGGAAAGACCGCCAACATCAACTTCTTCGAGACAGGCGGAGTCTGGTTCGTCGACCTTCCCGGATATGGGTACGCAAAGGTCTCCAAGGCCGAGAAGAAACGCTGGGGAGAGTTGATAGAGGGCTACTTCTCCGAGAACCGCAAGTTCGCCCTCGTGGTGTTGTTGGTCGACATCAGACTCGAGGCCCAAGAGCTCGACATCCAGATGATCGATTTCCTGAGTCAGAAAGGGCTGCCATTCGTCGTCGCGCTTACGAAAGCCGACAAGATCTCCAAATCCAAAAGACAGCAGGCGATGAAGCTCTTGGGGAACCAGCTGGGGCTTACCGAGGACCAAATGATAATAACCTCGGCGACCACCGGCGAGGGCGTGGACAAGCTCAAGCGGAAAATCGAGGAATCTTTGATATAGCTCCTGAAAAACTTTCCCAAGGCCCTGCGAGAGGATAAAATAGAAAACAGTCAATATTACACGTCCTAAAGAAAGGAATAGCCATGTATGAGTTCAAGGGCGTATCAGACAGGGTCGCGAGATATCGCGACAAGATCAGGAACAGAGAGCTGACCTTCGACCTCGACCGTGCCAAGATCGTCACCGAGAGCTACAAGCGCCTCGGCAACACGATCCCCATCATCAAGAAGGCGATGGCCCACTACGACTACTGCTCGAAGTGTGCGATCTTCATCGACGACAATGACGAGCTCATCGTGGGCTCGAGGGGCTCGCACATGTTCTCGAGCCTGCAATACCCGGAATGGGGCGCATTCGAGGGACCGACCTTCTGGATTGCCGACCTGATTGACAACGGCGTTTGGTACCTGGGCGACGACGGCTACTACCATAACCCCCGCAACTCCCCAGCGCTGCAGCGTGCCAAGAAGGAGGACATGGACTGGATCAAGGAAGTTGGTATCCCCTTCTGGCATGGCAAGTCCTGCGGTGCCGCAGTTGCAGAGTGGCAGCCCGACTATTACGAGGAGCTGGCCAGGCTCGAGTGCACTAGCTACGTGCCCAAGGACAAGCCCAACTACATCCCGCCGCTGGGACTCCCGCTCGGTCACCTGGTTGCCGGATACAAGAAGATCATCACCAAGGGCTACAAGGCCATCCGCGACGAGGCGCAGGCCTGGCTGGATGCCCACTACGACCGCCTGATGGGCGAAGATGTTCGCAAGTACACGTTCTACAAGGCCGCCGTTATCACATGCGACGCAGCGATGATAATGGTCAAGCGCTACGGAGACGCCGTGAAGGCCAAGGCCGACGCTTGCACGGACGCCAAGCGCAAGGCCGAGCTCGAGACCATGGCAGACAACCTGTACTGGCTGGTTGAGCATCCTGCCAAGACTTTCTGGCAGGCGCTGCAGGCGATCATGATGTACCAGGTGTTCTACACCTCCGAGACCTCCAACCCCTCGGCAGCACTCGGCCGTGTGGACCAGTACATCTACCCGTATTACAAGCATGATCTCGAAAACGGAGACATTACCCCCGAGTTCGCTCAGGAGCTCGTGGACATGTTCTTCCTCAAGGCCAACTGCTTCTATGGAATCGCACCTGATGTCGTTGCAGACACCACCGGTGTCGGCAACACCTGGCAGCACACCACCTGCGGCGGCGTCGACCCCGATACCGGCGAGGACGCAACCAACGACTGCACTTACATGATTCTCGAGACGGTCGGCCGCCTGAAGCTGCACGATCCCACGATCTCGCTCCGCTTCAACAAGAACTCCCCACACAAGCTCTGGGAGTGCGCCATCGGAACTTCCTCGCTGGTCGGAGGACTTCCGCTCTATCAGAACGATGAGCAGATCATCCCCGGCCTCATCAAGGAGGTAGGCTTCAGCCTGCACGACGCGCGCGACTTCGGCGTCATCGGATGCCAGGAAATCGTGGGATGCGGCAACGACTACCCGGCGCCGAACGGTTGCCCGCCTCATGGTTCAGCCTTCTGGTCGATCATCTTCGACATGGCGATCAACAACGGAATCAACCCGCGCAACGGAGAGCAGTCCACTGTGCAGAACGGTTACCTCTACGAGATGAACAACATCGAGGAGGTCCGCGAGGCATTCAAGGCACAGGCCTATCACGTGATGAACATGTTCGCTTCCACCCACAACTATGCCGAGATGATCGGCGAGCACACCACTGTGCAGCCCGCACTCTCGATCTCAATGGAGGGTTGCATGGAGAAGGGCATGGACGTGGCATGGGGCGGTGCCAAGTACAACTCCTACGGATGCACCGCAACTGGACTTGCCACTGTGGCAGACTCCATCACTGCGATCAAGTACATGTGCTTCGATGCCAAGCTCTGCACGACCCGCGAGCTCTACGATGCCGTCATGGCCAACTGGGAGGGCTACGAGGAACTGCAGGCCAAGGTCGTGAACGAGGCACCGCACTTCGGCAACGGCGACCCCTATGCAGACTGCGAGCTCAAGTGGGTCAACGACCTCTACTACGAGATCTGCCAGACGATGTACAGCACGAGGGCCAAGGTCTACAAGTCTGGACTCTACGGAGCATCCGACCATGTGCGTCAGGGCCGCATTACCTGGGGCACCCCCAATGGCCGTGCGATGCCCACGCCGATCGCCGACGGTTCCAGCCCGAGCCAGGGTGCTGACCACAACGGCCCGACCGCGATTCTCAAGTCCGAGGAGGTCTTCGATCAGGGCCGCTTCATGGACGGAGTTGCACTGAACATCCGCATGCATCCTTCCGTGGTTTCCAACCAGTCCGGAGTCGACAAGTTGATCGACCTCACGCAGTCGTACTTCGAAAACGGCGGCCTCGAGGTTCAGTACAACATCGTCGACACCAAGACGCTCCGCGAGGCGCAGGAGAACCCCGACGAGTACAAGGACCTCGTTGTGAGGATCGCAGGCTACTCCGCATACTTCGTGGACATGGGCAAGGACCTGCAGGAGGACATCATCTCCAGGACCGAGCAGCAGCTCGGATAGGATGAGCTTGCATATAGTCGTACACAGCTG
>JBMNUL010000101.1:0-9703 GCA_050946255.1 Coriobacteriales bacterium | reverse complement strand
GCACCCCATCCTGCGGGCGACCTCTATCGCTGCCGTCCTCGTGGGGTTCAGCCCCAGGTTCAATATCTTGATGTGGCTGCCTGGAACCAGAGATGCCGCTACGATCGGGAACATCGCCGAAGAGACATCTCCTGGAACATGCACGTCGCAGGGAGTGACCTTCTGGCCACCGTCCATGTGGACCTTGCAGTTTCCCGCCTCGAGCTGGAGCCCGAAAGCCGGGAACATCAGCTCGGTGTGGTTACGGCTCTGATATGGCTCGGCAAGGTCAGCGGAGCCGTCGCAGTGGATTGCGGCCAGGAGAATCGAGGTCTTCACCTGCGCGGACGCCTTTGGAGACGAGTAGTCGATTCCCTTGAGCCCGGACGTCCCCTCGACTTGGATCGGCAGAACGATCTCGCCTTCCGTCCACACTTCCCCGCCCGGCTTCGAGAACCGGGCACCCATCATCGAGAGGGGCTTGACGACTCTCTGCATCGGCCTTTTGGAGAGAGATTCGTCCCCCACCAGCGTCGCGGTCACATCGTACCCGCTGAGCATCCCGAGGAGGAGCCTCGTGGTGGTTCCGGAATTTCCGCAATCCAGCGGCTCTTCCGGAGACTTCGGGGATCTTCCTCCCCAACCAGTGACATCTGCATCGAAGAACTTCTTGCCAGACACCCCCACATCGACCTTCGCCCCGAGCGCGGACATACACGATGCCGTGCTCCTGACGTCCTGGGAATTCAGGAGATTCGTGAGATGAGAGGTGCCCTCGGCCATAGAGGCGAGCATGAGAGCCCTGTGCGATATGGATTTATCTGGCGGAACCTCTATCGACCCGACGAACGGAGCGACCTTGCGGTTTCCCTCAGGTTCTCTCATCTAGGATTCCACCTCCAATGGACCGGATGGCACGTCGAAACCTTCTTCTGCCAGCTCTGACATCATACTGGAGATATCGCCCTCATCGGTAAGCGTCAGGTCCAAGATTGCAGTCTCGTCGGTGATGTGGTCTATTCCGATGGATTGGATGTTGCATCCGAACCTCCCCGCAATTGCGGTGACAGTTGCAATTGTCCCAGGTCGGTTCTCCATCGGGACCCTGAGAGACAGGAGCTTCTCTGACTTGGGAATCCAGGACGACGGGATACGGCGCCTGACCCTAGATGTTGATTCCAGAAATGCCAGCAGCGCCGCCGAATCGTTGTTCTCTATCATCTGTTGCAAATCCCCGAGGATCTGGCGCAGTTCATCGACACCGCTGGAGATGGCATCCTTGTTGCTCATGACGATGTCGACCCAAAGACTCGGGGAGCTGGCCGCGATTCGAGTGGAGTCCTTGAACCCGCCTGCAGCCAGGCGGAACAGCTCCTGCTCCCCTCGTGCATGCTCGTCGACGAGCTTTACCAAGGCGCTTGCAGCCATGTGGGGAACGTGGCTGACCACCGCTACCATGTCGTCATGCTGCTCGCGAGGCACCGTGATGCACTTGGCGCCTATCGAGGTGATCAGGGAATGCAGTGCGAGGAACATCGCACCTTGAGTCGACTCGTTGGGGCATAGTATCCAGTACTTGCCAGTGAAGAGCCCCGGGACCGCTCCCCCAAGTCCGCTGACCTCTCTGCCCGACATTGGATGTCCGGGAATGAACCTCGTGCTGTCCGACAGCACGCGCTCTGCGACCTCGCAGATCTGTCCCTTTGTTGAAGCAGTATCCGTGATGGCACCCCGGTAACCGCTGCGCTCGATCTGCACAAGAGACTCCTCGGCAAATCTGGGGGGCATCGCCAGGACAACGAGGTCCACTTCCCCGGTTGAGAGAAACTCCCCTATTGCCCCATCCTCTGAAAGGCGGGCGTCGTCCACGATTCCATTCGACTTGGCGGTCTCGACGGTCTCCGGGTCTGCATCGACTCCATATACCCTGATGCCGTTTCCCAACGAGCGGAGGGCTATGGCGATCGAGCCGCCGATCAAGCCGAGGCCCACTATGAGTACTGTCTTGAAACTGTTGTTGTCCTCGTCCACCATCTGCGCCCGCTCTAGTCCTCTGGCCAATCCGCCACGGTGTCAAGCTGCTTGAGGTCGATGAGGCGGCCGCAAACCACCATGTAGGCGCTGTCCGCCACATCCACGAGTTTCCTGTTGGCGAGTCCCAGCAGGTCTCGGAAGAACCTCTCGGAGCTGTAGGTGGGAGTGAGTCCATATCCAACCTCGGTCGTGACCACGATGGTGTCCCCGCTTCGGTTCGAAATCGTGTCGAGGAACTCCCCGAACATCCTGATGATCGACTTCTCGCCTGAATCTCTCAGCGAATCGCCAGTCGCCTCGTAGTTCTCGTCATGCCAGCGCACGAGCGAGTCGAGGTAACCGTCCAGGCAGTCGAGCAAAAGCAGGTTCTCCTCGGGGACCTTGGATATCCACTCCGGATCCTCGCGGGCCTCGAGGGTGTCGAAGGTATCGGGGCGGAGGAGCTTCGCGTTCTCGATCAACCTAGTGCGCTCCACACCGGCGGAGGGGTCTCCGAATGCCACGAATGTGACCCTGCTGCCGAGGGATTCCCTAGACTTTGCCAGTTCGACAGCCGCCTTCGACTTGCCGCATCTGGCACCACCAGTGAAAACTACCAAAGCCATATTGACCTCCTATGTTCTGAACCCGAGCTGGGCATGTGACTGCCGCAGTGCCGGGGAAATTTCCAAATGACCCAACCGGGAAGATTGGCTGAAAACCGGCGGGAAATACCGATGAATCGAGTTTACTACTTAATCGAATCCCACAATGCGGACACCTCGTCCTCGCCGAGCACCCGGTAGGCACCCTCTGGCAGACCATTCAGGCGAACGGGTCCAAACGAGCTCCTGTGAAGCCTTACCACCGGATGCCCGACTGCCTCGAGCATCCTCTTGACCTGGCGTTTGCGCCCCTCCGTCAGCACGATCCTGACCTTGGTGAACTGATGGCCGCTCTTCCTGTCGCGGCCATGGTCGAGAATGCTTACCTTGGCGGGAAGCGTGGGGCCATCTTCGAGTTCGATGCCCTCTTCGAGCATCTTGCGCTGGCGTGGGGTGACGTTGCCATCCACAATCGCCTCGTACACCTTCGGCACATGGTGCTTTGGACTTAGGAGCAGGTGCCCCATCTCGCCGTCGGTCGTGAAGAGCAGGACCCCTGTGGTGTCCATGTCCAGTCTGCCAACTGGGAAGAGCCCGGGATATCTGTCGGTTGGGACCAGCTCGGCAACGGTATGCCTTGCATGGGGGTCGCTCATGGTGGACACGTAGCCGGCGGGCTTGTTCAGGATCAGCGTCACCGGGCTCGCGCCCCATTTCACGATGTTGCCGTCGACTGCGACCACATCGGTGTTGGGATCGACCTTGCTTCCCAGTTCAGTGACGACCTCACCGTTCACAGTCACGCGGCCAGCCGTCATGAGGTTTTCCGAACCCCTGCGCGAGGCCACCCCGGCACGGGCGAGGAACTTCTGCAGGCGCATCGGGTAGTCCACGTGGGAATCCCGTTCAACGCCCTTGTTAGAGGAGTCATCACTCATCTGAGCTATCCCTCAAATCCCCTGAGCCCTCACCCAGATCTTCGCTCAGATCGTCCAACGCATCGTCTCCGATTTCGTAAACATCTGAATCTTCGTCTTCAGAATCGTCATCAATGTCGAAATCATCTGACAATCCCGAATTCGCGGAGAGACGTTCGATGATCAGCTGCCTGGTCTGCTCGTTTGCGGCGAAATCCTCTAATGGAGGGAGGTCCTTGATGGACCTGAGCCCGAACTTCTCCAGGAAAGTGCGCGTAGTGGCATAGAGGATGGGCTGGCCGACGCTGTTCTCGCGCCCGGCCTCTCTGATGAGCCCCTTCTCCACCAGAGACGAGATCACGGCATCGGAGTTGACCCCGCGGATCGAGGAAACGATCGCCCTGGTCGTCGGCTGGTTGTATGCGATGACGGCGAGCACCTCGAGAGCTGCCTGGGAAAGTTTCTGTGTGTCCCAAGACAGCACGTACTTCTCAATTGCATCATGGTACGCGGGGTGGGTGTAGAGCCTCCATCCCCCGGCAACCTCGCGGAGCTGGATGCCACGCTCTTCCTCGTCATACTCGTTTGCCAGCTCGCAGAGAATCTCGTCGGTCTCGCTCAGCGTAAGGTCGAGCATGTCGGAGAGCCTTGAAGAGGTAACGGGCTCGTCGGAGACGAAGAGCATGGCCTCGATTGCGCCACGATTGAACCTGTGCCTGTCTTCCTCGGCCTTCTTGGCCTCCTCGGCTTGCCTGGCTTCCTCGTCCTGTCTGCCATCGTCCTCCTTATTAAAGACATTGGCGTCCTCAGTCTCGAGATCTTGACTGTTATCAGCGAATTCGCTCATTCGACATCCTCCGAATCCACGTTATCGTCGTCGTCTGGCTCCTCGGAACCCTCACTGGCAGCCTCTTCCACTGCGGCAAACTCGCCCCAATGCTCGGGCTCGATGTAATCGATGTCGATCTGGTCTTCGGGCGTCGGCTGTCTCAGGTCGATCATCCCTCGCTTGTACATCTCGAGGATTGCCAGGAACGACACGACGACATGAGCTGTGTCCTCAGCATCCTCCACCAACTTGGAGAACGTTGTGCTCTTCTCCTCCGACAGCCTCACCGATATCGACTTCACGTAATCGTTTACCGCAAGTGGTTTCGCGGCGATGTGCTCAGCATCCAGCAAGAAGGTCTCGCGGCGCGCCATCAGGGAAGCGCACACCAACCCCAGCCCCTCCAGAGTCACGCCCTCGAGGTAATCGGGCAGCAAACCCATGAACTCTGGGTCGGGCCCCAAGGTGCGAGGATGCATCATCGATTCGTTCTGCATCCTCGAGCCGAGCATCGAGGCAACCCGCTTGTACTTGTAGTACGTGATGATCCTCGTTGCAAGAAGGTCCGCGGCCTGTTCGAATGTCAGCTCATCGGACTCCTCTTCGGTCTCCTTCTTTTCGGCTGGGAGCAACGACCTCGCCTTTATCGAAAGGAGCGTGGAGGCGACAACGAGAAACTCGCTGGCCACGTCCATATCCAGGTCCTCCATCTCCTGAACATACTCGAGGTACTGGTCGGTGACCTCGGAGATGGATATGGAGTCGATCTTGACCTTCTGCTGGGTCACGAGGGCGAGAAGCAGTTCGAAAGGGCCTTCGAAAGAGTCGATTTTAACGTGGTAAGACAACTGGCTGGCTCCATGCCGCAGCGCCGATGTATTCCGATCGACACCGCAAGAGACGAATCTATTCAACTGTTACATGATATCCCAAAAAACATTTTCCCAAGGCGTCTACATCGCGTAGAAGAACAGCAAGTTGCCCAGGTTGCCCGCCGTTGCGTTCAGGTAGATGCTGAACGGGTCGAATCCGAAGACGTATGGGCAGATGATGAGCACGATCATGAGAATCGGCATCGCGTACTGCTGGATGGAGTAGTATTTCTCCAAGGCTCTGTCGCTTAAGAACGGCGCGATTATCGATGCCCCGTCCAGTGGTGGAATCGGAATCAAGTTGAAGAACATCAGGTAGAGGTTGATCAACGAGAATATGTAGCAGATGTTGAGGCCCCAGCTCGCCACATCGAAGTTGACTCCTGCAAGCGCATAGAAAATGGCCCCTACGATCGCTCCCACCACAGCCATGATCAGGTTCATGCAAGGACCGGCCAGACCGGTGATGACCTCTCCCTTGCGGATGTTCTTGAAGTACCTGGGGTTGTAGGGCACCGGCTTCGCATAACCGAACACCGGAAGACCAGTCACCGCGAGAAGGAGCGGCAAGATCACGGTCCCGAACGGGTCGATGTGCTTTATGGGATTCAAAGTGAGCCTCCCGGCGTTCTTTGCCGTCGGGTCGCCGAGCTTGTAGGCGGCGAAACCATGACCGCACTCGTGGAGAACGATCGCCGGGATAAAGCAGATTATGCTGATTATCGTCCAAACTGATATCTGACCCATTGCCACATCCTAAATATCGACATCGGAGATATCGTAAACTCGACGGCCCCAGTGTCGGCATCATCAACATCTATAAAAAGTGTGGGCGGCTCAAGCTGCCTCCCAACTGCCAGCTATTCCTCCAACGTCGAGAGCTTGTACTCTATGGTCTCGCTGAGCTCCATCCATTCGTTCTCGAGCTTATCTATTTCCGCCTGGATATCGTTGTACTCGAATGTCACATCTTTGGATCGTTGAACATCGGAGTAGAGGTTCTCATCGCCCATGAGCTCTACGAGCTCCTTCTTCCTCGCGTTGAGCTTGTCGAGTTCCTTGTCGACCTTCTCCAGCCTCTTGGATTCCTCACGCACCAGGGCAGACCTCTTCTTGCGCATCTCAGCATCGGCGCGCTTCTGCTCCTTCGTGCGGTACTCCCCCTTCTTCTGAGCTTGCGGTTTGGGGGTGCCTCCCGCGTTGCCGGTGGAAGTGCCCTCAGACGTGTGGATCCTCCTTGGCACGCGCTTCCCGGACCCGCCCTCATCGCCGGATGCCTTGCCCGAGCCCGACTTGCCCGAGTCAGAGGCAGGCATGGCATGGGCACTCGATGCTCCGGTTCCGGCCCTTCCGGTCTCGTCGTCTGCTTGCCCGGTCTTCTCTAGGTAGTAGTCGTAATCGCCATCGAAGATAGTGGGAACGCCATCTACGATCTGCACGATCCGGTTGGCAACCGTGCGGATCAGGTGCCTGTCGTGGCTTATCAGGACGAGAGTCCCGTCGAATTGGTCGAGGGCATCGGCGAGCACTTGCACGCTCGAGATGTCGAGATGGTTCGTTGGTTCGTCGAGGCAGAGAAGCGACGTGGGCTTCACGAGCATCTTTGCCAGCGCGAGTCTGCACTTCTCTCCTCCTGATAGGACGGATACCCGCTTGTCTGCATCATCGCCAGAGAAGAGGAAGGCGCCGAGCAGCGAGCGGACCTCCGAGATCGTCCACCCAGGTGCAGCATTGTCGAGCTCCTGGAAGACGGTGTTTCTGGGGTTGAGGTCCTCGAGCTGATGCTGGGCGAAATAGGAAATACCCACGTTGGTGCCGATCTCGAGCGTGCCGGAATCCGGCTTCTCCACTCCGGCGATCATCTTGAGCAATGTGGACTTGCCTGCGCCGTTGGGGCCTACCAACGCGATTTTCTCACCACGGTATATATCGAAGTTCAGCCCGTCGTAGACAACGTTGTCACCGTAGGCCTTGCGGACATTCTGAAACGACATGACCTTCTTGCCGCTACGCGGGGGCTGCGGGAAGTGGAAGTGGATCTTCTTCGCATGCGTGGGCACGACGATTCGCTCGATCTTCTCCAGCTTCTTGACGCGGTCTTGCACCTGCTTGGCCTTCGTGGCCTTGTAGCGGAACTTCTCGATGAAGGCCTCGAGACGGGCTATCTCCTCCGCCTGCGCCTCGGCCTCGGCCTCGAGTCGGGCGATCCTCTCCTCGCGCTGACGCTCGTAGTCGGAGTAGTTGCCCTTGTAAGTGTTGAACTCGGAGGAATCGAGCTCGAGGATGTGGTCTACCATGCCGTCCATGAAATCCCGGTCGTGGCTCACGATGATCACGGCGCCGCCATAGGAGCGAAGATACGACTCTAGCCAACGAACGGATTCCAGGTCGAGATGATTCGTGGGCTCGTCGAGGAGGAGCAGGTCAACTTGGCGCATCAGGAGCTTGGCGAGCGCGATTCTCATCTGCCAGCCGCCGGAGAACTCGTCGCAGTTCTTGCCCATCTCCTCTTCCTTGAAGCCAAGGCCAAAGAGGATGCTCCTGGCACGCGGCTCGATCGTGTACCCATCGGCACGTTCGAAGGCCTCGCTCGTGCGCGAGTAATCGTCGAATAGCTTTGCCTGCTCTGCCTCATCGGTGCACTCGGAGATCTGTTGCTCCAAGCGGGTCATCTTGTCGCGCATGTCGAGGACGTGCTGAGCTCCAGAGAGGACCTCGTCTAGAACAGGGACTCCCTCGCCCAGCTCGATCGACTCCTGCTCCATATATCCAATCGAGGAGCCCTTGGCGAGAATCACCTGGCCGCTGTCGGGGCTCTCGATCCCGGCGATGATCTTGAGCATCGTGGTCTTCCCAGCGCCGTTGGGACCCACCAGGGCATAGCGGTCCGCCTCGTTCACCATGAAGGACACCCCGCTGAAAAGCTGGTTGCCCCCGAACGACTTGCTGATGTCCTGAACTTGAAGAATCAATGCCCTATTGCCTCACAGAGTATGCTCGCATGTTCTGGCTATAGCCCCCGAGTGCAAGTCGTGCACAAAACCCAGCCCGTGAGACACGGACCCGTCAGCAGACCCTCTACCCCACAGGCTGCAGCGTGACCGCGGTGCCCGAGACGGACACCATGAGCATCCCGCCACCGCCAAGCGACTCGTAGTCGAAGTCCACGCCCACGATGGCGTTGACGCCCATCGCCTCGGCGCGCTTCTCCATCTCGGACAAGGCGGAGTTCCTGGCCTTCGCCATCTCCTCCTCGTAGCCCTGGCTGCGGCCACCGACGATGTTCCTGAAGCTGGCCCCAATGTCCTTCGCGATGTTGATGCCGACGATTACCTCGCCGAAGACTATTCCGTAATACCCAGAAATTCTATAACCATCGACGCCGTTGGTTGTCGTGATAATCACGATGGGCCTCCTATTGTCCGTGGACATTCAACCTACTGGATTAAATCGACATTATCCCATTTCTGTTAAGTTTTGAACAAGATGATGTCAATTACCGACGACAGGTCAAGGTAGCTGGCTGGAAGTGCTTGCCTTTCGGATCCGTGCTCGGCAAAAGAAGAGGCCGAAGAGTTGTTCTCCCGGCCTCGAAGAATCCATGGTGGGCGATGCTGGTTTCGAACCAGCGACCTCTGCCGTGTGAAGGCAGCGCTCTCCCCCTGAGCCAATCGCCCATCTGCGAACTGTTTAGCAATTCTAGCATCAGATGCGAAAATTACAAAACTTGATGCTGTCAGCGGGGAAATGGGGGCAGTGTGGCAGGAGACACATCCCCCGGTGCCTCTCCCGTTACAACTCACCACCGTTATCTAAATGAATCTCGATCTCATGCACTCCGTCTTGGGACACGGCGCGGGTGTAGGTCTGGAAGCCGTCATTGTCCAGGCGCTCGGCGGCGCGGGCGGACTCATGGCGGTTCTCCAGCTCATCATGAGGGGCGTTCCCGTCGTCGGGCGACACGTCGAGGAACATCGTCCCGGAGCGAACCGTGATGCGTGCCTGGAGGGCGAGGAAAGTGAATCCGAGCACGCCTGCGACAACTGAGGCGCAGAGAATCGCCAGCTTGGCCGCCATGACCACCTCGGGCGCGTCGAGGGCCAGGTTCGCCACGAAGATCGCCATCGTGAATCCAACGCCGCCGAGAAGCGATGCCCCGAACATGTGGCTCCAGTTGACGTGCTCGGGAAGGCTGCTCAGGCGCGTTTTCACGACGATGAAGCTCGCGAGCATGATGCCCAGCGGCTTGCCGACGACCAGCCCGAGGAACACCCCCAGAAACACCGGAGACCCCACGATCTGCCCGATGTCCGCCCCCACTGAAACGTTTGCGTTCGTGAGGGCAAAAAGCGGCAGAACAGCGAAGTACACCCAGGGGTAAAGGGCGTTCTCCAAGCGAGTGGCCGGCGGGATGACCTGACGCGACACGGCCGAGAGGTTGCGGATGTTGCGCATGTAGTCCTTTTGACCGATGGCCGGCACGTCGGG
>JBMNUL010000100.1:0-9751 GCA_050946255.1 Coriobacteriales bacterium | reverse complement strand
GAGATCCTCACCCCTGTGCGAAGCATCGCGCGGCTGTTTGGAGCTAGGGTCACGGGTTCTGCCAGTTTCAGCTCAAGCACTGGAGACTCGGGGAATTCCTGAACTGGGTCGAATGCCCCCTCGCCTTCCAAAACGTAGCTCACCGTCATTGGAGAGTCTTGCATGTCTTCTTCAACCTCCAAGCTATTAGTCCCGGGAAAAGCCATTAGCCAACCAGATAGTCCCTGTAACGCGACACCAGTGCAGGCGGGCACTTTATGCTCATCTCGGTGCCGTTCTCAACGTACCTGATGGAGATCACGGTGCACCTCTCGTGTGCCAGCTGGACCAGGTCTCCCCTGTCATATGGAATGAGGAGCTGCATCGTCTCGTCGGATGCAGCACAGGCCTGCGAGATCCTGGAGATCAGCTCATCTATTCCATACCCGTTGACAGCGCTGATGCAAACGGAATCGGAATATCTCTTCGTGAGCGCCTCCCGCTCTTCCTCGGATATGAGGTCCACTTTGTTGAAAACGGTGATCGACGGAATCGCGGTCGCCCCGATTTGATCGAGAACGTCCTTGACGGCGCGGAACTGCGCGCCCATCTTCGCTGACGAGGCATCGCAGACTAGAAGTATCAGATCTGATCCCGCGACCTCGTCGAGAGTGGACTTGAAAGCCTCGACCAAAGTCGTTGGAAGCTTCTGGATGAACCCCACGGTGTCGGTGATGGTCACGGTCCTGCCCTCGGGAAGAGTCAGCCTTCTCGTCGTGGAATCCAAGGTGGCGAAAAGCTGGTCCGCTGCCAGCACGTTCGCTCCGGTGAGGGCATTTAGGAGAGTGGACTTTCCCGCGTTCGTGTACCCAACGAGCACGACCTTCGAGATTCCCTCGTCATAGCGCGCCTTGCGCTGGTTGTTCCTGTCGGATTCGAGCTTCACCAGCTCTGAGCGGATCTTGTCGATCCTGCGCCTCACGATTCGCCTGTCGACCTCGAGCTGGCTCTCGCCTTCTCCAAACCTCGAACCAACTCCTCCTCCCATCCTGTTGGAGGCGAGGTGCGCCCACATTCCACGGAGCCGGGGATACAGGTACTGGTTCTGGGCCAGCCTCACCTGGAGCCTTCCCTCTCGGGTGAGGGCATGCAACGAGAAGATGTCGAGGATCAGGGCGGTCCTGTCAATCACCTTGACGGTCGGCATTATCTTCTCCAGATTCGCCTGTTGGGAAGGAGATGGCTCGTCATCGAAGACGACGACCTGGGCGTCGTAGGTAACTGCCATCTGGGCAACTTCCTTGGCCTTGCCAGAGCCTATGAAGGTCCTCGGGTTTGGAGATTTGAGCTTCTGATATGTGGTTGCCACAACATCGGCGCCAGCGGTGTCGACGAGCCTGCCGAGCTCAGCCAGAGATTCCGAAAGGGGCCAGTCTGCATCGCCGCGATCAATCCCAACTAGAATCGCCCTCTCGCGGTTCTCCTTCTCGTCGGTTATCACCTCGAACTCGGTCATGATCTCCCCAAGCCGTGCCAGTTAGAACTCGATCGTTCCCCGGAACGACTCCACCGCTGGACCGGTCATCATAACGTGGCCGTCCTCTCGCCACTCTATGTCGAGAGTTCCCCCAAGCAGGTGGACATGGGCCTTCCTGCCGGCCTGACCAGTTAGATACGCGGCAACGCCTGCAGCACATGCCCCGGTTCCGCATGCAAGGGTCTCCCCATCTCCACGCTCCCAAACGCGCATGTGGATCTGAGCCCAATCCCCATCCATTCCGTCGACATGGACGAACTCGATGTTGCATTTCTCGGGGAACACATCATGGCATTCAAGATACGGACCGACGCCTCGGATGTCGAAACTGCCCGGGTCGGTGAAATAGGAGCTGTCTGGCATGAATATCACGCAATGGGGATTGCCCATCGAGACGCATGTGCAGTCGAAGTGGCCGAACGGGGTGTCGAGTGGGGCCAAGATCACCATGCCGTCGCTGTTGACCGGGAGGGTCGTGGGGACCTTCGGGCCCTCGAGAATCGGCAGGCCCATGTCCACCCTGGCGAGAACGAGCCTCCTCTCCCCGTCCAGCTTGTACTCGATGTGCTTGACTCCAGCGCGGGTCTCGGCATCTAGAGACCCGGAGGATGAATCCACCAACCCATTGTCCACGAGATACTTCGCAAAGCACCTGACTCCGTTCCCGCACATCTGCGCCTTCGTGCCATCGGAGTTGTAATAGTCCATGAATGCATCGTTGGCGTCGTCTTTGGCAGGCTTGACGAGGATGAGCCCATCGGCCCCTACCCCGAAATGCCTGTCGCAGATAAACGCGATTTGATCTTGGGAAAACGAGAGCGAATCTCGCATGTCCTCGATGAAAACGAAATCGTTTCCAGCACCGTGAATCTTGACGAAGTCGTACTTCATTTGAACTCTCCTCTAAGTCCGCTGGGAACCGGGGACAGAAGCGCTCCGGCCTCCCAGGAAAACTCTCATTCCCTAGTCAACCTGGTACCATTCGATTCTCGGGTCCCGGCGGAACCAGGTGCGTTGCCTCTTGCTGTACCTGCGGGTCGACCTCTTGATCGATTCAACGGCCTCATCGATCGTCGACTTCCCCTCGAAGACATCGATGAACTCCTTGTAGCCAATGGCCTGCGAGGAGGTAATTGCATCTGCAAATCCTCTGTCCACAAGGCCGCTTACCTCATCGAGAAGACCGGCTTCCATCATCTCGTCGACCCTATTATCAATAGAAGCATACAGGGTGTCGGTCTCCATGGTAAGCCCTATGTAAACGGTATCGTAGAACGGATTGAAGGTTTTCATCCCACTGACCTGATCGCTGTAGTGCCTGCCCTCGGATAGCATCTCGAATGCCCTTATAGTCCTCCGCACGTTGTTGGGATGTATCAGGGATGCGCTCTCCGGGTCTACCTGCTCGAGAAGCGAGTGCACGTACTCGGGGCCCTTCTCCTCTGCAATGGCCGTGTACTTGGCACGAACTGGATTCTCCACTTGGTCTCCCGGTGGGAAGTCCATCACGTCGAGGGCAGCGCGGACATAGAGTCCGGTGCCCCCGCAGACAATCGGCAATTTTCCAAGGGAGAACACCTTCTCTATTGCCTCGCGAGCATCGCGCTGGTAGATAGATGCAGAGTAAGCCTCCCCCGGATCGACTAGGTCGATGCAATGGTAGGGAACGCTGCGCTTCTCAGCTGGAACCTTGGCAGTGCCGATATCCATCCCACGGTAAACCTGCATGGAATCGGCAGACACGATCTCCACAGCAGGCATGGCATCCTGCTCCTCCAGAATCCTGGCCACCCGTTCTGCGAGATAGGACTTCCCGGTTCCAGTTGGACCAACGATCGCCAGAACGGTTCGGGGCTCGAAACCACCGGTTCTGGAGGCAATGTCTTCTGCAAGGGAATCCAGGTTCTTCTTGAAGATATCGCGGTCGACTTGCATATCCCGCTATCCCTCCACCAGCGTGGCCTTGAGATACCAGGTTCTGGCGAGGTCGACCTTGGCGTTGACGATCTTGCCTACAAGATCCTCTGGAGACACACCTTCTGGACAGGTGAAGTGAACCGTTTGGTTCTTCGGGCTCCTCCCCATCATCACCGATTCATCTCTGGCAGAGGTTCCCTCGACGAGAATCGGGACTATCTTGCCGAGTTCCTTCTGGTTCTGCTCGTATGCAGAGTC
Organism: Coriobacteriales bacterium; assembly: GCA_050946255.1. Taxonomy (GTDB): domain Bacteria; phylum Actinomycetota; class Coriobacteriia; order Coriobacteriales; family CADBOM01; genus JBMNUL01. The sequence goes on along the minus strand of JBMNUL010000100.1, from coordinate 6,060 downwards.
CTGGACCAGGTCCACAAGCCTGTCGAACCTCTCCTGGATCACCTCGCGCGGGGTATCGTCTGGCATCGAGGCTGCGGGGGTGCCCTCCCTCTTGGAGTAGATGAACGTGAAGACCTGAGAGTACCCGACCTGTTTGACAAGGTCGTATGTGAGCTCGAAGTCCTCCTCGGTCTCGCCGGGGAAACCAACGATCACATCTGTTGAAAGCGCGATGTCACCCACCCTCGACTTCAGCTTGTCGATTATGGACAGGTACTTTTCAGCGGTGTATCCACGGTTCATCTCGCGGAGGATCCTGTCCGAGCCAGACTGCACCGGAAGGTGGAGCTGAGGCATTACGCAATCCAGTTCTGCCATTGCGTCGATGGTCTGGTCCGTGAGGTCCTTCGGATGGCTCGTGACGAAGCGGAGCCTCTCGATGCCGGTTCCAGCCACTGCCTCGAGAACTTCGGCGAACCGCGGCTTTCCATACAGGTCTCGCCCATAGGAGTTGACGTTCTGCCCGAGCAGGGTTATCTCGCGAACACCATCTCCTACCAGCCATTCGGCCTCTTGGACAATCTCTTCCATGGGACGGCTCATCTCGCGCCCCCTTACATAGGGCACGATGCAATACGTGCAGAAATTGTCGCACCCCTTCATTATCGGGAGCCAGGCGTGGAACTTGCTCTCGCGGTGCTTGGGCACACGCGCATCGTAAGGGCCCCTGTCCTCGACGAGCTCGGCCTTGGGACTCGCCCCCATGAGAGAATCCTCCACCAGCTTTGGAAGGTCCTCGATATTGTGGGTCCCGAAGACAATGTCCACGTTTGGGAGGATCTTCAGGAGCTTCTCCCCGTCGCGTTGCCCTATGCAACCCCCTACGGCCACCACCCTGCGCCCGCTCTTGGATGTCTCTGGGACAGGCTCGTTCTTCATCGAGGCAATCTGCCCGAAAACCCGTGTATCAGCCTTCTCGCGGACACAGCATGTCATGTAGACGACGATCTCGGCGTCGAGCTCGTCGGTCACGGCAACGGCACCCTCGTGTTCTAACAGACCCGTCACGAGCTCGCCGTCGTTCCTGTTCATCTGGCATCCGAAGACCTTGACGCAGAACGTCCTTCCATCGAGAGATCCCATCTCATGCCTCGAATCCATAGTCGCGCCCAGCTTCGAGAAATGCCAGGATGTCCTCCTGGGGAGGCTGGTTGCCAGCGAGCACGGACGGGTGCACGGGATCGCCGTGGAAGTCAGACCCGCCGGTCACGAGAAGACCCAGATTTCTGGAGATGGAGACCAGCTGGGCAGATTCCTCTGGAGTCTGCTCGCTGTGATAGCACTCCACGCCGGCAAGCCCGACCTTCTTGAGGGGCTCGATGAGGTCCACGACACCGTAGTGCGCAGGATGGGCGATCACCGGCATTCCACCGGCCCCGACGATCAGCTTCACGGCATCCTCAGCATCGATATCGTCGCGTTCGACGTAAAAGGGGCAGCCCTTGCCTATGAGGGTCTTGAACGCATCTTCGAACTCCTCGACCGCACCGGCTTTCCAAAGCGCCCTGGCAACGTTGCTCCTGTTGATTGTGACCCCAGAAGCCTCGAATTCGGAGACGCTGATGGGATACCCGGCCTCTTCCAGCTTCTGGACCATTGCAATGGAACGCTGGCGACGTCTCTCACGCGAATTCGCCATACTGGCAAGGAGCTCTTGATTGGAGGTGTCGATGAAATACCCCAACATGTGGACGTCCCTGTCCCCATCAGCTGAGGAAATCTCGACTCCGGGAACCAGCTTCATGGTCTCTGGCAGCACCGAAAGGGCCTCTGGAATGGCCGCAACGGTGTCATGGTCTGTTATCGCAATATAGTCGAGGCCGCACTCGGCGGCCTTTTCAATGAGCTGCGCCGCCGTCAGCACACCGTCGGAACAGGTGGTGTGGCAGTGCATCTCGAAATTGATGTGCTTCATTCGAATTTGGTCCTGCTCGATAAGCGTGCCGGGGCGATCCCGTCACGTCCTTGTACTGAAAAACCCTGCAGTCACCCTACCGGATGCCCGACGTCCCTAACGTAATCAGGTTTGACAGAGAACCTGATTGCAGTACGGTACTCGCCGTCGATCTCGATGTCGGCGAAAGATGGAACGCAGGCAATCTCGATTCCTATAGGTGCTAGGAAGCCACGTGAGATTGCGATGGCCTTGACAGCCTGATTGACAGCGCCGGCTCCCACACATTGGATCTCGACGGGAACACCGTCTTTGATCATTCCGGCAATCGCCCCAGCCACCGAAGATGGCGAGGACTTGGAAGAGACCTTGAGGTAATCCATTTCCTTGGCTTTCGATTCAACATTTTTCTTGCAGTAGTGTTGTGTTTGCGCCCATAAATAGATTTGGGCTGGTAATGCATAATTCTACAATTTCGTTTCAGAAATGTCACCAGAACGCCGAAAAGCCCCCCAATTAAGCCCACTCGAAGCCCCAATCAGGCTGTTCGCCTTTAGTTTCCAGATTAATTTGCCCATTCACGAGAACACAAATTAGCAGTTGTGCAGCAATGCCCGCGTTCTAGATGAGCTGAGTTGGAGCGAATAAGATGAGGCACCATACCGCCCGCCATTGAATTGGACTTGAAGCGGAACGGAAAATCAGGAAACTGGAAAACCGAGACGGAAAATCCCGGCTCGTCCCCTATTCCTTGTCTATTGGGAACGTGACCTTGATGGAATCCTTGCCAATGGTGATCTTTGGCTCGTCTTTCAAACTGATGTAATAAGACCCGGCGATGGATTCGAATGCATCCTCGAGCTTGCGCGAGAAAGACCCCAGGTCCTCCTTTGAGATCTTGAGCACCCTGTTGTCCTTGAATATATCCACAGGCTGTGGCGCCTTGGACTTCTTGGAGGTCACGATGTTGTAGTAGGGCTTGAGTGGTGCGATCTGGCCGTGGAGAATCCTGTGCGCGGTTCGCTCTGAAATGTTGAGCCCCAAGTCGGAGCAACGCTGCATCAGATCGGTGGCGGAGCCACACGCCGCAAGCCTCTGGCAAATAGGGAGCTCAGAGGTATCATCGTTGAACAACAGCTCGTCCTCGTTGGTCGTCTTGTCGCCATAGTCGAGCAAGGTAGCCGAGATCTCTGCTGGAGATCCAAGGTAGATATCCACGTCGTGCCTGGTCTCCAGAGCGAACTCTATGACCTTTCGATTGATGTTGTGGGGACCTCTGGCAACGACCATGTTCCCATCCTCATCGCGCTGAAGCTGGGGAACCGAGGACTGATCCGTCTTCTCGGGAAGCTTCTCTGTATCGACCGAGATGAAGATGGCGGTCCCCTTGCCCTCTGCGGAGTCGATCACCTCCGCCGTGTCGACATTCGACTTGATGGAGAAAAGCGCCATGCCCCTGCCATGAACGCCCCAACGGTCCATGGACATCGTGTCGAGCTTTGAAGTCACCCTGGGCTCGAAGATCTTCTCGTGCATGTGCTCGGGGATTCCTCTCCCGTTGTCCAGAATCGTTATGGTTCGCGTAGCGCCGTCTCTTGTGGTCGCAAGGAAGATGGCATCTGCATCGGCATCACGCGAATTCCGGAGCAGCTCTATGATGATGTCCTCCACGGCACGGATGTCGTGCATGGCCTGGCGCCGCTCTGCCTCGGAGCTGCGGAGCCTGACAAACCCATCGCCGAGGTTCTCCTCGACGCGAACATGCGAATCACCCGCCACGGACTCTATGAATCCGAGCAGCGCGCCATTGTCAGAGGCGCCCTGGGCGGAACTACCGCCCCGGGCGTCTCTCTCATCATCCAAAATGTTTCCAACATCGCTCATAGCGAATTCCAATTCCCGATGCTATTTGGCATAATCCATTGCACGGCTCTCCCTGATCACGAGAACCTTGATCTGACCAGGATACTGCATTTGCTCTTCGATCTCGGTCGCAATGTCATGCGCGAGGACCGTGGCCTGGGCGTCGCTGATCTTCTCGGGCTCGACCATGACCCTGATCTCGCGTCCTGCCTGCATTGCATAGGTGCGCTCGACCCCGTCATGCGAATTTGCAATCGACTCGAGCTTCTCGAGCCTCTTGATGTAGTTCTCCATCGACTCGCTGCGGGCACCGGGGCGCGCTGCCGAGATGGCGTCTGCGGACTGGACCAAGACTGCAATCACAGTTGCGGGCTCCACATCGTTGTGATGGGCCTCGATTGCATGAACGACTTCCTTGGGCTCACCGTAGCGCCTTGCGAGGTCGGCCCCGATTACAGCATGCGAACCTTCCACCTCGTGGTCGATTGCCTTGCCGATGTCGTGCAGGAGGCCGGCGCGCTTTGCAAGCACAGGATCGATTCCGAGCTCTGATGCCATTATAGAGGTCAGGTACGCGACCTCCAGAGAATGTTTCAGAACGTTCTGGCCGTAAGATGTGCGGAACTTGAGCCTTCCCAGCGTGCGGATGAGCTCGGGGTCGAGGTCGTGAATGCCAACCTCATAGGCAGCCTTCTCCCCAGCGTCCTGGATCTGCTGGTTGACGAACTTGGTTGCCTTGGAGTACATCTCCTCTATCCTCGCGGGATGGATCCTTCCATCTGCGATCAGGTTCTCGAGGGTGATTCTTCCAATCTCGCGGCGGACTGGGTCGAAGCTGGATATGACAACGACTTCAGGGGTGTCGTCGATTATCAGGTTGACACCCGTGATCTGCTCGAAGGTCCTGATGTTACGGCCCTCGCGACCGATGATCCTCCCTTTGAGGTCATCTGATGGAATCGGCACAGTGGAGATCGTGCGCTCGGAGGTGTGGTCTGCAGCCACCCTCTGGATGGCGGTGCTGATGATGCTCCTGGCACGACGGTCCGCCTCGATCTTGGTCTGTGCCTCTGCCTGCCTGATGATGGATGCACTCCTCTTGGTCATGTCGCCCTTGACCCTGTTGATGAGCTCCTCGCGGGCCTCGTCCTTGCTCATCGCAGAGATTCGCTCCAGGTCCTCTGTGACCTCGGCCAGCTGGTCGTTGAGCTTCTGCTCCTTTTTCTCAACCTGACCCTGCAAAGAGGAGATCTGGTGTTCCCTCTTGTCCAATCCATCGGAACGCTTGTCAAGGGAATTCTCCCTTTGGATGAGCCTGTTCTCCTGCTGGTTGATCTCTTTTTTGCGGTCGGCTATCTCCTTGTCCAGCTCGCTCTTGATCTTATAGGCTTTGTCCTTGGCCTCGACCTCGGCTTCCTTGCGGATGCTCGCCGCCTCGTGCTCGGCCTTCTTGATGATATCCTCAGCTGTATTGTTGGCTTTCTTGGACTTGCCTTTTGAGAGGAGACTGGAAATTACGAATCCCACGACGATGCCGACAATCGCGAAAATCACGATCCACAGTATTTCTGGCATCTGAGGTTCTCCTTTCCGTAGTGCGTTTAACAGTCCTTCATTTTCAATGGTGCGATGCTCCGATACGGAAAAGAGAAATGCCGCACCAGAACATGAGTAATCACATCATGGCGCGGCCTAGGATGAGTAACGATGAAGCTATTCTATTCAAGAGCCTATATGAAACCCACAAGTGGGAAGAATTAACCAGATGTAATTAAAATCCATACTATTAGTACAAATGTTAACAGTCAATGACCACTGCCGCGAACCGCGCTTAAGAAAACGGTAGCCGTCAAAAGTTCTGTCGGGGGGTTATTGAGACGTTTCGAAAGCTTTCGCAATCAGGACAGAAAGGGGGACGATCTCACCCGGACAAACCGCGAATTCAATCACGACAGAGCGATCTCCACGGTTCTCGTGGGATTATCCGTGACCTCCCCCGAAGTCGAGTCACCTGAGGTGTAGTCGTACGTGAAAGTGACGCTCCAGATCGTCGGGGCATCGGAATTTCCAGTGGAGCCATTGAACGACGTGGATTCCTGGGTCACGGTCTTCTTGCTGGAATCTGTGTCGGAGTAGGTGGTGTAGGAATCAGCAGAAGGCGGAGTATAGGTTGTGAGGCTTCCATCCACCCCAACCATTGAGAGCGTGGCGTCCAATGCAGTCGAGGTGGCCACAAGGTCGGCGAATGATACATCTGGATATCC
>JBMNUL010000099.1:0-9751 GCA_050946255.1 Coriobacteriales bacterium | reverse complement strand
GGAGGCGTAGGAAAGGAAGGGGAGAGCCCGAGCTACTGGCACGCTCATGATGAGAAGAGAGTAACAGCTCACACCGAGCATGCCCAGAATCGACAGGTTGGAAAGCACCTTGGAAAGAGGAGGTCTATCGCTTGCCGAGTCGCCCTCTTCCGTGCCGGCACCTGTGATGCTGCTTGCAGCGTTGATGCTCTCGATGTTGTCTTCTTGGCACGAGCCATCCGAATTTGCGGATGCTGCCACTTTGCTCTTGCTGTCCCTCATTTTCCCATTTGCTTCAACTCAGGCATTTCGTAAGGAAAGGAAAAAGGCGGTGTGCTACAAATCTGCAAAAGTTGCCTGCAACAGGCCCTGCCCATATTGCGGGTTTCCCCAGTACTCGAAATCCCTTTACTGCACTAGATGCGGTCGTAAACTACCCGACCTCGACGATGTCTCAATGATACCGCCTTCGTCTCCGACCGGTGAAAAAACCGGGAAAACAGACACCAAATCCGAAGAAAACAACGACGACAGTTTTTCAAATAAAGGAAATCCAGACCGAGAGGATGACAGGAGGGGACAATAAGATGGCAGAATTGAAGACTTTCAGCAAAGACGAGCTCGCCAGAACGGGAAAGTATCCGGTTTGCGGGACGAATTATGGATGGGAGCAGGAGCCCATTGACAAGTTGAACACGCCCATCACACCGAAGGAGAACTGGAGGAGATTCATTTCACGGGAAGAATTCTCATGGGTCCCAGATGTATATGAGGATATGAACGTTGTCTACCCGGATTTGATCCCCGACAACGTTGCCTGTGGCTACGAAGGCGGAGTGGACGCATTTGGTGCACTTTGGGTTCCGAACCCTGACAACCCGATGCTTCCGGCTTTCATAGATTCGAAGAACCCTGTTGTCGGTTCGCTGGAAGAATGGCGTCAGATCGAGATCCCAGACGTGGATTCATGGGATTGGAAGGGGGAGGGGTCAGAGTATCTGTCTCTCAGCAAGGACAGGCCCTCTTGTGGCGTTGTCTTGACAGGGTTCTACGAGAGGATGATCTCGCTCTGCTCTTATGAGGAAGCTGCCGCATCTCTATACGAATGCCCAGAAGATGTTCAGGAACTGCTGGATGTCATTTGCGATCACAACATCGCTCTGGTCGAGCATCTACATGATTATTGCGGTTGCGATACGCTGATACTGCACGACGATTGGGGAACTCAGAGATCCATGGCGTTTTCCGAGGATGCTCTCAGAGAGTTCTTCCTTCCCAGGGTCAAGCGGGTCGTCAATCGAGCACATGAGCTGGACATTTTCTTCATTCTCCACAGCTGTGGGAGCGTGGCCAAGTTCGTCCCGGCAATGATAGAGGCTGGAGTGGACATGTGGGAGTTCAACTACGAGGCCGTGCAGGATGATATTGCGAAGACCATTAAAGATTTCGGAGATCAGATCTTCTTCCATGGGTACATCGGGGACATTCACCCGTTCTCGAGTGACAACGAAGAGTTTGCGAAGCAGGTCGAGGCCCTGTACGATTCACTTGCCGCAACGGGGGCCTGTTCTCTGTCAATATTGGATTACGAGGACCGCGGTATCAACCTGCAAGATTTCAGGTATGAGATGGAGAGACGCTTCGCAGATAAAATTTTCGGGAGAAAATGACGACTTGCGGCGGGTGAGAATCCCACTCGGCTGTCAAAATGGTTACATTCGGCAAACTTTATGAAAACACTCGTAAAAATAAACGAAGAAGACAATATTTTGTTATTGAAGTATCTGTGTGCGCTCAAATTCAATATATTTTGGGCAATTTCGTGAATAACTTGTTTATTTTATTGAAATGGCTTTACAAATTTTAAAGTGCTCAATATATTGGAACTTGGTAATTGATTAGATTTCGTTAAACATTTATAAGATTTTATCTAAAGAATTGCCTCCGGCGCACAGCTCTGCCCGCAGTAATTGAGACGCCGGAAAGTTGCCCGATTAAAATCGGGTCTCATAGAATGGGGGAAATCAATGGTCAACTACGCCAACGGCATGGAGACACGCGGGATAATCATCGAAACATGCAAGAAGCTCTTCTTGGAGAAGGGCTACAAGAACACGACCTACTCGGAAATCTACAAGGCCGCAATGGTCAACCCGGGAACCATTGCCCATCATTTCGGGAACAAGCGCAATATAGCCTCAATGCTCTACGATGAGGTCATGGTCAAGCTCACCAACTACACGGTCGAACTCTTCCCAGATGAGGACGATGTGCAGAGAGCGTTCCTCGGTGTGGCAATGCACCGCAAGATTGCCTACGATGATGAGCGCTGGCGCAGGTTCGTCATGGAGTTCATGCTCGACGACCTTGCAAATGACGATGAGAGCCGCTACATTGCCAACGATTTCAAGGCGTACAAGACCACACAAGATCAGGTCGGTGCCAGTAAGGCAACTTTCCTCTTCGTGGCATATAAGGGAATCGAAGCTGCCATAGACTCTTACTACGGCAGGCATCCGGGCAAGATGACGTTCGAGGACATGTACACCTACTATGCTTCCATGTACTTTGGGTATCTGCCCAGGGAAGAGGTCGAGGAGCGCACGAAGAAGGCTATCGAGGACGTCAAGGGTCTCAAGCTCGACATTGGAGAGTTCGATCCGATAGTCGAGAAGATCTAGCTCTGAGATGGTTGGGGTTGCAGTTAAATTGAAACCCCAATGGTCCTATTGGAAGTTGGTTGAATGTTGATTTGGGATGCCGGCCGCAAATGCGGCCGGCATTTTCTTTCCCACCCTTTGCGCAATCCCGAGCGACAACTGACCACCTCAATTCCAGCCAACCGTCCCCGTGGTTCCCTTTTTATATAAAATGTGCAGATGTGAAACCTACATCTTGCACGTTCGACCATGCGGGGAGAGAGGAAGTGGACATCTGATGGAGATGCTTCCAGAACAGTTCAAGGTAATAAGCAAGTCGTTCGAAACGCTCAAGGAGCGTTCGCCTTTCTATGCCAAGAAGTTCGATGGAATCGACCTTCGCGACGTCAAGACGCAGGCAGATTTCGAGAATCTCCCATTCACTGAGAAGGCGGACCTTCGTGAGGCTTACCCACTGGGACTTGCTGCCGTGCCCGCTGACAAGATCGTGAGAATCCATTCGTCTTCGGGAACCACGGGCACCCCGGTTATCATTCCCTATACCCAGAAGGACGTCGATGACTGGGCCATCCAGTTCGCCCGTTGCTTCGAATACGCTGGCGTCACTCCAGAAGACCGCGTGCAGATTACCCCAGGCTATGGCCTTTGGACGGCAGGAATCGGATTCCAGGCCGGATGCGAGCGCCTCGGAGCCATGGCAATTCCAATGGGACCGGGCAATACCGACAAACAGCTCCAGATGATGATGGATCTCGGAACTACCGTGCTGTGCGCCACGAGCTCCTACGCATTGCTCCTCGCCGAGGAGATCGCCAAGAGGGGCATCGGCGACAAGATCCATCTTCGCAAGGGGGTTATCGGGTCGGAGCGCTGGGGCGAGAAGATGCGCAGCCGAATTGCAAACGAGCTCGGAATCGAGCTTTACGACATCTATGGGCTCACAGAGGTGTACGGCCCCGGAATCGGGATCAACTGCAAATACGACACCGGAATGCATATTTGGAACGATTACGTTTACGTCGAGATCATCAACCCGGATACGGGAGAGATAGTCCCAGACGGAGAGTGGGGCGAGATCGTTCTGACGACCCTTCAGAAGGAAGGCGCGCCCCTGGTGAGATTCCGCACGCATGACCTCAGCCGCATCATCCCCGGCGAATGCGAGTGCGGGAGTCCTCATCCGCGAATCGATGTCATCTCCGGACGCTCTGATGACATGTTCAAGATCCACGGCGTCAACGTGTTCCCCAAGCAGGTCGAAGAGGTTCTCGCGGAGTTCCCGCAGCTCTCCAGCGAGTATCAGATCCGTTTGTCGCATCTCGAGAACAGGGACACGATGCGCATCTACGTGGAGACCGACGGCACGCAGGATTGGCGCGAGCTGGCAGACGAAGTTGCCCGCGAGATCAAATCGCGCATCGGGTTCACGCCGCTGGTGAAGATCGTCGAGCTCGGAGTTCTCCCGCGTTCAGAGAAGAAGACGAAGCGCGTCATCGACGAGCGCTACTAATGCGATTTCCCGCCCTGGGACGGTTTCAATGGGAATCAGGGCGATGGATGGAAGATGAGCGACATGGGAAAAGACAGATATCACAACGTCAAACTCGACCCGAACTGTCGCATCTCGCCAAGATGCTCCATCGTGGGTGATGTGACGGTTGGCCCCGAGTCTTGCATCCTCGCGGGCGCGCAGCTGAGGGCGGACATGGCTCCAATTGTCATCGGTAAACAGTCCAACGTGCAGGAGAACGTGGTAATTCATGTGAACACGAACAACCCTTGCACTATTGCCGACCACGTTACCGTGGGCCATGGTGCCATTGTGCATGGCTGCACAATTGGGAGAAACGCTCTAGTGGGCATGGGCTCTATTGTCATGGATGGAGCAGTTATCGGCGAGAACAGCGTCGTGGGTGCAGGAGCCTTGGTGACAGGTGGAAAGAAATTCCCTCCCAAGAGCCTGATCATGGGGGTGCCGGCAAGGCTCGTGCGCGAGCTCAGCGAGGAAGAGGTTGCCAATATCCCAACCGAGACCGCGGATTCCTATGTGAAAGTGTCCCAGGAAATGGTCGAAGATGGCCTTCTTGTGAACCCCGACCCGGATGTCGATATCCTGTTGTGAGCCAAGCTTGCGATATCTATCTTCCGTTTCTCGAACCAGATGCCTCTCGTTCTTTAGGGGCACCCGAAATCACTCGGGCTTTCAGCGCGTGGCGTTTGCGCCGCTGACCCTCAGGTTCCAGGATCCTAATCGCCCCTTGTCACGAACAGCGACGACCTCATCAGGTCGTGGAGCATCGATTCTGCCACGTCTCTGATCTGATCTGGCGTGAGCCCCATGGAGCTTCCCTCGCCGATTACCCCGAAAAGGCCGCTGCATATCAGAGCTGCTATCAGCCCAGATGGGTATTTGGAGTGGAAACCTTCCTTGTGGCGCCTGATGTAGGAATCCACCTCGGTGAAGAGATGCTGGTAGAGGGCTGATTTCAGGTAGGGATTCTCTGAAGAAGTTACCTTGTGCAGAAACTTCTCGTGGTTCGCGAAGACGTTTACTATGCATGCCAGGAGGTTGTCGTAGCTCTTCGAGGTAGAGAGATCGGGATTGTTCTCCTTTTGCAACCTGTGGTAGTCGATGTCGCATTCGGTCACGAAATCGTTGAAGATCTCCTCTACCAGAGCGTATTTGTCGTCGTAATGGGAGTAGAACGTGATTCTCCCGATTTCCCCCTCACGGCATATCTCGGCTACGGTGATCTTCTCGAAAGGCTTCTCGTCCAAGAGTTTTACCAATGTGTTCCTGATATTGCGCTTGGTCTTCACTACTCTCTTGTCCATGGAATCATCCCGTACAATTTTTGAAATCTGTTGCGATAACTAACAACACTGCGCATTGTGTCTTCACTCTGACACATGCAATTATATAACATACATATGTATTAATAATATACATCATGAATGGGTCAAGAGGAGAAGACTAAATGTACTCAATCGTCACTGATGCATCAGCGGACGTGCTGCCTCAGATCGTTGAAGATAACGACATCAAGTTCCTCCAGATGGAATACACGATTGATGGAGAGACGCTGGTCTACAACGGATACGACACAACAGGCCAGCTAGACGATTACTATGCGAAATTGAAGAAGGGCGCAGAGACCTTCACAACGCAGATCATGCCGAGCCGCTACTACGAATTTTTCGAGCCTTACGTCAAAGAGGGCAAGCAGGTCATGTACATCGGCCTTTCCCTGGGAATCAGCCATACCGTGGATTCGGCTAGAAACGCCGTGCAAGAACTCGAGGAGAAATACGGGCACGCCGACGTGGCGGTGATCGATGGCAAGGGGGCAACCATTGGCCTTGGCTTGCTGGTGGAATCCGCTTGCAGGAACCGAGCAGCCGGAATGTCCTTCGAGGATAACGCCAAATGGGTAGCCGAGCATGCAGGCAAGGTCATGCACAGGTTCATCGTCGACGACCTCATCTATCTCAGCAGGGGAGGCAGGCTCCCCGCTGCAACAGCCCTCCTCGGCACCGCTCTGAGCATCAAGCCGGTCATGAGGTTCAACGATGCGGGCGAGCTTGAGATCGTTTGCAAGAAGAGGGGCTCTAAACAGGCAATCAAGTACATGCTCGACAACTTCGACAAGAGCTTCGACCAGTCGAACGGGAACATCGCCTATGCCGTCTATTCCGGTCCTAGGGAGGGCACCGATTACATCGTTCAGAAGATTTCCGAGAAATACCCGGGAATCCTGATCAGGACCCTTCCCCTGAGTCCAGTGATTGGCGCTCACACGGGCTCTGGACTCGTGGGATTGGTAAACTATGCGAAAGGCGAGAGATAGGGGCACTGTCATCTGACGTTGTCCCGAGGACAGCGCAGATTGAGAGGCTCAAATGAAGATCAAGAAGCACCCGCTCGTAGGCAGTCCCAGCATCGAAGAACGCGAATACGAGGTCAGGCACAGGGAAGTATCCAGACGTGCTGCCGCTGACGGAATGGTCCTCCTCAAAAACGACGGGAATCTACTGCCGGTTGCACCCGGTGCCAAGGTGGCTCTTTATGGGGCCGGTGCCGTTGAGACCATCAAGGGCGGAACAGGTTCGGGGGATGTCAATTCGAGGAGAACGGTAAATGTCCGCGATGGGCTATTGGCGGCCGGGTACGACATCGTGACCCTCGACTGGCTTAGCGACTACGAGGCGAGATACACCGCCGCGAGAGAAGCCTGGCGCGATGAGATATTCCGCAAGGCAAACGATTACCCGGATCCTGGAATGGCGTTTTTCTTCGCCTACTCGAGCACGCCGTTTCAAATGCCGGAGGGGGACAAGTTGGACTTCGTTCCAGCAGATGTCGCCGTATACGTGCTCTCGCGGATTGCGGGCGAGGGAGCGGATCGAAGGGTCGAGAAGGGCGATTGGTTCCCCACTGACTATGAGAGACGCGACATCGAGTTTCTCTGCGAGTCGTACGAACATGTCGTGCTCGTTCTAAACGTTGGGGGACCGGTGGATCTTGGATTCACCGATGGCAAAGGCCATATCGAGGCCATTCTGCTCATGCACCAACCTGGAATGGAAGCCGGCAATGCTTTCGCCGATGTTTTCTCTGGGAAGGTCGCGCCTTCTGGAAAGCTCACCGATTCCTGGGCGCTCAGCTACGAAGACTATCCCAACGCCGGCACCTTCTCCCACAGAGACGGAAATGTCAATCGCGAGCTCTATGTTGAGGGAATCTACGTTGGCTACCGCTATTTCGACACGTTCGAGGTCAAGGCACGGTATCCGTTTGGATACGGTTTGTCTTACACGAGTTTCAAGACGGAGTTCTCTGGAATAGAGATGTCCGGTTCCAGATCTTCGGGAGGTTTTGAGAAGATCTGCGTCTCGGCCAAAGTTGAGAACGTGGGGGCTGTTGGAGGCAGGGAAGTTGTGCAGGCATATGTGTCGTGCCCTCATGCAAAGCTCGGTGGGGAGTTCAGGCGTCTGGTGGCATTTGCCAAGACCGGGTTGCTGGAAGCGGGAAAGTCCGAGACCGTGAAATTGGAATTCGGCCTTGACGATCTCGCCTCCTTCGATGCCGATTTCTCCAGCTATGTTCTCGAGAGGGGAGACTACATAGTCTTCCTGGGCGGAAGCATCGATGATTCGGTACCAATTGCAATTGTTTCCCTAGACGATGATGCGGTGCTGGTCAAGACCAGGCACATTTGCCCTGTTCAGGAACAGCTGGAGGAGATTTCTCCGGATTCAGATGCAGTTGAGGCCAGGAGGCTCGATATCTTGCGCCGCGGCGAGCTTCCGCGTCTAGATATCAAGGCTTCTGGAATAGAGACCAAAGAGGTCGAATACGGAGACGGGTGGAACGGCATTTCCAAAGATGTGAGAGATTTTGTCGATTCCCTTGACGTCGAGCAGCTCGTGACGCTTTCCAGTGGCGCGATCACTTGGGGAGAGCAGAGCGCGCTGGGCTCCGCTGGGATGCGGGTTCCGGGATCTGCTGCCCAGACAAGCGAATGCGCGAGCGAGCAGGGGCTGGCGGACATCGTCTTAGCCGATGGCCCGGCAGGTCTTCGCCTCATCAAGGAATACGAGGTTGTCGACGGGGTCGTGCAACCAGTTCCCTTCGAGAAATCGTTCGAGGACGGTTTCCTCTGCACCGATGAGCCCGAGCACAAGGGGCAGGTCATGCACCAGTTCTGCACCGCATTCCCAACGGGTACCTGTCTGGCGCAGACCTGGGATGTGAATGTCCTCCACAGCGTGGGAAGGGCAGTCTCAGAGGAGATGCGTGAATTCGACGTCACCCTGTGGCTAGCTCCGGGAATGAACGTGCACAGGAACCCTCTCTGCGGGAGGAACTTCGAGTACTATTCCGAAGACCCCCTGCTTTCTGGAAAGATGGCTGCTGCAATTACCGAGGGTGTGCAGTCGATTCCGGGATACGGAACCACGATCAAGCACTTCGCCTGCAACAACCAAGAGGACAACCGCATGGGAAGCGACTCCATTGTCTCCGAGCGCGCGTTGAGGGAAATCTATCTGCGCAATTTCCAGATTGCCGTGATGGACTCTCATCCCATGGCGCTGATGACGAGCTACAACAAGGTCAACGGGGTGCATGCCGCGAACAACCACGACCTCTGCACTGACGTTCTGAGGAGCGAGTGGGGCTACGAGGGTCTTGTCATGACCGATTGGACCACGACGATGTACGGGCCAGATTGCACGGCTGTAGGCTGCATGATTGCCGGCAACGATTCTGTCATGCCGGGGTCCCCGCAAGACCATCAGAATATTAGGGACGGGCTCGATTCCGGAGAGCTCGAGATGAAGGATTTGAAGCGAAGCATAGCCAGGTTGGTCAAGACCGTATGGGGGTCTGACAGGTACGAGAAGTAGGGATCGGCAATAGGCGGAGGGTATTGGCAGCATTCTGGGGTTCTTGGGCTGCATCGGGGGATTTTACATTCACTTTACGTGGTATTTGCAGTTCGAGTATATATTTGTCGTGCTGGGCACGTCCCTCTGCCCGAGATGATTTGTTGGGGGGTATACATCCAAAATGGGACTTGAGTTTTGCCCGGTGGAAACCGATGGGCAAATCGAAGAGCTTGCCGAGATGGCCGCTCAGATATGGGGTGAGTACTGGCCTTCGATAATTGGCCAGGATCAAACCGATTACATGGTGGAGAAATTCCAGAGCGTGGAGGCTATCACCCGCGATTTGCGCGAGCACAACTACAGGTACTGGGTACTTCGAGAGCAGGATGGCCATGCAGTGGGGTTCACCGGCGGGGCTGTTGAGGAAATGAGCGATGACCCAGTTCACAATTCCCTGATTCACCACAGCGATGTCATCGATGAGAAGTGGCCGAGAAGGTTCTTCATCAGCAAGATCTACCTCTACAAATCCGAACGTGGGAAACACTACGCGAGCAGGGTCATCGAGTTCTACGAGAAACTTTGCCGTGACGAGGGGTTCCCGGTCATGTATCTCACTGTCAACAGGGGAAACGAACTCGGTATCAGGGCTTATCTGGGCAGAGGCTTCGAGATCGTGGATGAAGTCGACAGCCCAATCGGGCATGGTTTCGTCATGAACG
>JBMNUL010000098.1:0-10040 GCA_050946255.1 Coriobacteriales bacterium | reverse complement strand
GTCATGAAGGCGTTCTGCCATCCGTTGATGGCGAGGACACCGGCCACAGCTGCCATGACTGCTCCCAAGATCGACATCACGGTGCTGTACCAGCCAACGTATTTCCCATGCTCGTCGTCATCTGGGAAGAGGTCGGCCAGAATCGACATTGCTGCGGTGTTGGTGATTCCCCAGCCTACTCCGGTCGCGCAAAGGCGCATGGTCACGAAGTAGTAGATATTTGTGATTGCAGCTCCAAAGCAAGCGGTCACAGTGAATATCGCAAAGCCGATAACCATGATCCACTTCTTGTCCATCCGGTCGCAGAGTACGCCGGCGATGAGGCCGAATGGCAATCCCACGAGTGCCGGACCTGTGATTCCCAAGTTGATTAGCCACTCGGGCGAGCCGGCGAACACTTCATATAGATTGGAGACAATCGGGTTGATCACCAAGTCGCCCATCGTGCACATTGATGATAGGAACAAAACTATCAGTGCAATGACTAATCGACCCTTGCTCATATCAGTTGCTTTGGTCATGGAAACCTCCTCAGTAGAGTTTTCTCGCCCTTTCATCAGGAAGAAAGGCGAGAGCGTGTTATCCCCTGGGCCTTCGCCCACGACCGAGATTAATTCCGAAAGAAAAAGAGCACCCCGACCAAAGATTATTGAACGCTTATTAATTTCGACACTTTGGAGTTAGTATTTGAGAAGGTTTCCCGTTTGATAATTATTGAATTTACCAATAACAAATTTATGGTTTTGCTAATCAAGCGGGTAATTTTAGCCATATGAGACGATAATTCCCAATAAAGGCCCGCCTGATCCACGGGAATCTCCAATGCTTTTCATATCACATGGGAATCTAATGTTTGAACGACATTGGCAAGGGATTTGCGGGTTGCATGCACTGGATGAAAAAAGCATATGGCATGGCTGGCAAGCTTCTGATGGGCAAGGACTTCGACGGGATACGAGCGTCGGGCACGATGCTATATGGATATTATGGGGGTCCTAATGGAGGGTAAGTTCAATTCGATTGTTTCGCCGGCATATACAGGCGTGACATTCCTGTTCTCATGGACTTACCTGCTCTTCTACACTTTTTCTGCAGGTATAGAGGCGTCCCCTCCTATTTCACTTATGAGCTTGCCTTATCTGATAAGCGCCTCCTGCATGGTGATAACACTGTTCGTGATAGCTTTCTCGCCCCTCAATCGTGTGGAGGTGCTGAGCAAACCAGCAGTGAAGATATCTGTGCCTTTGATAATGGCTGCTTCCACCGCAGTCCTCATCTGGGTTACGGTCAATTCGGGTCCGCTTGCGGTTATGTGCGTGAGTGCAGTGACCACCGGTATCTCTTCTGGAACGATGTCCCAACAATGGGTCATGGCTTACCGCCGGGTTGGTCTGCGTGTTGCCGTCAACAGCTTCCCGACGTTGATGGCCATGTCGATCACCATGTGCATGTCGCTGCTATACTTCCCACAGATAGTGGTTTATTTGGCAATCGTTGTTTTCCCACTGATTTCTGGATTCCTATTCCATGAAGTGCGAAAGAATCCTTGGCCGGAACTCATCATCGAATCAGGGAAGAAGAACAAGCCTCTCAACTATTTCCTGTTACTGTTTCCTGTGGCGATTTACAGCATCTCTTCGGGGTTCTTCGACTACTTCTCATCGAACAGCAACTATTCCTTCGTGTTCTATGCGCTTTCGGCGTTCATTCCCCTTGTTTTGGCGGTAATCGCCATCTTCATCAGCGATCGCAAGAACCTGATCAACCTTGTCGTGATTCCAATCTGCTTTATCGTCGTTGTCACTATTCCTTTTCTAACCCGAATAACGGATGCTCCGGTTGCCCAGTTCATCTCGATAGGGGAGCTGGGGATGGAGGTCCTGTTCTTCTTGGCTGTCATCGGGTTTTCCGACTATCTACTTCTTGACATGTTCAAGACGTGTGCTTTCGTGAAATGCACGGTAGTCGTCTTGAACTCGCTAGGATGGTACTTCGGACTCTATGCCGCATCAGCATACGACTCCCTTTGGCATTCGCAGTTCTCTCTCCTTCTGATCATGGTGGCGATTGAGATTTCGTCGGTGTTCCTCGTGTGGGCGTTGTACAAGGTGAAGAAGAGCTTGGAAATAGCCGGGGAACAGAATGGGCAAAGTACCCAGTCTGAGGAAGCCGGGGATTCCGGTGTGCAGGTCCATGCGTCGGAAAGCGATACTGATGGAAACAACTCCCGCAACCTCAAATGCGAGGCTATCGCCAGGAAATACGGGCTTTCGAAGAGGGAAGTCGATGTGTTCGAGCTTCTAGCCAGGGGATATTCCTCCGCTGGAATCCAATCTACGCTTTACATCGCACAGGGGACTGTCAACTACCATACCCGCAACATCTATTCCAAGCTCGGTGTGCATTCAAAGCAGGAGCTAATTGATTTGGTGGATTCCGAGAGCCTCGATGACCTTGCTGATGGAAACTGAGACTTTCCGGTAGATTTTTTCAAGATGCACTCGAAGGCCACGTTGCGCATCGCAGGCGACTTGAACTGCAGATGTCTGAGCTGCAGGCGGTTGGACGGTAAGTGGATGAGCTGCATCCGTCTGAATAGCGGACGGGTGAACGGTGCTTCCGGGATGCTTGAATCTGACACATTATAATCACCTAAGGGAAAGCGACAATCTTCAACGAACTTGCGGCTCCGTTCCCAACTTGGAGGGTGTTGCTTGGTCGCTGCGATGCGGATCCGTTCCCAACGAATGGAGACGGTGATTGCCGTATTGCAACCTTGTTCCCAACGAAGGGGACGGAGCGGAGACGGCGAGTGACTGCAGCATTGCATGCTCGCTTACCATTTGTGAAAAGAGAAGTGTTTCCAGAGGATACAGGTGTCTCGCGACGTAGAAAAAGACAATAAGGAGAAGAAGCCCAAGCACTATATCCGCGAATTCGGCAAATCTCCAGACACCGCCGCAGGTGCTGCAGCTGTTAGCATCTCGATGGTGGTGCTGGCAATCGTCATCGGATTTATCGCAGGTGCAGTGGTATGGGCAGCGCTTGGAGGGGTCAATCTCCTCACCGAGCTGGTTTGGGAGAACCTGCGCTCTGTCTTCGACGTCCCGTGGTTCCCGATGGTCATTTGCACACTAGGTGGAGTGGCCATCGCGTTCTGGACGAAGTATTCCGGCGTCACCCTCAACACATTGGGAGAGGTCCTCGCTCAGGTGAAGAAAACCGGTGGCTACAAGTTGGAGCATTTCTGGAAGAGCTTGCTGAGCTTCGCACTTCCACTGGTTTGCGGAGGGTCGATTGGTCCCGAGGCCGGAATCTCGGGGATAATCGCCAGCGCCTGCACTTGGATTGGCGACAAGCTGAAGGTAGCCGGGCTCAAGACCCGCGCCATCGCCGACATCTCGCTCTCTGCCGTTCTCACCGCAGTGTTCGGAACCCCTCTCATGGGAATCGTCGCCACTGCAGAGGATGGGCTTTCAGAAGAGGAGATTCCCGACGAATCGGGGTACACTTTTCGTCGTCCGGTAAAGATCCTTCTCTACACCTCTTCTGCTGTCGGAGCTCTCGCGGGAGTTGTCGTCATCGCGATGATCCCCGGCCTGAGCGGCGGACTTCCAAGGTTCGATACTATGGGTGCTCAGGGGCTAGAGCACCTGCTCGCAATTCCCCTTGCACTTGTGGGCTGGATTCTCGCGATGTTCTACCACACATCTACCAAGGCAGTCTCCGCCATCGCGAGGAAAGCCGGTAACAAATCTGGGTACCTTCCGATTGTCTGCGGCGTGATTCTGGGGATTGTCGGAATGTTCCTCCCCAATGTGCTCTTCGCGGGCGAGGTGCAAGGAATCGAGATCATCAAGACGTGGACCACGACAAGCGCGGTCGTTCTCCTGCTCACGGGGTTTCTGAAGATTTTCGTCACCCCGCTCTGCATCACCTTTGGCTGGCGCGGCGGGCAGTTCTTTCCCACGATTTTCGCCGGCTTCAGCTTCGGCTATGGGGTGTCGGCCATAACCGGAATCGACCCTGTGCTCTGTGTGATGTCGATTACTACCGCGCTCGTTGCCGGGATGACCCGCAGGCCCGTTCTAACGCTGGCGCTTCTATTGCTCTGCTTCCCGGTTGAGAATATCGTGACGCTTGGATTTGCAGCTCTCATCGGCGCATTCATGCCGATGCCATCCGCAATTGACCCGGGCAGGCCCCAAAGAAAGCACCACAAGGATGAAGAGGCGTCTGGAAAGGACGACGCTGCTGCAAACTGACAAATCGTGAACCAGCGCCGCTCCCCGCGAGGCGAGGGCCTTGAGGGGGCGGGTTCTACTCGCTCCCGCCATTATCTATTCGTACGAAGCCAGTCGTTATGCACATCCGTGATTCCGAGGCGCCTACTCGTGCGCCATTGCCTACTCGTACAGCTCGTCGATGCTGATGAACCTCGTGTTGGGAGCCGTCCCGCCCTGTTCTCCCGAATGAGGTACTGGCGGCAGACCTCCTCGAACGCGTGGGGGGACATACTGCGTCTCAAAATCCTCGGACACATATCTGTCGTAGAAGACGTCGGGGGAGAGCAAAGCGCGCTGTGATGAGAAGCGGAATATGTACCTATAGTAGAACAGCGAGAGCTCGTCGATGATATGGTAGCCGAGCTTCCTCTTGTTGTTGGGGTCGTTGATCGGCGCCTGCTTCTGCACGAGCTGCATGTCGATGAGCTTTCTGGAAGATGAACTTTAAGACCTGCTCATGCACTGTCTCTCAACTCAGAAAAAACTGACTCAGTTTTTTGAGT
This sequence comes from Coriobacteriales bacterium, assembly GCA_050946255.1. Lineage (GTDB taxonomy): Bacteria > Actinomycetota > Coriobacteriia > Coriobacteriales > CADBOM01 > JBMNUL01. The sequence goes on along the minus strand of JBMNUL010000098.1, from coordinate 5,251 downwards.
TAATAATACGACCTTTAGTTGAGGCTTCGCACTGCCAGTTTCCGAGTTATCACGCTCAGCGTAGGGTTTTGGCTTCCGAGTTCCGAACAGGGGACTTGGAGCTGTTCACGACTGAGATTCATACGTTGGCAATAGACCGGCTAGGCTCTGCCTGCTGCGTGGGAAGAAGCGAATTTTGAGGTGGCTTGTCGATTGCATTCGACAGAGCCGCGATAAATTTGTCGAATATACTCGACAAAAATGTTAAAATATCGTCGAACATATTCGACGATATTTTCACATCCAAAAAGTCGCATCTTCAGTAGCTGAAAATGTCGGGCAAGCGAATCGTGAGGTGCATCATGGACCACAACTTGCTCAAGCAGGTAATCTTCGACCAGCACGATATGATGAGAGACGAGAGCATCGTGCCCAGAGGCTACTCGTTCGAGCCGCGCGCAAACTACGTCCTCACGGGGTTGCGACGTGCCGGAAAATCTACGCAGCTGCACAAGATTGCCCTCGATTTGGTGGGAAAGGGCGTGGATTGGAACCGGATTGTCTACATCCCCTTTGAAGACGAACGTCTTTCGGAATTCAGGCTCTCCGACTTCAACGATATCGTGCAAGTGCAGTCGGAGCTCAGCTCTGAAAAGGGATACTTCTTCCTAGACGAGATTCAGAACGTAGACGGATGGGAGAAGTTCGCTCGCCGGATGGCGGACTCCAAGGAGAGGGTCTACATCACAGGGAGCAACTCCAAGATGCTCAGCTCCCAGATTTCCGCAAAGCTCGGGGGACGGTATCTCACAAAGCACATCGACACCTATGGTTTCGATGAGTACCTCACTGCTATTGGCCAGGAGTTTGACGAGGGTGCCTTGAGAAGCACCCGCCAAGTTGGCCGGATCAGGTCGCACTTGGAGGATTTTCTTTTCTTCGGGGGCTTCCCAGAGTGCGTAGGGTACAGAAATCCCCGTGAATATGTCGAGGACATCTACCAAAAGGTTCTTCTCGGGGATATCGCTGCTAGAAACGGCATCAGGAACGTCTCCTCTCTTCGTGTGCTGATGAAGAAGATTGCCGAGACGGTGCACAACGAGGTGTCGTTCTCCAATTTGCATGGCATGCTCAGGGCAGTGGGGTTCGGGATCAGCAAGGACACCGTAATCGACTATGTCGGCTATGCAAAGGACGCCTATCTCGTGTTCGACACGAAGAATGAGGCGGCGAAATTCTCCGAAAGGGAGGGGAATCCGAAATATTACTTCTACGACAACGGGCTATTGGGGTTATTCCTCCCGCGGGATGATTCCGCTCTTCTCGAGAATGCTGTGGCCTGTTCGCTGCACAGGGTATATGGGGAGGAGCTTCGCCACCTCAGCAGCAAGGCCACTGGCGCTAATGTCGACTTCATGGTTTCGGACGAGGGCCTCGCCGTGCAGGTTGCTGTCTCGATTTCGGGAGAGGCAAGAAATCGCGAGGTTGAGAGCTTAATCAAGCTTGCTTCGGGCAAAGAGCCGAAGCCCAAGCGAATGGTGATAGTCACGATGGGGGAGGAGGAGTCGATCGATTCCGACGGGGTGCACATAGATGTGGTTCCTGCGTGGAGGTGGCTCCTCGAGATGGGCGAGAAGGCCTCGGAGAAATGATAGACAGGATGCGAGGCAACTTCCCTGTGACGGCAAGCACGGGTAAACTCTGGCAATTTCGCGAAAACAATGTCTGCGCATTCTGAAGGTCAACCCTGCTGGGGGCTTTGCGCATTGACGTCTTGCGAGGCAAGGGGGGAGCCGCTGCCAGAATGAAATGGCAACGGCTCCTTTTGTATGACTGCTGCCAGCATGGCCAGCATGACTATAACGAGACGCGGTCGGTGGTTTCGCTGCCTTGAGTTTCCGATGGCCAGTTTACTGTCTCCCCGACCGCGCCAAACCCGAGTGTTACTTGGACTGAATTCCGCTCGGGATATTGCTTGTGTCAATGTTTTCGTTGCGTTCGAGGTCCATGTAGGGGAACCTTGCCACGGTTGCACGGATCTCCTTCTGCCTGGTGTCCTCGTCGCCCCAGAGAATCTTGACTTCCGTGCCGATTGTTGCGTACTCGGGCTTGATAACTGCCAGAGATAACATCTTCCGGTAGTACCAGCTGAAGCAACGTCCGGTGGAAATTCCCACACATTTCCCGTCTGCGAGCACCTGGTCGCCACGGTATTCGAACTCGCCGTTCTGGGGAATGTCCACTGGGCCCTCAATCGGGAAATACGGGGTCTTGTCTTCGAACTGCGAGCGTTCTACGTCGAGGATGTCCTCGTGGTTCCACTCGAGAGTGACCATCTCGCGGTGCGGGGACTTGCTGATCTTCTCAAGCGCCTCCTTGCCCAGGAAGTCGTGGTTGAAGTTCACGATGTGGCCCCAGCCCAGCTCGTAGGGGTTGAAGTAACGGTCGCGGTAATCCTTGCTGTAGCTGCCGGTGAGCTTGGCAACCGACCCGCAACGGAAGTTCTGTCCGGTCTTGGTCTGGTAATCGAAGTAGTCCTTGTCTATCTCGGTGGCATAGTAGAAATGGATCAGCGACTGCGGGAAGCCGTTCTCGGTGTGGGTGTTCCAGTATGCCTGCTGGCCCAGCTTGTGGATGTTGTATTTCTGGCCCTCGTCCACCAGGCGTTGATAGACGTAGACTGAATCCTCGAACTTGCCGTGCACCTCGTAAGCGAGCGACCCTGCCATTCCGACTCGGAGAATCCTGACGTCGCGGCCATCGATTTTGCTCTTGCGGTGTCCCAGGAACGGCAGGTCGTGGAAGTTCTCGCCAGTGACGGCTTCAACGACCTCGAGGGACTTTGGACCGCCCAGCTGGAGGAGAAACACTTCTCCGGTAATGTTCTTGCCCTCTATGTTGTAACCGCTCTTCTTGATCGCGTATTCGATGTACGAATACATAGAAAAGGTGACGAACTCATCCTCAGCGAGCCTCAGCAACATGCCATCGACCATCATGAGGCCTTCTTCGTTGACCATGATTGCGTGCTTTGATTTTCCAACCGGGAACTTCTCGAAGTTGTTGACGCAGTACTCGCTCAGGAACTTCATCGCGTCTGGGCCCTTGAACCAATAGGTGTTGAGTGGGTTGAGTCCTGCATGGAGGTAGCAATTCTCGTACCATGAGAGCTGCTCCTCGCGCCAGCTGGTATATACATAGGGTTGCACGCCGCCATTACCGGCGTTCCCGCAGTTGGGCGTGTAGAGCTGATACCCCCTGTTGTCGTTGGGGACATAGGGGTTCCACTTGAAAACGCCGTTGAAGAGATCCTTGTTCATGAAATTCACCTTCCATTGCTGCATGCAGGGAAAATTTCAAGTCGGCCGGCTCTCCTGATTTCGATTATAGGAAGGGAAATCGAAAGTGGAGATTCTGCATTTGCATATCTTCATGCGTTTAACTTTGGATACACGCTGTCAACGAACTTCAGGAACACCGGGATCGTTGGGTTGGAGTTGTCGGTTCTGTATGCAAGTGTCGTTGCAACCTTGCCCATATCGTCGGAAATGGGTATGAAGGCTATCTTGCTTCTCTTCATGTTCTCAACTGAGATCGGTTCTATAGCAATTCCGCCAGTTTCGGCGATTGTGTAGACGAGCGTGTCGATGTTGTCAGAAACGGTATACGCTGCAGGTTTGACTCCCAGCATCCTCAGTCTCTGCTGAATGAAATCGCTGAAATAGTTGTGTCTGAAGCTGATGATCGTCTCTCCTTTGAGGTCGCTCCACTTGATGCTGTCATTTGATGCCAGCGGGTTTTCGGAGGACATTACGGCAACCAACTGCTCTGTGGCAAAGTCATGGAAACGCACTTGGTCTGAATTCGGGTAGCAGTCATGTCTGAACAGCAATGCCAGGTCTATCTCGTCTTTGAGCAGGGCATCGTATGCGAAGGATGGCTGGAAAGAGATAGGGTTGACATCGATATCGGGGAACTTCTTCCAAAACGGCGGAAAGACGTTATCGGAAAATTGGATGAAATAATACGGGACTCCAACAGAGAGGGCACCAGAGCTACTCGTGCTCATGCGGGACGCCTTCTCGATGACCCCGTCGTAAATCGAGACGATTCGCGAGAACTCCCGGCACGCCATCTCACCCGCCCCGGTGAGCTCCATTCCGTGGGTATCCCTGGCAATCAGCTGTGCTCCCACCTCGTCCTCTATTGCATGGATATGCCGGCTCAGCACTGGCTGGGTGGTGTAGAGCTTGGAGGCAGCTTCAGTGAGATTGAGGGTTTCGGCTATCAGCAGGAACTCCCGCAGATACTCAATCTTCATCGGGCATCTCCTTCTTTCAAAGATAGAGGTGGTGCCATGATTCTCATTGAGGTCTTACCCGAGCGTGGCCGGCAAACTATCGGGCACTCTTGGAGACCATATGCATCTTCCACATACTTTTATAGTATTCAATTTTCGCCATTTCGTTGAGCATTTAATGCAAGTTCGCGTTGATTCCGATAAGGGCGAACAAGCATCGCAGCTAGAAATGGAAGATGTCGTAACAAATCAGTGGCAATTCGAACAGCATGTCAGGCAGTGTGGGGATGCTGGAGTTCGACGGCAGCAGCCTTGAATCGGATCTTCCCATGCGAGTAGATGCCAGCGGGTCTCGCCCTGCGAGAAGATTTCAGCTCGGTTGCGCCAGCCGTCTTTGCCAAATTTTGAAGTTACTATGCAAGCAACCTCAGCCCCACAATTCCAGCGGCGATCATCACGATGCAGAGGACCTGCGGAAGGCTCAAGGCCTCCTGGAAGAGGAGCACACCTAGAAGGCTCGTCCCCACTATCCCGAATCCGGTCCACATCGCATATGTGCTCCCAAGGGGGAGTTTCTTCAATGCGAGGGAGAGAAACACTGCGCTCAAGATGTAGCCCACCACCGTGACGATGCTCGGGGGAATCTTCGTGAACCCCTCCGACATTTTCATCGCCGTAGCCCAGGTGACCTCTGTCAAACCGGCTAGAACCAGATACACCCATTCCATGATGACCTCCTGAATGCAAAAAAATACCAGCCCCCGCGTCTTCTTGGGCCTAACGACGCGGAAATGCTGGTATCAGCTGCTACCCGGCGGTAGCTAATATGTATGTCGAAGCCGATTATATCAAACTGTGGGTTGAGGGCAACTGCAGCCTACATGCTGGGCGATGAAAATGGCATGGCGACGGGCTTAAGCTAGGTTGATGTGGAGGGCTGGCAATGGGGTGACAGCCCACCAATGATAGTTA
>JBMNUL010000097.1:0-10107 GCA_050946255.1 Coriobacteriales bacterium | reverse complement strand
CCAAGGAATCCACGCAATGATTGGAGAGAGCATGCCCGACATTGAAATGAGGTTCAACAGAGACGTGGTCGTCGTTGAGGGCGGAATAGCCACCATGCTCGCGAGATATGGAGTAGTCGGGCTAGATTGCCCGGAGCTCCTGAACGTAACGGAGCCAGACCTCATAGAGGAGATTCACCGGTTCTTTCACATCTCCGGGGCGCAGTGCGCCATCACCAACACTTACGGCGCATCGCGTGGAAAACTGCAGAAACTTGGCCTGGACGACAAGCTCGAGGACCTGAACGTCGAGGGTGTGAAACGCGCGAAGTCCTGCAATCCGGAACATGTGCTGGCAGACATCGGACAGTGCAGTATCAAGGTGAAAGAGGACGATGCCGAATCCTACGAGCTGGCTAGGGAACAGTATATGGAACAGGCAACGGCACTCGCCAAGGCGGAGCCGGATGCAATCTACATAGAGACGATGAAGCGCATCGAGGATGCAGAGTGCGCCGTTTCCGCCGCCAAGGACGCCACCGGGCTTCCAGTGTTCTGCTCCTGCGTATACGACCAAGCGGGGATGTTGGGCGGGACGACCCCGATGGAAGATGCGGTTGACAGGTTGCAGCTGGCGGGAGCGGACGTGCTCGGAATAAACTGCAGGCTCACCCCAGAGCAGATACTGGACCCCGCCGAGATGCTGATTCACGCCACAGACCTCCCGGTGATGATCGCCCCGGACGTTTCGGAGCCTCATAGAGAGCCAGACGGAACCATAACCTACGCCGGCTCTCCAGACCTCATGTCCGAAGTCGCAAAGCAGCTCCGCGCCCTGGGAGTCCAGTTCATAGGAACATGTTGCGGTTCGACACCGGCATACACCGGTGCCATCTTCGCAGCGGTTTCTGGAATGGACGTCGTTCCCAGGAGCATGTCAAAGAGAATCGAGTCCGGCACCTACCTCTTCTGATGGAGAACCGGAACTATTGGTGGCCACAACTCCACAATTCTGCAATACATCGGCAAATGAGCTGTATCCTGTTCGATGGGCATTTTATGTTTTTATCGTTCAAGTCGATGGGACGTGGTGCGCGAATCCGCCTACGACTCCAAACGACATAGAGAAAGGCGTTCAAACATGGAGAGACACATCGGCACAAAGTGCGTGCAATCCGGCTGGGAGCCTGCAAATGGCGACCCAAGGCAGATTCCGATTGTTCAATCGACCACTTTCAGGTACGAGAACTCCACCGAGATGGCGAAGCTTTTCGACATGGAGGGCGACGGGTATTTCTACACCCGCCTCGGCAACCCCACCAACGATGCCGTTGCCGCCAAGATAGCCGACCTCGAGGGCGGCACCTCGGCGATCCTCACCTCGACCGGAATGGCCGCGAACTTCTACTCCGTGTTCAACATCGCAGGAGCTGGAGATCACATCGTCGCCTCGTCTGCGATATATGGAGGAACTTTCAACCTCTTCACCATCACGATGAAGCGCATGGGAGTGGAGTGCACGCTCATCCATCCCCATTGCAGCGACGATGAGCTGGAGGCCGCCTTCCAGCCGAACACCAAGGCGGTCTTCGCGGAATCTCTGTGCAATCCCACTCTCCTTGTCCTGGATATAGAGCGCTTTGCAAAGGCGGCACATGCGCACGGTGTCCCGCTCATCGTAGACAACACGTTCCCCACCCCGATCAACTGCAGGCCATTCGAGTGGGGCGCGGACATCGTCACGCATTCCACCTCCAAGTACATGGACGGACATGCAGCGGCCATGGGAGGGGCGATCGTGGACTCCGGAAACTTCGATTGGGGTGCGCATGGAGACAAGTTCCCCGACCTCACCCAACCCGACGAGAGCTACCACGGGCTCGTCTATCTAGATCATTTCGGACAGGATAAAGCCTACATCGCCAAGATCAACGCACAGCTGATGAGGGACCTCGGATCCGTGCCCTCTCCCCAGAACTCGTTCTACCTCAACCTCGGGTTGGAGTCGCTGCACCTGAGGATGAAGAGGCATTGCGAGAACGGCCAGGCAGTTGCCGAGTTCCTGTCCTCCAACCCAAAGGTGAGCTGGGTCTCCTACTGCGGTCTTCCGGGAGACGAGGAATACGAGCTCGGGTGCAAGTACATGCCAAACGGCTCATCGGGTGTCGTGAGCTTCGGATTGGCTGGGGGACGTGAGAGCGCGGTCAAGTTCATGGAGGGGCTGAGGCTGGCCTCGATCGTGACCCACGTGGCAGACGCAAGGACCAGCTGCCTGCATCCAGCCAGCACGACTCACCGCCAAATGACCGACGAACAGTTGATAGAGAACGGGGTCATGCCCGAGATGGTGAGGTTCTCCTGCGGCCTCGAGGATTCCGAGGACATAATCGACGACATCGACCAAGCTCTCGCGAAAGCATAGGCACAGGAGGTCATTGGGATCTGCAGCTTGCCAAGGCAAAGACAAGTAGGGTGTCGAGCGCTATCAGATAGAACGCCATAAGTCGAGCGACATCAGATCGAGAGCCATCAGAAAGTAAAAGACGGGCCCTCCGCAACTGGGGTTTGCGGAGGGCCCTTGGCAAGGTAGGGTGGGAATACCCACTCTGACGGCCGGTGGTGGCATTTGGATTTGATGCACTGGCTGGCTAGGCACTGCGAGGATTCGCCACCGACCGGACGTCACTATTTCTCGAGAAGCTCCATGAACTCATCTCCCGTGATGCTCTCACGCTCTAGCAGATATCCAGCTATCTGGTCGAGCTTCTCCCTGTCATTTGCCAAGATCTTGTCGGCCTTGGCCTTGGCCTCGGCAACTATCTGCTCGGTCTTGGCATCAATCTTCGTTGCAGTCTCGTTGGAACAGTTCAAAACAGTATCTCCACCAAGATAGGTGTTGTTGGGTTTCTCCAGCTGCACCATCCCGAACTCGTCGGTCATGCCATATTGGGTGACCATCGACCTGGCGAGCTGGGTGGCCTTCTCTATATCGTTGGAAGCGCCTGTCGTGCAGGTGCCGAAAACCAGCTCCTCTGCAGCACGCCCACCTGTGAGAGTCGTGATGCGCTGGAGCAGGTCCTCCTTGCTGTAGAGGGATTTCTCGTCGGTATCGACCTGCATCGTGTAACCGAGGGCTCCGGACGTGCGCGGCACGATGGTGATCTTCGTGACCGGAGCCGATCCGGTCTGCCTTGCGGCGACGAGCGCATGGCCGGTCTCGTGGTAGGAGACGATCTTCTTCTCCTCTGGGGAGAGAATCGCGTTCTTGCGCTGATGACCGGCGATGACAACCTCCACGCTCTCCTGAAGGTCTTCCTGCTCAACGGCATTGCGGCCTTCGCGGACAGCTCGCAGAGCCGCCTCGTTCACGATGTTGGCGAGGTCTGCTCCCGAGGATCCGGAAGTCATGCGGGCTATCACACCATAATCGATGTTCGGGACGGTCCTGACCTTCTTTGCATGGACCTTGAGAATCGCCTCGCGGCCCTGCAGGTCTGGGAGCTGAACTGGGATCCTGCGGTCGAACCTTCCAGGGCGGAGCAGTGCTGGGTCCAATGACTCTGGCTGGTTTGTCGCGGCGAGGATGACGACGCCTTCCCTGCTGTCGAAGCCGTCCATCTCTGTGAGCAGCTGGTTGAGGGTTTGCTCGCGTTCATCGTTTCCGCCATACATCCCGCTCCCGCGTTTCTTCCCGATTGCATCGATCTCATCGATGAACACGATGCACGGGGCCTTCTCGTTGGCCTGCTTGAACAGGTCGCGGATCTTGGAAGCGCCCATGCCCACGAACATCTCCACGAACTCGGAACCGGACATGGAGAAGAACGGCACATGCGCCTCACCTGCGACGGCACGGGCGAGCAATGTCTTTCCTGTCCCAGGAGGTCCTACCAGCAGGGCGCCCTTGGGAAGCCTCGCCCCTATCCGCTGATATTTCTGCGGATTGTGGAGGAAGCCGACTATCTCCGTAAGCTCTTCCTTTGCCTCGTCTTGGCCTGCTACATCAGCAAATGTGGTCTTGATGTCCGTCTCGGCCACGATCTTGGCGTTGGACTTCCCGAAGCTCATCACGTTCTCTCCGGTCTTGCCCATCTGACTGACCATGACCTGCCCGATGATCACGAAGATCACTATTGGTATGATCCAGGAGAGCAGGAAGTAGAGCCATGGAGAATCCTGCTGCGGTATTTCCGCAGTGAACGTTACATTTGCTTCCTCCAGGGTGTTGATGAGATTCTCATCTGGGAAAACGCCGGTTTCGTAGATGACGTCGGGTTCGTCGTTCGTGGTGAACTGTATCTCGGAGTTCTGCTGGTCGAGCGACACCTCGTTGATATCGCCTTCGTCGAGCATGTTCAGGAACTCGCTGTAAGTTACCTCCCTGACTTCTTTCTGCTGCATCATCGCCGGGAACGTGAAGGCGTTGAGGAGCAGCAATATGCAGACGACTATCAGAATGTAATAGAAAATCGCCGTAGGACGACGATCTGGCCCGCCTTGCTGCACTCCAGGCCTCTTCCTGTCGTTTTCTGAGTTGCGAGAACCCCCGGAATTGAATTGCGTCACATTGTCTTGGTTAGAGTTTTCGTAATCCATGAATTAATCCTCCAGTTCTAAACAACCTAGCCAGCTTCAAAAATATTTCCCCAAGGCACAGATGTTCAACTGTCAATTTATCGAAAGTGTGCGATTGTTTGAAAATGAATTGCGGTTGCACAAATTGCTCTCTGAAATATATCTGCCCGCTCTCCCAAATCGCACCTGCCCGGAGGGTGATCCGTTCAGATAACCCCATGGCTCCAAATGAAACCATTTGATAACGGCAAGTCACTTGGATTGAGGGCCCGCGCAATTTATAATCTATTCAAAAGCAGTCATGTTTTTTCGCGGCAATAGAAATCTGATCCGAAAAGGTTGCCGCCGAGACCAAGCGCCAGCAAACCCCGAGACGAGAGGTGCGAAAATGTCAGGAACTTCTGAAGACACCAAGCGCAGCGATACCGAGAACGCCTACGCTCCAGAGCCAATCGAGCCCTATGACAAGGAATGGGGTGTGGCGGTTTCTGGAATGACCCCCAATCCCTCCCCCTTCCCCAGGATCAACAAGATCCTCGCGGTGACAGAGCGCACGACTAACGGATTCGTGGCCCCAGACCGCGCCGAGCTCGTCACCAAGGCCTACAAGGACCACCCAGGTGAGACCCAGGAGGTCAAGTGCGCCTATGGCATCAAGTATGTGCTCGAGAACACTCCTCTCTATGTTTACGACAACGAGCTCATCGTCGGCGGCCTCGGTTGCGACAAGAAGGGGGCTCCCGTGCATCCCGAGTTCGGGCTCAACTGGGTGCTGGACGAGATGCGCGATGGCCTCATGGGATACAGCGAGGAGCGCACCCACGATTACTTCACGTTCACAGAGGACACGCAGAACAGGCTCGAGGCACTCAGGGATTTCTGGGACGGGCACACCGTCAACGACATGGTTCAGACCCTGGTGACCGACGACGTGCTCAAGGGCAGCCATGATGGAAAGGGCGTGTTCTTCGCCGATGCTTACATCTACTGTGGCGCCGGCCACCTCGGCCTCGAATACGAGAGGCTGTTCAGGCTCGGATTCGGCGGAATCCGCAAGATGATAGAGGACGAGCTGGCCAAGCTCGACATCTCCGAGCCTGAACAGATGGAGAAGCGCAACTTCTACCGCGCTGCTCTCATCGCGAACGAGGGCTCCATCAACCACATCAAGCGCTATGCCGACCTCCTCGCCGAGAAGGCAGCCTCCACCGAAGACCCGGTCCGCAAGTCCGAGCTCGAGCAGATGAGCGCCAACTGCGATTGGATCTCCGAGAACCCGCCCCGCACCTTCTGGGAGGCGCTGCAGCTAGTGCACCTCGCCAACTGCATGATCTTGATCGAGTGCAGCGGGCATTCGGTTTCCTATGGCTGCTTCGACCGCTACATGCTCCCGTTCTACGAGCATGACATCGCCACGGGAACTGCGACGCGCGAGCAGATGCAGGAGCTCATCGAGTGCTTCTACCTCAAGATCTGGGACCTCAACAAGCTGCGCAGCCACATCTCGGTGCGCACGTTTGGAAACGGCGGGATCGGAGGGCCGTGCATGACCGTTGGAGGAACCGACGAGCACGGCAACGACATGACCAACGACCTCACCTACATGGTGCTCGACGCCCATGCCCACGTGAGGGTTCCAAATCCCTGGCTGGCAGTGAGGGTCAGCGACAAGACCCCGCGCGAGCTCAAGATCAAGATCGCCAACACGATCCGCATCGGAACCGGCGAGCCGAAGATCTTCAACGACGATGTGACGATCCCCTCGATGCTCTCCTCTGGAGTCAAGCTCGAGGATGCCCGCAACTACCAGGTAGTTGGTTGCGTTGAGCCAGATGTTTCCGGCAAGACCTACGGATGGCACGACGCCGGGCACATGAACATGGCAAAGGTTCTGGAGCTCGCCATCAACGACGGGCGCTGCCTGCACTGCGGTGACAGCTGCCCGCGTTGGGAGAAGTGCGGCAAGCTCGGGAAGAGGCTCGGGCCGCAGACCGGCGACCTTGCCAAGATGAAGTCCTTCGATGAGGTTCTGGATTCCTTCGACAAGCAGATGGAGTACTGGTGCACGCAGATGGTCACGCTGCTTAACGCCGTGGACTTCGCGCATCAGGCGATCCGCCCGCTCCCCTACCTCTCGACCCTGATGGACGGTTGCATCGAGCGCGGAGTCGACGTCGTCAAGGGCGGAACCGATTACAACTTCACGGGTCCACAGGGAATCGGACTAGGGACCACTGGTGACGGTCTCTCTACGATCAAGCAGCTCGTGTTCGACGAGAAGAAGGTCACCGGCCGCGAGCTGCTCGACGCAGTGGAGGACAACTGGGTTGGGCACGAGCCGCTCTACATGCTCGTGAACAGCGACAAGGTTCACCACTATGGAAACGACGACGATTACGCCGACGAGCTCACAAAGTACGCGATGGACGAGTACTGCAAGTGGATCGAGCACAGGCCCAACGCGCACGGCGGATTCTTCCAGCCCGGCATGTACACGGTGACCGTCAACGTTGCTCATGGCAATCTGCAGTGGGCCTCGGTCGACGGGCGCACGGCATTCGAGCCGGTATCCGATTGCATGGGAGCCGTCCACACGCACTGCTGCTCACATGATGTGAAGGGCCCGCTCGCGATCTGCAAGTCCGTCACCAAGATGGACCACGCGAGGGCGACCAACGGAACGCTGCTCAACTGGAAGTTCTCGCCTTCGGCTGTTTCCGGTGATGCTGGGCGTGATGCCTTCATCGCCCTATGCGAGGAGTACGTGCACCGCAAGGGCATGCACAGCCAGTTCAACATCACCTCGCAGGAAACCCTGAAGGCAGCACAGAAGGACCCGGATTCCTACCGTGACCTCCTCGGCATACTTCGTGGAGCTGCACAAGGACCTGCAGGACGACATCATCGGGAGAACCGAGCTGACGCTATAGAATAAGACCTGAGCCATAGGAGCCAACCGGCGCCATGGATTCCCCCTGCACCGCTGAAGCGGCGGAGACGCGGATGACATGGCGCCTTCTTTGACCAGACAGATTCGGGAGCAGGACATGGAGCATTTCAACGCCAATGGAGAGCGCTGCGCGATCATCACGAACATCCAGAAGTACACGATCCACGACGGACCGGGAATCCGCACGGAGTTCTTCTTCAAGGGATGCCCCCTGCACTGCCCCTGGTGCAGCAATCCAGAGACCATCGACCCCAGGCCGCAGATAGGCGTCTACCCCAGCAAGTGCATGGGGTCTGGGAAATGCGGGTGGTGCCTCGACGCGTGCCCCCTCGGCAAGGATTCCCCGATCAGGTTCGACGAGAACGACGAGCTGCTCCCGCTCAAAATGGTCGACGAATGCTATGACTGCCTAAAATGCGCCGAGGCATGTCCAGGAGGCGGGCTCAAGATCTGGGGGGAGACGTACACGCTCGACCAGCTGATGAAAATTGCAGAGGAAGACCGCAGCTTCTACGAACGCTCGGGAGGCGGGGTCACGCTCAGCGGCGGAGATGTGACAATGCAGTGGGAAATTGCATCCGATTTCGTGCGCGAGTGCCACGAAGCTGGGATCAACACCTGCGTTGAGACCGAGGCCTTCTGCCCGCCGGAGCACCTCGATGCCCTGCTCGAGTTCGCCGACCTCGTCATTTTCGACATCAAGCACATGGACTCCGCAAAGCACAAGGAGATCTTCGGCGTGCCGAACGAGCTGATCCTATCCAATATCGAGCGGACGGCGAAATCCGGGAAGCGAATCGTCATTCGCACCCCGGTGGTCGCCGGATACAACGCCGACGACGACAACATCCGCGCCACAGCGGCGTTCATCAAGGACAAGGTTGGGAGCGCACTTGTGCAGTATCAGCTCCTGCTGTTCCGCAAGATGGGTGTGGAGAAGCTCGACAGCCTGGGTCTCCCATACCCGCTCGAGGACTACGACGCCGGTGAAAGCGATCAGCGCCAGGCCGAGCTAGAGCGTCTGAGGGACATGGTCGCAGACGAGTTCGGAATAGAGGTCGCCGCGGGCTCGGAGGGGAAACTGCCCCTGTAGGGACGGGGTTTGCGATGCAGACGACGTTCAGCCCGCTTCCAGACGATTTCGATTTGGACGAATATGAAGAGAGGTTCGCAGCCGCGATTGTGCGAGAACCAGAGAGATTTCGCGGCAAATGGGCCTATGCCGGTGAAAGGGACGACGTGCCGGCAACCCTAGGCGTTGATGCTTCGAACGGCGAGGCGGATGGTGCCGCGATGGACTCTGCACCGGCAAATCCATCGGACAACGGAACGGACTCTGCACCGGTAAACCCAGGCATTGGTTCATCGTGCAGCTGGGCGGACGATGCGGAAGCAACCGCGGGCGGGTACTCCGAGGTCAGGCTCGACCTCGGCTGCGGCAAGGGCTCTTTCGCCGTGGAGATGGCCCGCCGCTTGCCGGACGTGCTGTTCGTGGGAATAGACATCGACAGGAAGTGCATCGCCCAGGCAGCTGCCCTTGCATGCAAGGGCCAGGTCTCCAATGCCGTTTTCTCCTGCACCGAATCCCCGCTGGAAGATATCTTCGAGGAACATGAGCTTGCCGCAATTCACCTCAACTTCCCCACGCCTCATCCAAAGGGCCATGATGCCCATCTGCGCCTGACCGAGGCGGGCCATCTCGATGTCTACAGGAACCTCTTGGCAGAAGACGGAACCTTGGAATTCCAAACCGACAGCTATCCGCTGTTCCAATACACCCTAGGACAACTGGAACTTGCAGGGTTCGCAGTGGAGTCAAAGACCGACGATTTGATGGATGGCAACCCGAACGTCCCAATTTCTGGATACGGAAGACGTGCAATAGAGATGGGCGCGAAGGTGATGGCTCTTTCCGCGAGACCTTGTGGGGGGCGAGAACCCAGAGGGGAATCCAACGTAGAACCTCGGCAACCGAATCAGAGCCTCTACGATTACCTGCCCGAAGACCTGGACGCGATGACCTACCTGCCCCCGGATATGAAACGCGGGATCGAGGCGATACGGAGGACACGCAGGCAATCCGAGGAAAAACACGGATCGACACACCTAGGAGATAAAGGCAGCATGGCCGAAAGCTAGCTATTCCCTGCGTCTCGGAAATAATTACGGCAAGACCTAATAAAGCTGCTCTCCAAGCACCAATACCGTTACTAACCCAACAACTCACAAATAGCGGCTGCCCAGCCCAAAACCGTTACTCCCCCAACAACTCCAACGGCGCATTGAACGAGATCTTCCTCGAGGTCTGCAGCCCCTCGAAATCAATCTTGTACGCCGACTTGTCAATGTCCACGTCGCTGATGACGCCATCCCCGAAGACCTTGTGGTGCACCTTCGTCCCGATATGCAGCGGTTCGAACTCGGCGCCCTCTGCAAGCGACCTCTCGTTTGCGGCTATGTAGTTCCTGGCATCCTGAATGAGGTCTTCCCTCGGCTCATCGTCATATTGCAGGAGAGACTGGTCGATATCGAGAATGAACCTGGAGGGGTACCGTGGGGCACCATCGAAATTGCGGCCGTCGGCCTCGGAGATCCTGAGCGAA
>JBMNUL010000096.1:0-10193 GCA_050946255.1 Coriobacteriales bacterium | reverse complement strand
CGCTCGACCCCAAGACCGCGCAGCTCGTGCTCGGCATCACCGAGAAGATCGTCGCCCAGGCGAACCTCACGACGATCATGGTCACGCACAACATGAACGACGCGATCCGGATGGGCAACCGCCTCATAATGATGAACGAGGGCGAGATCATCTACGACGTCGAGGGCGAGGAGAAGTCCAGCCTCACGGTCGCGGACCTGCTGAAGAAGTTCGAGCAGGCTGCCGGCAGCGAGTTCGCCAACGACCGCATGCTGCTGAACTAGGCCCTGCGAGCCCACCCGTGGACGACACCGAAGCCGACGCGATAATCGCGCGCTACGCCGCAGACATCCTGGCCTCCGACGGCATGCGCCGCGAGGAGGGCTACGTCCAGCACGGAACGACGAGCGTCTTCGACCATTCGCTCGCCGTGACGCGGGCGAGCCTCCACCTTGCTTCGGCGCTGGCTGCCGCGGGGGTGAGCGTCGACACGCGTGTGCTCGTCCGCGGCGCGCTGCTGCACGACTACTTCGACTACGACTGGCACCTCCCCCGCACGGCGAGGCCGCATCACGCGTTCCTGCACCCCAGCTACGCAGCGGAGAACGCTCGCACGGACTTCGGCGTCTCCGGCAGGTGCGAGGAGTGCATCCGGCGCCACATGTTCCCGCTGGTCCCCATCCCGCCCCGTCACGTCGAGGCGTGGGTCGTGTGCCTGGCGGACAAGGCGGTGGCCGGCCGCGAGACCGCCGGGGGCATCCTGCTCAAGGTGAGCGCGCTTGCATCGAGGGACACCAACAACATACCGTGAGCACATGGGCGACAAGGTGGCGGGAAAGCAAGAATGTTGGTCATGCATGCCGCCATGTTGTTTCGGGTTCATCTCATCGGATATTGTTGCTTGCGAAGAAAATTGCCATGCCTATTCCGGTCATACCATTCAAGGCAACAGCTATTACGAAATGCACTGTTGAGAACACATTGGCCAACGGTCGGCAATCAGCTTTATCGGTTCATTTTTCTGACGATACCGCGCTGTAGGGCCAGCCTCTCTCCGAACTCAATGGCCTTCTGAGCCAGAGATACCTCACGACTCTATCAGGCCCTCGCACTCGACAATAATGTTCAATTAGAGCATTGTGTTCCCAAGGCAAACGATCGATTGGAATTGCGGTGGAGAAAGTCGTTGTCGCGACAACAATAAGGTGCAATTCGCGCCGCACGCAGTACAAGATATCGTATCTGCAGGGCTTCGATGGCTTTGCTGCCAGCTCAAGAGCTCTTTTTGAAGAGCGAACCAATAGCATCGTCGGCAGGATCATCTAATGAAAACCGCGGCCATTAGCGTCATTGTTCCCACTCTCAACGCCGAGTCGGAAATCGCCGAATTGCTTGAGCTCCTTAGCGAGCAGAGCATGCGTCCGACAGAGGTTCTCGTCGTAGATTCTGAATCCAACGATCGGACACTTGACATCGCCAGGCAATTTGATTTTGTTACAACTTATTGCATCAGGCGTAAGGAGTTTAACCATGGGCTCACTCGTCATCAGGCTTTCTTGCGAACCACTGGCGAGTTCGTTTGCTTTCTGACACAAGACGCACTGCCTACGTCAGATGATTATCTAAAAAATCTTATTGAACCAATGCAGGAAGACGAGACCATCGCCTTAGTGTGCGGTAGACAGGTTCCCAAGGCTGATGCCAGACGTTACGAACAACTTGTCAGGCAATTCAACTATCCCGACTCAGGTAATGTGAGGAGCATCGATGACCTGGATAGGATGGGGATAAAGACATTCTTCGCAAGCGATGTGTGCTCCGCTTACAGACGTGATCCATATCTCAAGTGCGGCGGCTTTCAAGAAGTGGACACCAATGAAGATATGCTGATGGCCGCCTCGCTGTTATATGCTGGATACAAGGTTGCGTATGAACCCAGCGCAGCGGTCATCCACTCGCACAATCTTTCCTTCCGCGAGCAATATCGGAGGAATGTCGCAGTTGGCTTTTTCATCGAGGAGCACAGAGGTGATCTTGGCGGTGCCAAGGAGTCGGGCGAGGGAGCTCGTTTGGTTAAAGTGGTAAGTGGCGAGCTTCTCTCAGAGGGAAAGTTTGCCGAAGTGATTAGATTCGGCATCGATTGTCTCGCCCGTGCATTGGGTAACCGCGCCGGAAGGCGAGCAGCATTAGAGGTAAAGAAAAATAGGCCGACAACATGAGGGGAATCATTCTCATGGGCGGCTCCGGGACGCGTCTGCATCTGCTCACCTCGGTCACGTCCAAGCAGCTCTTGCCGGTCTACGACAATCCTATGGTCTACTTCCCGCTCTCCATGTTCATGCTCGTAGGTGTCAAGGACATCCTAAGCGTCCCAACACCGCGTGATCTGCCCTACTTCGAGAACCTGCTCGAGGACGGCTTCGACCTCGACGTCAGCCTCTTCCACACCGAGGAGCCCGAGCCCAACGGCTTGATGCAGGCGTTCATGATTGGCGAGGGCTTCATCGCCGTGGAGGCCTGCCGCGCCTACGACGTCCGCTACCACCACATCTCCACCGACGAGGTGTACGGCGGCCTCGCGCTCGACGATTCACGCCGCTTCGAGCCCGATGACCCCCACAGGCCCTCGAGTCCCTACAACTCCACCAAGGCCTCGTCTGACCTGCTGATTCGTACGTGGCACCGCACCTACGGCGTCCACACGACCATCTCCAACTGCTCCAACAATTACTGCCTCTACCAACACGTGGAGAAATTCATCCCGCGCCATGCGACCAGCATCATCTGCGGTGCCCGTCTGAAGCTCTATGGCGACGGCAGAAACATGCGAGACTGGATTCGCACAGGACCACTTGCGTGCCGTCTGGGTGGTCCTCACCAGAGGGCGTCTAGGGTGACTTACCTCATCGGCGCCAAAGGCGAACGCCATCATCCACCTACTGGACAGTTATGCGCCCTACGTGACCTACGACCTCGCCGGCTCCGGGCGCGCCGGGAGCTGGTACGAGTTCGTCCACAAGGTCTTCAAGATGCGCAACGGGGACGATGTGGCCCTGTGAGCACCGCAGGCTACTACGCCTCCTCCGAGGGCCCCCGTTGCCCTGTGCCCGGTCCACAGCACCCTCTCGCTCGCAAAGCTCGGGGCAGCTGGCTTCTCTCCACGCGATTGAGAGGACAAGCTACGGAGTAATGCCGCAAACCTTAATTGGAGAGCTGGTTGACAATGAAGTACGTTCAGATAAATGCGTATTCCGGCGGATGGGCCGAGAATATTGTATTTAAGAAACATCGTGAACTTATCGCTAACGGTGATGAGTCATGGGTGTTCTGGGCTCGTGGGAATCATGAACAGGATGACCATTGCAAACGTATTGCCTCAATGCATGAGGTTTATTTCGATGGATTACAAACACGGATTGATGGGAAACCGGGCTTTCATTCGAAGGGAATTACCAGGAGACTGCTTACCGAGCTTGAAAAAATAAATCCTGATGTAGTGCATCTGCATGTCCTTACTGGCTACTATATCAACATAGAAATGCTGTTCGATTGGCTATCTGAGCGTCAGTGTAAGATCAATTGGACTCTCCATGATTGCTGGGATTTTACAGGACACTGTATCTACTTTACGAATGTCTGCTGCGAACAGTGGAAGACGGGCTGTGCATTTTCAAAGAGTTGTCCACAAAAAAGAGAGTACCCAGAGTCCTGGCTTGCAGGTGATAATACTGTCCGAAAAAATTGGGAGAAGAAAAGACAAATCTTCACAATGTTGCCCCCTGAACGTGTCCAGCTGATTACCCCCTCGGAATGGCTTGCTGGTTTAGTTCGTCAGAGCTTCTTGGGAAAATATAGGGTGAAGGTAATCCACAATACAGTTAACACTGAGTTTTTTAAGCCTACTCCAAGTGACTTTCGCGAGAGATTTCGGCTTCACAATAGAACAGTTGTATTAGGAGTAGCGTCAAAGTGGAGTGAACGAAAAGGATTACAAGACTTTATTCGACTTGGAAATGACCTTGACAGCAATTACTACGCCGTCGTAGTAATAGGTCTATCTGATAAGCAAATCAAGCAAGTGATGAGCCGATCAAAACACATTGTTGCCCTTCCCAAGACCAGTACCCAACTAGATCTCGTAAGGGCATACTCAGCGGCGGATATTCTCTTTAATCCGACGGTTGAGGATAATTATCCTACCGTTAATCTTGAATCTGAGGCCTGTGGAACTCCGGTTGTGACATATGACACGGGTGGATGTAGAGAAACAATCCACCTTGCGGACTCAAAGGTCGCTGCCAACTATGATGATGCTTTGAATATTATTAAGGATATGAGGAAAACGGGAGTCGACTCCTCCTGAGAAAGCAGCAATAACTATCACGAGATTTGTGACAATAGCCATTCGCGCTGGGCACACTAATAGTGTTTCAATGTCTTGCCCTTGACAATAATAATTACTACATCCTCGAAGGGATAGCTATCCATAAAAACCATTGGCTTTCTTTCGGGGCTTTTGCTTAAAGTCTGGATAATGGTTTCGTGACGCTCGTGCTGCATTACGCCCATTCACTTAGCTGAAGCTGGTACTAAGGAACGATTCTCCATGGGGCTTACATCCATAACGGCACAAATTGCCTCGAAACGTTGAAGATCTCTTAGTATCAGGGAGAGGACAATCCATTGAAGGTCTTAGGCTTATATCTTCCTGCCTTTCACCGTATTCCAGAAAATGACGAATGGTGGGGAGCAGGCTTTACTGAATGGGACAACGTTCGTAGTGGAAAATCTTATTACACGGGCCACATCCAGCCTGTAGAGCCACTTAATGACTGGTATTATGACCTATCCAAGGCAGAAGATATTAAACGTCAGTCCGAACTTGCACGCTGTTATGGCGTGAATGGCTTTGTGTCCTACCACTACTGGTTTGGTAATGGGAGGATGATTTTCGAAAGGCCAATGGAAATCCTTCACGATAACAATGACATCGAAATTGAATATTGCTTTTGCTGGGCCAACGATACCTGGAAAACGACATGGCATGGGAAAGACCCTAAAGAACTTATTCGGCAGGAATACCCTGGTCCTGACGACTGGAAGCAACACATTGAATATCTGTTGCCCTTTTTTCGGGACAAACGCTATATTAAGAAAAACAATAGACCTGTCTTCTTTTTTTACAAAGCTGCTGAGATTCCCGACTACGAGAGGATGCTCGATTATTGGGACGGCATTCTCCGAAGCGCTGGTTTTGAAGGGCTTTTTGCTGTTGAATATATCAGTTCAAAGAATACGAGGTTGTACAGCCTAAGGTCCAATGCCGTTTTTGAATTCGAGCCCCTCTATACGACTTTTTTTGATCTCACAAAGGTAGAGCTTGTGAAGAGGGCATTCGCAAAGATTAGTCATAGCATCGATTACCAGTCGTATGACAAGCTATGGGGCCATATACTTTCCAGAAGCCGAACTTATTGTGGCAAGGAAATTATCCGTAGCTGTTTCTCGGGTTGGGACAATTCACCTCGAAAAGAGAGAGACAGCATGATAGTGAGAGGCTCCTCTCCAGAAAAATTCGAAAGGTATTTTTCTCAATTGCTTGAATCAAAACGTCAGGATTATTCTGATGATTTCTGCGTTATTAACGCTTGGAATGAGTGGAGTGAGGGGGCCTACCTAGAACCAGACAAACATAACGGTCTTGGCTATCTCATTTCCTTGCGCAACGCTATTAATGAGGTACGACATGCATAGTGTGACCGTGCTGATGTCGACATACAACGGTGAAAAATACGTTGAGCAGCAAATAGATTCCATTCTCAGCCAGCAGGATGTAGATATCAAATTGCTTGTCAGGGATGATGGATCCACTGATGCCACCCTATCCATATTGAACAAGTATGGTGACAGAATCAACATCATCAGGGGCGAGAATCTTGGCTATGCAAAAAGTTTCTGGACGCTTCTCCGAATAGCCCGAGGTACTGAATATTATGCGTTCAGCGACCAAGATGATATCTGGTTGCCAGAGAAACTTTTCCGCTCGATAGCATCCATAGAAAATATCAAGGGTCCTTCTTTGGCTACAGGTAATGTTCTGAGAGTTGATGAGAAAAACAACCTCCAGCGAGGTGAACTATTTCCAATACACGGGCCGCTTACCCTTGCTCAGGCGCTACAGAAATCCATTCTTCCAGGTTGTACTTTCGTTTTCAATGAAAGTGCGCGTGCTCTACTTGCAAGATATGACGGCGTAATGGAGTCGCATGATTGGCTTGCTTATATCGTGATTACAGCGTTGGGACAAGTTTCA
Organism: Coriobacteriales bacterium; assembly: GCA_050946255.1. Classification (GTDB taxonomy): domain Bacteria; phylum Actinomycetota; class Coriobacteriia; order Coriobacteriales; family CADBOM01; genus JBMNUL01. The sequence goes on along the minus strand of JBMNUL010000096.1, from coordinate 3,901 downwards.
TATGTTGATGAACCTGGAATGCTGTATAGGATACATTCCAACAATGCAATAGGCGTTGATGGCTGGGCGCAGCTTCAAGAGAAGCGTTTCCAAAGATTACTTCGTCCAAGCCTTCGCATTAGGTCTCGCGTTGCCAACGATGTGCTCCTAACATATGAAGATATCCTTGGGTCAAAAGAAGCAGAGACACTTGCAATTCTTGCTTGTTACCGAGACTCGGTCGCAAACCGCATCCGCCTTATTTTTGATCAGAGATTCCCTGGTCTCGCCTTCAAGATTTACGCGCTATTGGGTAGATTGTGACAATATCTATTAATAAAAATATTATAAGCTGAAACATTATTCTGCTGCGAGCTTGTTGATACTCCATGGCTCATCTATTGATGGTTTCCGTTGGCGTCTCGGCAGGAAAGCAAAGGTAGCTGCGGCCAAGATAAATCGCGCTTTGGACTCAGTTGCATCGTCACACCCGGCGACAGCTCGCAAATATTGATTTCCGGTCTCGATATCAGTTCTAAGCTCGAACTGCATTTTCGACACCGAGAATCTTCATACCATTTGCTATGGAGCGCTCAGCAGAGGAAATAATACGGCGTTGTGGGCATACCCAGTGCTAATAATGACTTTTCTTGAATTATCACTCCTATTGACAGCGCTGCTCAGTATTCTCAAGAGAACATATTCGAGGTATTTCCACCGAGAACGCATTGCGGGAATTCCCTCTATCTAATTCATGGCATTGAAATTCCAAAGCTCATGGCGATGACTTGAAAAACTTCTTGCGGACAATCAAATGGCAGCTGTCATCATCGACAGAGTGGCTCATCACGCGCGACTGCCCATCTGTTAAAGAGAAAGCTCTCGGCTATGATACGCCCCGATGCGCAAGTAATTTCTAGGCCACACTAGGACCATGTAGGTGGGGAACCCCTGCCGCGAAGTTGGATTGCAGCTCAACAAATCAAGAAAATAGTTCTGGTAAATATACTAATCTTGCTCTTTCTACAGAAAATATCGCTTTGGAAGAGCCACTGTAATCAGTCGAGCGGGATGTCAACTTGGTAAGGTTAATGTGCACTTGGAAGCATTAGAGTGTCTTAGAACTCTGTCTCTTAATGATGACGATGATTTGTTATTCGCTACTTCGTTTGTAATGTGATTATTTTCTTGGGGGCTTAGGTGGGAAAAAAGTCAGAACGATCGGGAACGGATAGACTCATTCGAATCCATATCGGAAGCACTCGTCAGCGGATAGATCCTGATAAGGGATGGAGATTGGCAAATCCCTTTTTTCTGGTCGCTGCATTGTGGATAACAATACTGTTGCTCTATGGTGCTGCATGGTCAAATTTATGTACCACCTTGAACCCGTACCTGGTAATTTTTCTTGTTCTGCTAATTTGTTCTTTCCTACTATTTGGTTACATGTTTCGAGACCAACTAGTCGTTCAACGTACAGCTAAACCCAATTTGCACGTGATAGAACTCACCACTCTAATAATATGTTTGGTGCTCATTGCAGGCATGGTATACAACTCCAATGTTCCTTTGCTTGCTGTGTTGGAAAGACAAACATATAATTCAAAAGCTACTAACCTCCCCCTTATCGGAACATTTTTCACTGCAGCTGCCATCTGGCATATTTCTAGACTTGGCTATTGGTACCAGATATATAAATCACGACACATTCTTGTTCAAATTGTGGCAATTTTCTCGCTATTTCTCATTACTGTCCAAAGACAGAACATAATGATTTGCACTTTTTCAGTTCTTTTTGCATTTTGGACATTTCGTAATAAAGGTAAACATTTTTCGAAGAGCAGCAAGATAATCTCATCTCTTCTCCTATTTCTATTCATAGCGGTTGCTCTGTTTGTCTTTGGCGCAATCGGAAATGCTCGATACGGTAGATGGTCATGGAACGACTCGAGTATGATTAGTGCCGTAGGAGATATTAATGACAGCTACCCCGCTTGGCTTCCGCGAGAATACATTTGGGTATATGTATATCTAGTTAGTCCACTTGCGAATCTAAATAACAATATGCAGACCGTTGCTCCAATGGGGAAGGTAGGACTGATATTCCTCCAGCTTCTGCCAAGTTCAATTGCTAATAGAATTTTACCTACTTCAACTGCGATTACTCCTTACCTTGCTCAGCCCAGTCTCACAGCCAGTACGTCATACGTAAATGCTTATATTATGGATGGCGTTACTGGTATGTACTTGTTCGCGATTATTCAGCAGTTATTGATTCTCGTCATGATGATTGCGGCGTTGCATGACAGAGAGTCTGCAAAGTTTGCAGGAGTGTTTTCTGTTTTCTATTATGCAGGATTAACCTTTTTTGATAATCCAAGTAGTTATCTAATTACCTCGTATTTATGGATCATCGTCGTATTGCATTCCTTTTTGCCGCAACTTGTCCACATTTTTAAGTTGGTGGCAAACAGACGACCGAAAACCAATTGCTAGCATTTTGTTAGGTGCGCCTTTCCTAACATTTTGTTGACAAAGAAATCAAATGAGCTGAAACAACAGTTGCGCTTTTTTTCAAAGATAGGAGCTCGCAATCTACATCATCTAGATGGGGAGATTGAAAAGCGCAAGAGAATGGCGGAGCGTTAACGGAACGATCTGATGGGTATCCCGAACGCGAGGACATATATTCCGCGCGATGACGTTTACTACAACTATTCATGTACCGGTGACATTATTGTCGAGTGAATCTCGCGATACGCATGATGACATCCTCGATTCTTTGGCTGAGGAAAATCCAGCAGTTTGGGTATTGCGGAAAACTTGAAACAATCCCGTCGGTCCAGAGAGAGGCGGGCGATGTCATACACGAAGCATGAGGAGGTCTTCTTCGTCGAGAGGATGTAGTTCGAGGGCCTTAGGCCCACGACCGTCTACAGGCCTTGGAGACAGGCCAATCAGGCAGTGATCAGGCAGTGCCTCGCCGAGTGGGAGAGGCATGCCCTTGCCGGGGAGCTGCCGACCTCAAGGCCGCCAACCCTGGGGTGCGTTGAGAGACACCAATAGCACGCTCCCTACGAGGAGACCGAGGCCGAGACACTGAGGCTCCTAGGCCAGGGCTGTGACCCCGACCCTGAAAAAGCACCACGGCAAAGTAATGTGGGTGTCGCGCGACACAGCGTCCGATCGGCCGACAATTGGAGAATGCCATGGGTCCAGAAGCATCCACCTGTAAAGCCGTGCTTAATCTGAACGTCGGCAAGCGGTAGTACTGGGCGTACCGCATCGAAAGGTTGAGCGGGGTCTCCATCAAGCACTCCGTCGGCAACTTCGAGGCCGAGCGGGGAGCCCTGTGCTTGCACGCCGGAATGGGTATGCTGGTCGCCGTCGACCAGCGCCGCAACGTCAACGCGCTCGCAATAGCGCGCGGGAGGTCGGCGGGGCTGCCCGTCGCCGACCTTCCTGATATCGCCGCCCACCAAGCCTCGAAGCTACTCGCCGGAGACACCAAGACCGCCCTCGGCATTCCCGACTCTCTGCTTCCGGTGGACGAGCCCAGCGCCTAGCTCGTCACGGCCAGGTCGCTCGCCGCCCAGCGCGACTTCTTGGTATCGTGCTCGATGCGGGACAAGAACAGGCTGCGCACGATCATGCTCGAGAGCTACCCCGCGTTCGAGGCGCTGGCGGACCTGTCCAATCCGCACTGGCTGTTCTTACTCGAGCACCTCGACGGGCTGTGGGGCGTGCTAGACGAGAAAAAGACAATTCTGGGCGCAGTCACCTGCAGCGCGGACGGGCGCGAGATCGACGCGGTACGCAAGGCGGTCGCAGCCTCCGCCGGCCGCCCGAGAAGCTCGTCGAAGCGGAGAACCCGCGTGTGGTGATGCTGGCGAGGATGAGGGGGGGGGACAAACGCCAAGGC
>JBMNUL010000095.1:0-10327 GCA_050946255.1 Coriobacteriales bacterium | reverse complement strand
AACCATTTTTTGGTAGTTTTATCAACATGTTTTTCCAGTTTTGTTTAGTAAATCCCCCAACTAAAAATTAATAATAAATAAACCTAATGCAATCCATAATTTCGTTTATTATACTGACCTTGTCAGTCAGGAAACAGAGTTAAACGAAGACAAGAAAGTCTTCGATATCCAAAAAATCGAGATGGGGCGATCTTATGGAGACTCAGAGCAAAAGCACAAGGTTCACAAAGTCAGTAATTTCAGTTCTTCTTTCAGCGATCATGGTTTTCGCACTCGTGCCTTCCCAGGCATTGGCAAGCGAGACCGATGAGTCCACCACAACCACTGAGACCACTTCCGAAGAGACCGTCGAGACCACCGAGTCCACCGACACCACCTCTGAGGATTCAACCGAGTCCACCGACACCACGGTCGTCGAGTCCACCGATTCCGAAGAGACCGTCGATGCCGAGGCCGAACTCCTCCAGACCGATACCGCCGAGACCGGAACCAGCAGCTCGATCTCGACAATGTCCACCAGCGCCAACACCTCTGCAGAACTTGCCGAGTTCGAGTCTGCAATCGTTGACGGACTCGAGAACATGGATTCCAAGATCGACGTCTCCTCGCTCGGGATCGTGTTCGACTCCAGCGCCCTCGCAGCTTACTCTGATGCCATCAACAGCAACCCCGATCTCTTCTATGTTTCTTCCAGCTACTCCTTCACCGTCTCCAAGCAGAGCGATGGCACGAAGATCTTCAAGTCCATCTCACCGAAATACCTTTACAGCGCCAGCACGGTCGCGACCATGAAGACCAAGTATGAGTCCGCGATGAACAACCTGCTCTCCTGGGTTCCTGCAAACGCTTCTGATGCTGAGAAGGTCAAGGCAGTGCACGATTGGCTGGTTCGCAACTGCGCCTACAATGAGAGTGCAGCCGAGTCCGGTTACAGCACCAGCAACGCGAATCCTTGGACTGCTTATGGCGCCCTCGTTGACAAGACTCCGGTTTGCCAGGGTTACACGCTCGCTTTCATCGCCGCGATGAACCGCCTCGGAATCACCTCCGACTACGTCACTCAGAGGATTGGTTCTTCGGGCCATGCTTGGAACCGCGTCTACGTGGACAGCTCCTGGTTCAACGTTGACGTCACCTTCGACGACCCGCTGACCGACAAGGGATTCAACCACACCCCGAACACCACTTACTTCCTGAAGAGCGATTCCTGGTTCATGTCCCACTCCGTAAGCGGATTCCACGGCTCCTCCCCGAGCTGGGTTCCCAGCGGCAAGGCTTCGACCAGCACCAAGTACGATTCGAAGACCAACTGGACGACCTACAAGAGCGCTGCTTCGAATTCCGTGCTCAAGAGCTCCAGCTCCACAACTTCAACTGTCAGCCTCGAGAGCCTCGGATGGGAGCGCATCTCTGGAAGCAACCGCTATGAGACCAGCTCAGAGGTTGCTGCTAGCGGATTCACCAGTGCCACCACAGTTGTGATCGCCTCCGGCGCCAACTTCCCGGATGCACTCTCCGCAAGCGCTTTCGCAGGCACTCTCGATGCCCCGGTTCTCCTGACCGAAAGCGACACCCTTTCTTCTGAGACCCTTGATGAGATCAAGAGCCTCGGAGCCACGGAGGCATACATCATCGGAGGAACCTCGGCTATCTCCTCCAGCACTGAAGCTGAGCTTGAGGCAATGGACCTGAGCGTCACCAGGATCAGCGGCAGCAACAGACTCGAGACTTCGCTCAACATCTACGAGGAAGGCGAAGGCAACTGGGGCGACACCGCAATCGTGGCTTCCGGAACCACCTTCGCAGATGCACTTTCGGTCTCCTCCCTCTCCTACGCCGAGGGTTACCCGATCTTCCTGACCGACAGCGAGGGGAACCTCAGCGACGAGGCAGCAAAAGCAATCGCCAATGGAAACTTCGACACCGTCCTCCTCGTTGGCGGAACCGCAAGGGTCTCCGATAACGTGAAGACTCAGATCGGCTCTGACGTTACCTACACGAGGCTCTCTGGATCCAACCGCTATGAGACCTCCGTTGCGATTGCAGAGTACAGCGTCAACGACTCCAGCAGCATCTCCTATGAAAACGGAGTCATGGTTGCCACCGGAAGCAACTTCCCCGATGCACTTGCTGGCGGAGCAGTTGCAGGCGAGACCGGTCGAGTCCTGATTCTCGTCGACGACACCACCTCCGGAACTTGCTGCGAGAGCGACATCCTCGAGGCCAACGCAGACGAGATCTCCGCCGGATACGTTCTCGGCGGAACCGCATCGATCAGCGACAGCCTCGCAGTCGAGTTGGCAGAATCTGCTAACTAAGCACCATGAAGGAGAAATCTTCCAGGAGGTACTTGAACTAGACATTCCCAGTCGACTGGGCATCACAACCCCCCATCACCGTGCTGTCCAGTCCGTTTCCTGATAACCGGACGCCGCATCTTCATCGCGATGTGGCGTCCGGGTTGTTTTTCCTGGGAATCATCGAGACGCCTTGAGGGCAATGAAGTTAAACCGAGAGATCGCACCCCATGCGATGAGGTTTTCCTTTAACATTCCAACTTGAGAACCTGAAAATATTATTGGTCGAAAATGAGAAACGTTGGACTACCACTTAGGCAATCATCAGGTCTAAAGCATCTTTTCTGACCGGCTGCGACATAGGCGATATCTAGGAGGAACGATGTACCAAGACGGAAAAATCTGGGTAGGACAGGGAGAGAACTCAGCATGTCTTCTCCTCAACCAAGCCAACAGACACGGAATCATCACCGGCGCTTCCGGAACCGGAAAGACCGTCACCTTGAAGGTGATTGCAGAGGGTTTCTCCAAGGCGGGTGTTCCTGTCTTCCTCGCCGATGTGAAGGGCGATGTCACAGGCATGTGCCAGCCCGGAGAAGACTCAGAGAATGTGCGCGGCAGGGCAGAGGAACTGGGCGCGACATCTTGGGTTCCCGAAGGATGCCCATGTCGTTTCTGGGACATGCTCGGAAGCGATGGCTGCCCTGTTAGAATCACCGTTTCCGACATGGGTCCCACACTGCTGTCAAGGCTGTTGGGGCTCACGCAGGTGCAGGAAGGCGTTCTCGACATAGCTTTCCGTGTTGCAGACGACAAGCAGCTGCTCCTGATAGATCTCAAGGACCTTCGCGCTATGCTCAACTACGTTTCCGAGCACGCAAGGGAATTCGAAACCGTCTATGGCAAGGTGTCATCTCAATCAGTTGGCGCGATACTACGCGCGCTCGTTTCCATAGAGGACCAAGGTGGCGATGTCTTCTTCGGCGAGCCGGCGCTCGAATTGTCCGATTGGTTCGCAACCGACGCCGAAGGCAGGGGCTATGTCAACATCCTGAACGCCTCCAAGCTCATGCAGAGCCCCAAGGTCTACGCGATGTTCCTTCTCTGGATGATCACCGAACTTTTCGAGAGCATGCCAGAGGTCGGAGACCTGGACAAGCCAAAATTCGTTTTCTTCTTCGACGAGGCGCACCTGCTTTTCGACGACATGCCCAAAGAGCTCGTGGACAAGACCGTGCAATTGGTCAAGCTGATCCGCTCCAAGGGAGTGGGAGTCTATTTCATAACGCAGTCTCCGGGAGATATCCCAGATGAGGTCCTCGCCCAGCTCTCCAACAGGGTGCAGCATGGGCTCAGGGCATATACCCCTGCAGAACAGAAAGTTGTGAGAGCAGCAGCGGAATCGTTCCGCGAGAACCCTGCTTTCGACACAGAGCAGGCGATCATGGAGCTCGGAACCGGAGAGGCCCTCGTCTCCTTCCTGAATGAGAAAGGTCAACCGGAGGTCGTCGACAAGGTCAAGATACTCCCACCGCAATGCCTGATGGGAGCAGCTGCACGCGAAAACGTGGACGCAGTTTTGAACGCGGAGGCAGAGCTAATGGGAAAATACGCCACCGCAATCGACCGCGAGAGCGCGTTCGAGAAGATTACCCAGGAGAACGCCGAAAATGAGGAAGCCGAGAAGCTGGCAGCTGAGAGGGCGGCCCTGGAGAAGGAGAAGGCGGAATTCGAGAAGAAGAAGGCAGCCGAAGAGGAAAAGGCCGAGCGGAAGGCCCAAAGAGAAGCTGAGAGGGCTGCGGCGCAGGAGGCCCGGGAGCAGCAGAAACGCGAGGAGCGAGCCGCCAGGGAAATCAAGAGGGCTGCATCTTCGATCATGGGGACATTCGGACGTGAGCTCACGCGACAGATCACAAGGAGCATCTTAGGAACGCGCAGGAGATAGAGAGCCGAAAATGCGATGCTTGCTGAAACAAGTGACCACCGCAAGCGCGCTCAAGCACAACATCATTTTGGGCTCTCGCCAAACGAACTGCCTCCCGCTTATCATGTACGAGTATTGGATGCAGCTTGAACAGGCGAGAGCCCTTCTCCTCCAAAGCTCGAGACCCACGCGTCCCGAAAACTCACATACCCTCGGGAATTATCTCGATCCATTGTCCATCTGGGTCGGTGATGAAATAGACTCCCAGTTCCTTGTTGTCGAAGACGACGCAGCCCATTTCCTCATGAAGGGCACGCGCCTCCTCGAAATCGTCGACCTTGAAGGCAATGTGGCAATCTTCCCCACCGTTCTCATATGGCTCGGTGCGTCCTCGATTCCACGCGAGCTCGATCTCAAAAGGACTCTGGTCGTTGACCATAAACGTGAGGGTCCAGGAGCCATCGTCTGGACCGATCTCCCTGTCGACGTGAAAACCCAAGGCCTTCTCATAGAACTTGATAGATGTCTCTTTGTCGAGAACATGTGTGCAACGGTGCACGAACTTGGCCTTCATTGAACCCTCCTGAAAAACGAATCCGACCCAGACTTTCCCGAAGCCCCCGCCTATCCAACTTCAAACGAACCTCGTAATGAGTTACACACGAGGAACAGCACCTGAATTATAACGTCTGAGCTGTAGGGAAATATATGTTCGGAAATCCAATTCAAGATGCTGCAAGCTATCTTCATTCCAAGTACCCTGCACTGAAAAGAGACCAGCGAACGGGTTTGTGCTTTCTAGCGATTCCGCCTTCCATCGGTCACGCTGCTCCAAATTTTTCATCTTGTTCTCCCGGTTTAGGTGCATTTCATCTATTATTTGATTTAATCTAATATAAGGAGATTGCTATTAAAGTCATAAAGCAAACCTTCCATTAGACAACCCAAGAGAAAAGCATCTAGAGAAGTGAGAATCGGAGGAGTTGAGAGCATGAAACTCGATATTCGCGCCAATGGAATCATATCCAGAGCATATGAAGGTCAGGCCGCAAGCAAGGAAGAGTGCGTCTATCTGCTGAATTTCGACCCTAAATCTCCAGAGGCATTTGCCATCAGGGCGGCAGCAGCCAGCATTATCCGCGACCGCACCGACAACACGGCAGTGATCTTCGGGCAGATTGGCGTCGAATGCTCCCCTTGCCCGGCAGACTGCGACTTCTGCTCGTTTGCGAAGAGCACGACCGGATTTCAGCCTATGCGCCTGACCGACGACGAGATCGTGGAGAAAATCAACGGATTCTGCAAAGGCGGCGACCTCTACGGTCTCTGGTTAATGACAATGCACGAATACGACCTGGATTACTACCTGCACGTGCTCAGGCTTGCACGAGAGCACGTCTCCCCAGAGACCAACATCTACACCAACGTTGGAGACACCAGCTATGAGGACTTCTGCAAGATGAAGGAGGCCGGAGCCGACGGGGTCTATCACATCTGCAGGCTCGGCGAGGGAGTGCACACGAACCTCAGGCCAGAGGACAGGCTGCAGACAATGGAGAATGCCAAGAGAGCCGGGCTCGACACGCTGGATGCCGTGGAGCCAATCGGGCCGGAGCATACTCCGGAAGAGCTGGTCGAGAAGATGTTCCTCACCAAGAGGTTCAAGTCAATCCAAACCGGGTCGATGAAGCGAATCGCCGTTCCCGGAACACCTTTTGAGAACATGGGCGAAATCAACCACTTCAAGCTTTCTCAAATAGTCTCCGTGCAGTGCCTGGCGCTTCTAGATATGGATCCGCTGCCCTGGATTGGAATCCATGAGCCATGCGAGGCAGGTTACATGTCTGGCGCCAACCTCATCTCAGCCGAGACCGGGGTGAACCCCCGCGACACGGCGACCGACACCTCAGCCGGACGCGGATTGGACATGGACGCGAGCCGCAGAATCCTCTACGATGCCGGGTTCGAATACCTCTGCAAGGGCGACGGAACGAGGGTGCCTCTGACGATGGAGTACATCGAGGGCTGCTGCGAGTAGCTCTGGACCCGAGAGGGCCCGTGCCGGCAGCGCACCTCCTGTGTTGGCCTGCACCGCTGCACGGCGACACGGACCGCGCTCCCTCGCTCCTGCCGCACAACCGCGCCATGCCACGTGCCTCCACGCGGCGCAGTCCCGGCCACGCAAGGGCCCCGCTCAACCCCGCCCCGTTCAAATCGAAAATCCAGATCGCGAAGGTCACACCTGCGATGCGGGAAAACAGGGGCACACGGAGTCCTCTCGTACTCCACTCACGCTATAATCTCTAACAGCGCGTCACCGCGCACTGCGCTTGCCCGTCCCACATTCCATCGTATGCAGAGGGAAATTCGTGCCGCCTCTGCGTCCGACAAACCAGGCTCGCAAATGCGCCCAAAGAGCCCGCTAAAGCCGATTCGACCGACCCGCGAGCGCGTGCCCGACCCCGAAACCGCAGCTGCTAGGAGATCGCAATGGCATTCAAGAAAATCTACATACCCGTAGACGCGGCATTGCAACGCGAGGACTTCGACATCTGGTACGAGGACGACACCCTCTTCTGCAACGTTCAGAGCGACTGGGCCGACGAGAAGTCCAAGGTCAACTTCATCAGCACCCATGGCACGGAGATGGCCCGAATCAAGCCCGACAACAAGGCGTTGAACTACGACATCCGCGTCGAGCGTTACACCTACACGCTGCACACCTACCTGATTTTCCGCCACTACTACTGCGAGGGCATGCTGTGGCAGATGAACGGATCGCCCAGCAAAGGGCACGCCAACTTCACCAACGAGAACACCAACAAGAAGGACGTGCTGATCTCGACTGTCGACTTCAAGAGGCATGGAAAGTGCTACGAGGTGAAGGTCAAGGACATCTCCAAGCTTCGGATTGCCGCCGTGGTGGTCGTGGCGATTTTGGTGAAGGAGGCGTACAAGGGCCTCTCCGAGGGAGAGCGCGACGACGACGCCAAGTGGCACCAAAAGCTCAAGCAGTACTTCGCGGAAAAGGGGCTGACATACGAAGAGGTCGAGGCAGGCAACACCAAGCCGTACTAGGATCTCTGGCGTAACTCGCGCGACCCCGGGATCCATCGCGCGGTGACCCTACGCGATCCCCCAGGCTCCTGTTCCGGCGGACTCACGCGATCCCGAACTCCACCGCCCGGAGAGCTTACTCGATCCCCAAGGATCCTGCTTCCGGCGAACTCGCCCGGCCCCGACTCCAGCACCGACGCAAACCGCCCGACCCCGACTTCAGCTCCGACGCAAACCGCACAATTCCCGCGAGCTAGCCCGAAGAGCTCACGCGACCCCCAAGGCTCACTCGCCCAATCAACATCCGCCAAGCATGGAAAGGCCCCACGATCTCACGACCGCGGGGCCTTCTTCCGTTCCGATGTCCCGAACGTCTCACGTCGGGAACTAAATCCTATCGAGAGCAGCCGTTACGCGGCAACCTTCTTCCTGCCCCTCTTGGCAAGCTCTATGCCGCCGAATATGAAGAAGTAGAGGAAAGGCAGCAGCAAGCCTGTGGCCATGAGCGGCAGCGCCACGTCGAGTGTCTTCCAGTCTGGTATCGCGAGAGGACAGACGATGCAGAGCGCGAAGAGGAAGATGATGATGACTACCATGATGAGGAACTGGACCATACCAGTGTCCTTTTTGTCCAGGCCACTGGTTTCCGCAGCGGCAAGCTCATCCATCGACTTCCCTCCAGTCTCGGTAACGAACAGTAACGTGCAGATGAAGCCGAGCACGAACGGTATGATCAGAACGAGAACTACCATGCTCCAGTTCGTGATGGGCTCGCCGGCGCTGTTGACGCCCATCTGGAAGATCGACATGGAGGCGATGGAGCCGAGCACGATCGAGGAAGCGGACCCGCCGAACCTTGCGAACGCCTGGCACCATGCAACGCCAGTGTTGCGCAACTGAGTGGGATAGCTCTCGGGCATCATCGGCTGGACGGCGGTGATAGCGTAGATGAGCGCGAAGCCGAAGAGCAACATCAACGCGACGCAAAGGCCCATGTTGTTGGGCGCCACGAAAAGCGAACAGAGCACAATCGCCACGATGCAGAACAGCCAGGAGAACGCGAGATTCTTCTTTCGTCCGATCTTGTCCGAAACGAAACCGACCGTGACGTTGGAGAGAATCGCGGCCACGTTGTTCCAAGTTTGCAACGAGACGGAGTCGGCCTTGGAGTAACCAACGCCCTGGAACCAGGTGGGGATCCAGGCGTTCATGCCGTAGACGCAGAACTGGCCCACGAAGTAAGTGGTCCAAATAGCGGCGGTCGCAACGATGTACTTGTGCGAAAACAGCACGTTGACCGAGGTCTTCTCGGGTTTGGGCGGCACGACCATGAGAGCGGGATCGTACTCATGGGCGACCTTGAGGGTGCGGTACTCGATGCCCTGGAGAGACTGGGCGGCCTTCTCCTTCTGACCGTTGTTGGCGTACCAGTGCGGGGTCTCGTGCATCACGAAGATTAGAACGATCCCGTAGAGAATCGGGATCGCGCCGATCAAGTAGCAAAGGCGCCAGTTGGCGTAGCCTATCGAAGTGGCTCCGGTGGCCGCATCCGTGAGGGTGATCTGCTCGGTGAATCCCGGAATGATCGGGTTGGGATTGCTGCAGATCGGGTTGGCGACCAGACCGGCGACCACCCAGCCGGCGACCATGAACGCCATTCCGAACGTCACGAAGACACCGCGGTTCTTGGAAGGCATTGTCTCTGAGAACACCGTTGTAACGACCGGGATGCAGGAACCGACGCCTAATCCGGCGATCAGACGGAACGCCGCGAAAAACGGAACCGTCTGGGCGAAAGCCTGCGGAAGCGTGAACACTCCGTAGAACAGGCAAGCGATGACAAGCATCTTCTTGCGTCCGAGCTTGTCGGACAAGATACCTCCAAGAGCGCCTCCAATCACCATTCCGAGCAGTCCCCAAGTGGTGAGCGATCCGAGCGCGGCACCCTCGACGCCGAAGCTGGCGGCAAGATAGGTGTTGGTGGCATTGACTACCATGAAGTCGTAGCCATCGAAGATGTTGGCAAGGCCGAGAATAAAGAAAATCAGCCAAGTGTGGCCGTTGATTCCGAAAGAATCGATGACCTCGGAAACCGTGAACTCTTTCCCGTCACCGAACTTTCCCTTTGTGGCAACTATTTCTTTTTTATTACTCAATATGTTTCCCTCCCCTCAAAAAAAGAAAAAGCTGACTAGCCAGTTTTCGGTTTCTTCAAATCACCTCCAATACAACCTCCACTGCACAAAGATTGGGATTTGTGAAAATCCACATAAGAATCTAATAAAACCGACGATATCAACACACAATATCCACTTAATCGTTTCATGGTTTGATTCTTCCCTCTAGCGTTTTGAATAGTCCCCCAGTGTAAACGAAAATCCCCGATGTAAATGAATTTCCCAGTGTTAATGAAAGTCCCCAATGTAAATGAATTTATCCCATTTTAAGATAAATTCAGTATTAGATGTAAGACCTCGACTTTGAAAATGAATAATTGAAACAATAATGTTCGATATTTTCATATCGAACATAAGGCGATTTGCTGCACTTGATTTTCCAATTCGAAACGTTTCCACATTCTCACACGACGAAACGGTGCAGGTTATCAAAAATTTTTTATTTTACCATGGAAAAACAATCTCCAGGCAAGCGACGGTTTGGCCCGCCGACGCACTTTGGTTAGGTAATCGACCGCAAAACGGAACGGACTAGTGACGAATATTTTTCGGCGTTACCAGAAGTACTCTACGACCGCTCAGAACCCCAGAGCAGGATCCCAAGATCGCCGACGCACTCTTGGCCATGCGTCATCAGAACCACACGATGGAAACAGGGATCCAGGATCAACGGCCATCCCCGACGGCGTCACCAGGAGAACGCGACGGCTGCCCAAGGACCCAAAACCAAAGAATCGCCATCGAGACGCCAGTCCTTGCAATTGCAGATCAGCAAATCCCCGCCATCGACCTCAGATGATGGCAAGGCAGCTGCGTCTTCGTTTGAGAGATTGCACGCCACCACAACGCGATTAGGACCGCTATCTGGCGAA
>JBMNUL010000094.1:0-10413 GCA_050946255.1 Coriobacteriales bacterium | reverse complement strand
TACGTAGGACTTGGCTTGGGCACTTTATGGCTGCTAGAAAAATTGGAAAGATTCATTTTCGTATTCGTCCACAGGTCTCCACAATAACGAATAACTGTCGATGCTTATCCACTCCGCCATGTTCTTGATGAACCTTGCGATTACCATAAAACAAGCGAGACGGAGGAGCGTGAAAGTATGATACCCACAACACTTGACGTTACGAATCTTGAATACGGGAAAGCTCGAGTAGTTGCGACTTTTGCTGCTGGGGATGTGTCAAAAGTTTTTGTTGCGGTGAGACGCGCCATTGCCTATGCGGCTCAGGTGGATTCCACAAGTGATTCGGACTTGCCTGCGTTATTGCGAGAAAAGATCGGCGATGAGAAGTTGGATAGCATGTACGCAGATGGGGTCGCGTCTTTTCTTGCCGCCTGGACAATCGACTCGCTTGATTTTCAGACTATTCTCGAGCCGACCATAGAGAGGCTTGGACAGCCGATTGAGGGTGCGGAATTCACCGTGTTGCTGACGGTCACGCGCAAACCTTCCTTCGAGCTATCTGATTACGGGCCCGTGTCCATTGCAAGAAAATCATTTCCAATTTCCGATGAAGATGTCAACGGATATATTGCGCAGCTAGCAGAGGATGCATCCGAGTTTGTCGACGCCTCCCAGGAAAAACAAGTTGAATCTGGGGATCATGTGATAGTTGATATCCGCACCTCCCGTGAGGGCGCTCCTGTCCCCGAGCTCACCGAAAACTGCCGTGGTTTCGACATTGGCGAGGGGTGGTTCTCGTGGACTTTCGATGAGAACATTATTGGGATGCGGGTTGGTGAAACAAAGACGTTTCAATTCGAGGCGCCGACTCTACCCACTCACTATTTATCACGATAGATCCCGGGGGCTTGGATAATCGAATTATGGTAGCTTACGAGAGTTGTAAAACGGAAGCCGCGATTGGAGCTCTTCGTTATCATGCCAAGTTGCGGGTACAATTGTATTAATTGCGGGCGCTGCAAGGGGAAACCGCCAAAGCCGATTTTCGTGCCAGTGTGTATTTATTGCGGGCATACGAATCCACTCGGGTCAGAGGTGTGCCGCCGCTGCGGAAAATCCCTCAAACTGATCCCCGGAGTTACTAACACGGCAAATAAGTCAGGTTACAGTACGTGATTGAAAATGTTGCACTAGATGCTGGGCAATTGAGAGAACGGGCATGATGTGGCGAGAATTCATCCTTTGGATTTAGGTAAAGTTGAACTGGGGGCAGATAATCCCGTTAGCGATGACGGGCAGGCTGAAAGCATCCCCCTCTGCGCCTATCTATTTGAAACGGCGTCTGGATGGGTACTGTTTGACACCGGTGCGGACCCGCAGGGGATGAGCGGCAATTATCCTCCTGAATTCAGGAAGAACCCAACAATCACATCAGAGCACGCGTTGCTCGATAAGCTCCGTTTTTTCGGGTTAACGCCAAGTGATATCTCTTACGTCGTAATGTCACATCTTCATCTCGACCATGCAGGAGGGTTGCGATTCTTTCCGAGTGCGCAAACTTATGTGAATGCGGATGAACTAGAATCTGTTCTTAATTTGTATAATGCAAATTCTCCGACGGGCCCTTATATGAGAACCGATATTGAGTCTTGGCAGGACGCGCACATCAATTGGATCAGTGTCCCCTCTGACTGCGAGGCTGTTCCGCTAGATTCTGATATTTCGATTATCAGTTTTGGGTCCGGGCACTCTTTTGGTTCGCTTTGCCTGCTGGTCAATACCGATTCAGACGGCAAATATCTTTTTGTCGCAGATGCTATTTATTCGACGGCTCACATTGAACCGGAACTAATTGTTCCGGGGACAACGTACGATAAAACGGGATATATAAATACCGTGACAAGGCTATTGGCAATTGCTGAAAAAGAGCGTGCCGAGATAGTTTTTGGTCATGATTCCGAGCAATTCACACAATTGAGTGAGCGATTTATCTGAAAAGGCGCCTGAAGACTGAAATCCATCTTGTGTTTAGTAGCTATGCGCCTTCAACTCGGAATTGTGAGAAAGCACAATCCAAATCTCGCTCCTATTGTGACCCTATACAAATAATCCTCTTCTAGAGATTCGACAGCAATTAACTTCCTACACTTGCGTCTAGGACCGACATTATCTAGCCGGCGCAATGCGCGATGCGTCTGGCAGTAAAAAACGGGATTTGGCTGTGTGCAGAGATTGCTGCCGCGACGAAGCGTTCACGCTGTTGCACTCAGTTAATTTTTCGAAAAGGGGAAAGTCGGGCAGAGGAGGAAGAGGACTATGGAATTCAATCCCGAACTCTACAAGAAAGATTTCCATTGGAAGGAAGGAGATGTCGACGTATATCGAACGTGCCACTGGTCAGCACCTGGATGCCATGATTCTTGCGGCTTGCTGCTCTATGTGAAAGACGGCAAATTGATTCGCGTTGAGGGAGACCCGAACCAGCCGTACAACCGCGGCAGATTGTGCATGCGTTGCTTGAACTTGCCGGAAGCCGTTTACAATACCCGCGATCGCCTGAAGTGGCCGGTCAAACGCGTGGGCGAGCGCGGGGAGAACAAATGGGAACGAATTTCATGGGACGAAGCATACGACATCATTGAGGAAAACGTACGCCGTATTCAGAAGGAATATGGGCCTGAGTCAATCTGCGGGATGATTGGTACAGGCAGGAATGTCTGCTGGCAAAATCCGCTAATCTGCTATGCGGGGTTTGGAACTCCGAACATGTCGTTTGGGTTCCTTTCCGGAGACTGCTGCATGGTTCCTAGGACTTCGCTATCGTTTTGCGTTTGTGGCGATCTTCCTGTTGTCGACGCCTCGCAATTTAATGAAGAACGCTGGGATCATCCTGAATATCAGTATCCAGAGGTTGTCCTTGTCTGGGGCAATGATGTAATTAAGTCGAACGGAGATGGGTTCCTCGGGCACTGGCTTGTCGATATGATGATTCAAGGCGGAACCAAGCTAATCGTCGTCGATCCCGATCTTACCTGGCTCGCCTCGAGAGCGGATATCTGGTTGCAACCCAGGCCGGGCGTTGACTCTGCGCTCGCCATGGCAATGACGAATGTCATTATTCAGGAAGATTTGTACGACCACGATTTCGTGGAAAACTGGACATATGGTTTTGACCAACTCGCAGAGCGCGTAAAAGACATGACGCCTGAAAAAGCGGCGGAAATATGCTGGATTGATGACCCTGAAGACATTTATCGCGCAGCACGAATGTTCGCAAAGGCAAAGCCGGGCGCTCTCCAGTGGGGTCTGACTACCGATATGCGAGTAGACGGTATCGCCGAAGCGCACTGTCTCATGGACCTGAACGCGATTTGCGGAAATGTTGATCAGGCAGGCGGTAATTACCTGGCTCGTGAAGCATACGATATGAACCTTGCATATCTGTGCGGCTATTTTGAGAACCTCGACGTCGATATGCGCGGCAAGCGTCTAGGCAACGATATCTCGCCTATGCATCAATTCGGTCTTTCTTCTACAGCGTCTGCAGACGTTGTTCTGCAGGCGATTGAGTGTGGAGAGCCGTACCCTGTAAAGATGCTTTGGTTCCAGGGAAATAATGCCATTGCAAATATGGCAGCTGAAGCGCCCCGTGTATATCGTGCAATCAAATCGACTGAATTTAACGTTGTCGTTGATTACGTTATTACTCCAACGGCTGTAGCTTGCGCCGATATTGTTCTTCCGTGCGCGATGAGCCCGGAAAGGAATCAACTGCGTACTTGGTGGACGCCGCTTCGTCAATCGACAAGGGTTATCGAATACTATGAGTCAAAAACTGACGAGCAAATTATTCTCGAGCTCGGAAAACGTTTGAATCCGAAGGCTTGGCCGTACGAGACGGATATTGACCTGCTGAACGCACGCCTGAAGGAAGGGCACGTTTCCGAAGATTTTGCTGGCCTGCAGCAGATGGTGTATGACTGGCAGCCGCTTCAGTATCACAGGTACGAGAAGGGGCTTCTCCGTCCTGACGGACAGCCCGGATTCAATACTCCAACAGGCAAAATCGAACTGTACTGCACAACTCTCGAAGCATTCGGAAACGATCCTCTCCCTCATTACGAGGAACCGCCCGAGAGCCCGATTAGTACTCCGGAGCGTTTCAAACATTATCCGATTATCCTTACCACTGGGCACCGTTCATTCGAATTCTTCCATTCTGAGCACCGTAACCAGCCGACAATGCGAGAGTTCCACAAGTGGCCTCATGTCAGGATTCATCCGGAGACTGCTGAGAAGTACGGCATCCACGATGGACAGTGGGTCTGGATTGAAAACCAGCGCGGGCGCTGCCGCCAGATTGCGGATGTCACTGTAGCGATGAAACCTGGATGCGCAAGTGCTGAACACGGCTGGTGGTTCCCGGAGGAAGATGGCGCCGAGCCGTCGCTCTTTAAGGTGTTCGATTGCAATATCAACAACTTGACATCACAGATGGTTGTCGGCGAGACCGGATACGGCGCCCCCTACAAGGGACTACTTTGCAAGATATATCCGTGCACTGAGGAGAACAGCAAAGTCTCGCCGACCGAGCAGGTAATAGAGTACGGCGGTTGGCAGTATGACAGTGTTAAGAAGCTTGCAATGGGGGGATATAAGTATGAATAACAAATACGGTTTGCTGATTCAATATGAGTACTGCACCGGCTGCCATACTTGCGAAGTGGCGTGCAAAAAGGCTCACGACCTGCCAGAGGGGCAATATGGGATTGTGCTCGCACAAGATGGCCCCCGGAAAAATATTAACGGCAAATGGGAACTGACCTACATGCCGTTCCCTACACACCTGTGCGATCTTTGCAAAGACAGGGTCGAAGAAGGGCGTTGGCCGATGTGTGTCCATCACTGCCAATCGGGCGTGATGGTGTATGACACGTTGGACAATCTTGCAAAAATTGCTGCAGAGAAACCGCGATCGGTTATCTTCAACGCTCAGGAATAGTGATTGCATCTTGCTACAGCTTGGCAATAAGAAATTACAAGTAATGAAATGTTCTTAAGGTGAGTCTAATATCAGAGCGGTACTTTTGTTCGTCTAATTGGAGGGGGCATATTATGGCCGAGCCGTTTTCCACGCTTGTCGTCAACCAGGCATGGGCGCGCAGTGGGGGATGCTGCGAGTGTGAGGATTCAAGTCATGGTCACGAATCGCGATGTGGTCAACGTGGAATTCTTCCCATGCAAGGAGGGCCCAATATTGGTGGATGGGAAGCAGTTGCGCGCGATCCAGAAGGGCCGCGCGATCTTGATAACTGCATGATTGTGTGCTCCTCGTGCTTTCGAAAGATGAGAGAAGCTGGCGAGCTCTAATTTGACTCGTGCTGCGGGCATCGGCAAGCTGACGAGGTTTGTCGGTGCCCGTTTTGCACCTGATGGGCGCGTCGTCACCTTTGATTGTGTGGTTTCCAAAGTGTGCTGTTTTGTGAGATGGGAATTGCGCTCCTAGAAAAGTGTCAATTAGCGTGTGCGAAGGAACGGCAACGGTGCCTTGCTAATCCTCCGCAGACAGCTCCACTGCCCTGTCCACAGCATCAATTACTTGGAGGTGCTATGAGATATTCGTTATCTGAAAAGCAGACGAATGAGCTCTGCCGGTATTACGACGTTGCAGTTTCATGGGAAGATGCTGAAACGGACGTTGACGAGATACTCAGCTTTCTTGCCTTGCAGCATAGGATTGATTTGACGGACATGATTGCTTCTGATGGGCTAAAGGAGCGGTTCGGGGATCGTCTTGAGCCGGAAGTTGGAAAATGTCTGGCAAATCAGCTTGCTGACCAAATCATCGAGACGGAAAAACTCGATGCGGCGTTAGAGCCGAAGGTAGAGGGCATTGAAACCTTCAGCATGGGGAGAGACTGGAACTTCACCGTTGGCATCCCCCTTAAACCTTCGCTGGAATTGAGTTCATACGACTCTGTCAAACTGCAAGTGCCAGACTTCCAAATTACGGATGACACTGTTAACGACTATATCGAAAAGGAAATTGAGTCAAAGGCAAAGCTTGTTCCAGATGACGAAGCCATGGTAGTTCTCGAAGGCTCTGATGTTCTTGTTACCGTTGCTACAAACAAAGCTGGGATGACTGTTGGGCCTTTGACCGCCACGGCAGCGAATTATCGCTTGGGAAGCGGGGTCCTTCCAAAAATTTTTGACGAAAAGCTTCTTGCAATGAAACCCGGCGATGTTGAGGACTTTGAATTTAACCTGACTAGCAAGAACTTTATCGGTCTTGACGTTACTGAACATATGTCAACTCGCTTGGAACTGCATTCAATTCTGAAAAGAGAGGATGTGGAGCTGTCGGATAGATGGGTAAAGGATAATATCCCGGGCGCCCACGATGTTGACAGCTACAGACGGCTTGTTCGTCGGGGTCTCCAGGACCAGGGCGAGAATCGTCGCCGTCAGCTTACGGAGCAGAGTGCGGTGAACGAACTCGCAAAAAGGCTACCAGAAGTTCAGCTTCCGGCAGAATACTATGAATACAGCCGGGCAGGATTGCTTCAAAACGTTTCGACTGCATGCGATAAAGCGGGGGTCTCCATCGACGAATTCTGTGCATCTCAGGGGCTATCCAAAGACCATTTTATGATGCAAATGCTGATTCGTGGTCGCCAGGTGTTGCGAGAAGGTCTTGCGCTGGACGCGTTGGCGAGACACGAGAACTATGTACCTGATGAGAATGACACTAACGAGGCATTGGTCCGTATCGACGCACAACGCCCTGATGAAGCGAGAAAGATGCTCGAGATGAACGGCAGAACCTATCAGCTTCGAGAGATGGCGACACGCATCAAAATGCGGAAAAAGTTGCTATCTGAAGCGGATGTTGAATACGTTCTTTGATTATTCTTCATAACAAGGGAAAGCAAGGTATGAGCTGTCTGCCCAGACGTTACCTTTTCGGTGATCTGGCCGGACAGCTTTTTGCGCCGGCTGTTCAGCTGGCGCTGCCCTCTCGCTGCAAGGCAAGTTGGACATTGAAAACTTTGCTGTCTACGAGAAGCCTGTTTCTCATGCACGGATCGTCAAGATCAAAGCCGAACCTTTGCTGTATTTTGTCAAGATGATAGATGACCGTGTTCCGGTGCATGTGCATTTTGTTAGCAACAATGCTCGTTTTCCCGTTGTAATACTGATACATCATAAGTATTCGAGCATTTTCCGTTCCGTTTTCTCTGTCTTCCTTCGCGAGCTTTTCGAGAATCGTGTGAGACAAACAAAAGTTTCTCAGTTCGATATCTTTACTGCTGTCGGCAATCAAAAATAGAAGCAAACACTCTTCGAATGAAATAACGCTGCTCTTCCCGCCTGCCACTGCCATGACCTCATTTTCGGATTGGATAACATCCATGTTTCCAACCATGTAGAGAACCTGTTTATACGCATACTTTGTGTTGGCGATTCCTGAATAGACCTGGGACAAGAGCAAAGGCGAATTACATCTTCCGGAAATACTCGAGTTGTAGCCGCGAGCAAACTCCTTATTTGACAACGAGCTGTCGGAGGAGTTTGAGCGAAACAGGAACAGAAGCATGTCGTTTATTTCGCAGGGAGCGGTTGATTCTTCATGAAAAGTGCCTACCGATAACTTGATGTCTTTCCTTACATCTAATGCTATGGTCGACAAATCAACTGCGGCGAGCCTGAGTTCCGATGTATCGGTGATGCCATACGCTGCCTCGAATTGTCCAAGCTCTCGGGAAGGAATCTGCTCGCCTACTATGATTTTATGCAATGTCCCATCAAGCACGTCTCTTGATGGGTGCGAGCATTCCGCAGACTTTAGATACTCTGATACGTAATAGGAGTACTTTGAAAACAGCTCAGTAGTGTCAGGCGATGGTATGCTGCTGAATATGCCAATGATGCGATAGCGTGATTGCTCCAGTAGCATCGTAAGTTCAAGGCGATACTCGTTGCCGTGCTTCCTTAGCACCGGTCTTGTGGAGTTAGGTTCCCCCGCTGATATTTTTGGTATTGCAGCAACTTCGGTTCCCCTGGATGAAATGCTGGGCATTTCACCTGATGAAGCGAAGGTGCATCTAGGTGAAGCAACGACAATTCGACATTGGAGCATCTCCTCACCTAAAGCAAGCAGTGCGTCCATTCCGACATTTTCTTCGAGGCATCTTTCAAGTGACGATTTCCATATAGTCAGCCTTATTATGTGCCCCTGAAGAAGAGCTAGTATCTTTGCGCTGTCAAATGAGCCAATGATGAGGGTGTTGTTAGGGGTGGGATGAATGGTCGTGTTGTCTGTTTCTGAGGCAGCGACGATGAAGAAAGCACGGGGAAAGTTGTCAGATGCCTGTTTAAAGGAAGAGCTGTCACATACGACAATGAGGCACGCTTCATCAACGGTTCCTGTTAATTCGTAAACCCCTTCGGGTGACGTAGCCCAGGCAAAGTGTCGAGAACATCCCTCTGGCTTCGCCAAGATGTCATAACTCCGAAGAATGCTGCAAACCATGCTGAGTGATAGCTTCTGAATGCTCGTGTCAGGAATTCCAAGGTCTGCAAACTTCATAACAGCCTCCATGATTTTCAACATCGCGGCATGAGCAGGTACCGGTTCGTGCCTGGTAGTGAGACTGGACGTCATTCCGCCAGCACGTGTCTCCGACTGACTGGGTCCCATTGTAATCCCGATGGGCGTTGAGTCCACACATGTCCAGTAACAGTGAGGTGCGCTTGCGAGAACCGATTCGTCGAATCTACAAAAATCGGGATGTCATTTTTGGACTATTCCCAATTAACAGAGCGCAGGCTTTTTCCTATTTTCACATTGAGGAGAAAGAATCAAAGGAGAAATGAGGAAGGAGGTATCCCTATGCGGGCTGCTAAACCCATGCATAGGTATTTGGGCTTTTCTGACGCACTCGAGCCAAACTTTCCAATTGGTATCTGACAAACAATCAATTCGATTGATTGTCAGAGATTCGAGTCGAGACTAGAAGGAAAGGATTATTAGGGAGGGAAAATGGAAGAGGAAAAGTTGTATCCACGTCGCTGGGCAATTTTGATTGGCATGACTTGCATCCTCATAGCCATTCAATTCAACAATATCCTGCCTGGTGGTGCTGCGGTAGCAACGATGCAGGCATATGGCATTCAGCCCATGATGTTCTCGATGATTATGAGTGCCCCTTACCTTTCGGGCTTTTTGTTTGCAATTCTCGCAGGTGTGATGGCAGACAGAATTGGTCTGAACAAAATTCTGATGGCGGGCTTCATCGCGGGTCTCGTCGGTGCAATTATTCGCGTGTTTTCAGTCGGTAACTTTGCGCTAATCATCGTTGCGATGATTATCCTTGGCTTCGCTGTTGCTTGCCTGAACGCTAACTCTGCAAAGCTGCTTCGTGACTGGTTCCCTGGAAAGGCGAATGCATTTGCCATGGGCGTGTATACCGCCGGAATGACTTTTGGCGCGGCTTTTGCGCTCTGGTATGGCTCTGCGGCAGTTCCTCCGGCATCGGACGCTGCTCTCGCTGCAGATCCAGCGGCGGCAATTGAGAGCGTCGGTCAATCACTGCAGCAAGCGTGGATTGTTGGCGCAGTCCTCATCGCAGTCGGTATTGTGATCTGGGTAATATGCTACAGGAAGCATCCTGCAGTTGAGCTTAACAAAGAGCCTGTTGGCCAGTACATGAAAGAAGTCCTCAAGAATCCTGCTGTTTGGGGCATCTCGATTTTTGCTCTCTTGGTTTTCGGCGGTGCGACGAACATTAACAGCTCGTATATGGTCGCTGCTATTTCCACCCTCGCAGGCGGTCCGCAGTTCCAGGCGGAAGCCGGCCAGCTGTCCACTATCAATACAATTCTCGGTGCGGTATTCTCGATGCTACTGCCGACGGTGTTTGCTCGCTTCTTTAAGAAGATGCGCGGGCCTGTCTGGATTTGTGCTCTTATTACCGCAGGTTGCTTCGCGCTCATCTACTTCCTCCCCTACGGCCCGATGACATGGGTGCTGTACATCATTCAGCCAATCGCTATGGCGTCCTTGATGCCCTTCGTGAAAATGGCTCCTACTCTGCTTCCCGGTGTCGAACGTGAACAGCTTGGCGTCATTGGCGGTATTCAGGCGACCTTCCAGAACATTGGCATGTTCCTGATTGGCCCCTACATCATTTCTCCTCTCGCTATTGCGTTCTCTGGCGCAGCCGATGGTCTTGCCTATTACCAAGCTATTTATATCGGTACCGCGATCGTGACTGCCCTTATCGGTGTGTCCATGTACATGTTCCCGAACATTGCTTCTTCGCTCGGCAACAAGGCAATTGAGGATAAAGAAGCTGCTCAGACTGACAAGTAATTTTTTTTTGCAGGATGACATTCCTCCCCAACAAGTGGGAGACATACGTCAGA
>JBMNUL010000093.1:0-10646 GCA_050946255.1 Coriobacteriales bacterium | reverse complement strand
CACAACTGCGGCATGGCAGCTCACTACATGGAGATCCTGCACACCGAGGCCCACGTCAACGGATGGGACCCGGCACAGACCATGAACGACCTGGACGCATTCAGGGAGAAGTGGGGCAACGAGATCCTTCTCGCCGGATGCTGGGACGCGAAGGGACAGATCTTGGAACCAGGTTGTCCAGAAGAGGTGATAGTGGAGGATATCAAGGCCACCTTCGACAGGTTCGCTCCTATAGGTGGGTATGCGTTCAGTGGAGGAATGGTAGGACCTCTCGACGACGAGGAGGTCAAGCGCAAGAACGACATCATCATGAAGACAGCGCTCGAATATGGTGGGTCTTTCTACGACTAGATATCGTTGCGAGTGAGATGAAACCTCGCAACAACACGAATATTCAGAACCTCGTAATCGACGATGGGGGAACAGGACAGGGGTCTGCTCCCCCATCGTTTTCCATTTAAGATTGGGTAGCTGTTCTCACCCAAATTATCAAGGCAACCTAACAGCTGATATCACTCTCAGAGTTAAGAAAAAGAGTGCAACCGCTCTCGCCCCCAAAGAAGCCTTTCGCAGCTCGTGAAGATGTTCATTTCCTGCACTGGTTTTCAGCCAGACAATCGGTGCGAAGAAAATCTTATTTTTGTGTTTTTCCAGATAAACAGGCATTTTCAAGTAATTTTTCCGCAATTTTCCCCACATCTGAAAATCCGAAAGAATCCCCTTTACACAAACTTGACACGTCTCTGACATTCACGTGAAACCGCCTTCTTAGACTCGGAATTGCCAGCGTGGGCTGTGCAAAGGAAACGTCGAGAAAGGAAAATTCGATAATGTCAGAGTCAAGTGGATCTAGCATCAAGAAGAAGCTACTCATTGTTGTGCTAGCTGCAGTGTGCGCATTCGGAATGTTCGCAGTTGCAGGTTGCTCTGGTGGCAGCAGCAGCAACGATAGTGGCACCATGAGCGGTGCGATTTCTGTTGTGTCCCGTGAGGACGGTTCTGGAACCCGCGGAGCTTTCACCGAGCTGCTCGGCATCCAAGATGCTGATGGCAACGATGCAACGACCTCCAGCGCAATCATCACCAACTCCACCTCCGTTGCACTGACAACGGTCGCTGGCGACGAGCAGGCAATCGGCTACATTTCGCTTGGCTCTCTTGATGATACCGTCAAGGCTGTCTCCATCGATGGCGTCGAGCCCAGCGTCGACACCGTCAAGGACGGAAGCTACACGGTCGCTCGCCCGTTCAACATCGTGACCACCTCCGCTGAGCTCACCCCTGCTGCCCAGGACTTCCTGAACTACATCCTGAGCTCTGATGGTCAGCAGGTCATTGAGGACAATGGATATGTCGCCGCAGTTGACAACGCCAGCGCTTACTCTGCTGACTCCTCTGCAAGCGGCACCGTCGTGGTTGCCGGTTCTTCCTCCGTCACGCCTGTAATGGAGAAGCTCGCCGAGGCCTATCAGCAGGTCAACACCAACGTCACCGTCGAGGTTCAGCAGTCCGACTCCTCTACTGGCGTGCAGAACGCTATTGACGGTGTGTGCGACCTCGGCATGGCTTCCCGCGACCTCAAGGATTCCGAGACCAGCGCTGGTGCTCAGAGCACCGTCATCGCCATGGATGGTATCGCCGTTATCGTGAACAACAACAACCCGACCACCAACCTCACCTCTGAGCAGGTCAAGGGCATCTACACTGGCGAGATCACCGACTGGTCTGAAATCCAGTAAGGACGTGTGAACCTTAACCAATGAAAAGCTTTAAAGAGAACTTTGCCAAGACGCTTTTCACGGCTGCTGCGGGGGTGTCTATCCTCGCAGCAGTTCTTATATGCGTCTTCCTGTTCGCCAACGGCCTTCCTGCTATAGGCCAAATTGGAATATTCAATTTCCTAGGTGGAACAGAGTGGAAACCTTCGACTGATACCTACGGAATTCTCCCCATGATCTTGGGCAGTGTTTACGCAACACTGGGCGCCCTGATCATCGGAGTCCCAATCGGAATGTTCTGTGCAATCTACCTGTCCAAATACGCATCTCCCAAAGCCCGCAAGGCAATAATGCCAGGCGTTGAGCTTCTCGCCGGAATCCCCTCTGTCATTTACGGTTTCTTCGGACTGGTTGTGATTGTCCCGATGATCCGAAGCATATTCCACGTGCAGGGCATGAGCCTGCTGGCAGCCTCCATCATCTTGGGAATCATGATCCTGCCCACGATCATCACGCTGGCATGCAGCGCCATCGACGCAGTTCCCGAGAGCTACTACGAAGGTGCCATGGCACTTGGGGCCGACCACACCAGGTCGGTCTTCAGAGTTTTGGTTCCGGCTGCGAAATCCGGAATCATGGCAGGAATAGTGCTCGGGGTTGGACGTGCAATCGGTGAGACGATGGCAGTGGTCATGGTCGCCGGCAACCAGGCGGTTATGCCAAACAGCCTGTTGAGCGGCATCCGCACCCTCACCACAAACGTTGTCCTTGAAATGGGATACGCCACCGACCTTCACAGAGACGCTCTGATTGCAACTGCAGTCGTGCTCTTCGTGTTCGTCCTTCTCATCAACGTGGCGTTCTCGGTGTTGAAGGCGAGGTCTGCTAACAAATGACGGATACGGAAATGACGCTCAATTCCCCCGGAATCGGAGGAAAGCCTGGGCAACAGGGCGACGATGGCTCTTCCCTGATTGGCACCAAGCCAAAGACCTCGTCCGTGGTTTTGAAGTGCTTGGTCAAACTCGGGGCTTTTCTCACGATCGCAGGCTTGATCTTCATAGTCGGCTACATTCTGATCATGGGAATCCCCAACCTCAAGCTGAGTCTCTTCGACCCTGTCTACAACTCTGAAAACGTATCGATGCTCCCATCTCTGGTGGACACGCTGCTGGCAGTGTTGCTCACGCTGCTGGTCGCAGTGCCCATCGGGGTCGCATCGGCGATATATCTGGTCGAGTACACCTCGAGGGGCAACAAGTTCGTCAAGGTAGTTCGCGTTACGGCAGAGACGCTTGCGGGAATTCCCTCCATCGTCTACGGCCTGTTCGGAATGTTGTTCTTCGTGACGTTCTGTGGATGGGGCCTCTCGTTGCTTTCCGGTTGCATGACCCTGGCAATCATGGTCCTCCCCACCATCATCAGGTCCACCGAGGAAGCACTCCAAGCTGTTCCGGACTCATACCGTGAGGGCAGCTTCGGCCTTGGGGCAGGCAGACTCCACACCGTAATGAAAGTCGTGTTGCCCCCGGCAGTGCCTGGAATCTTCGGCGGCATCATCCTCTCGATAGGAAGGATAGTCGGAGAGTCTGCGGCCCTGATCTTCACCGCAGGTACCGTCGCCAAGATCCCCGGAAGCGTTTTCTCCTCAGTGAGAACGATGTCGGTTCACATGTACGTTCTCTCCAGCGAGGGCTTCCACATCAACGAGGCTTATGCCACTGCTGCAGTTCTATTGGCAATCGTGTTGCTGATCAACGCAGTTGCCTCTTTTGTCGCAAAGCGGCTTGTGAAAGGAAATGAATAAATGGTGAGCATTCTCTCTAGGCAGAAAAAGAAGAAGCAGGCTGAAGCCGGGAAATCTTCTGCCGAACCCGTTTCAAACGAATCGGGTATCTCCACCCCGGAAAAACAGGTGGAAAACATCGCCTCCGCCAACAGCGAGCTCTACGAGAAGAGCGTTGAACTGGTGTCTCAGAGCCGCGAAGACTCAAAATACAAGGGTTTGAACGGTACCAACACCAAGATTGCCGTGCGCGACCTCAACCTCTACTACGGAAAATTCCACGCCCTGCACGACTTCAACATCGATCTTCCCGAGAACAGGATCACGGCCTTCATTGGCCCATCTGGTTGCGGCAAGTCAACATTCCTCCGCACCCTCAACAGGATGAACGACCTGGTCGAGGGTTGCAAGGTCGAAGGGCAGGTCATCCTTGACGGACAGAATGTCTACGACAAGAACGTGGATGTCACCAAGTTGCGCAAGAGGGTCGGAATGGTGTTCCAGAACCCCAACCCCTTCCCCATGAGCGTGTTCGACAACATTGCATTCGGGCCACGCACCCACGGCATCAAGGGCAAGGCAGAGCTAGAGGAAATCGTCGAGAACTCACTTCGCAAGGCTGCCATTTGGGACGAGCTCAAGGACCGTCTCAACCAGAGCGCGCTGGGGCTCTCCGGCGGTCAGCAACAGAGGCTCTGCATAGCCAGGGCACTCGCAGTCGAGCCCGAGGTCCTGCTCATGGACGAGGCAACGAGCGCTCTAGACCCGCTTTCCACGGGCCGAATCGAGGATCTGGCAGTTGAGCTCAAAGAGGACTACACGGTCATCATGGTCACGCACAACATGCAACAGGCCTCGAGAATCTCGGACATGTGCGCATTCTTCCTCCTCGGTGACCTCATCGAGTTTGGTGAGACCGAGCAGATATTCGGCAGTCCGCGCGACAAGCGAACCGAGGACTACATCACCGGAAGGTTCGGCTAGGCTCCAAGCCGACTAATGGGCCGGTCTGCCCTTGGATTGACGCCCATTAGGAGAAGCCGTCATATCCCAGAGGGAGAATGTATTTGGAAGATTTGGCAGATCAACAGAAAGGTTCGACTAGGATGAGGTCGGTATTCGAATCAGAACTCGAGTTGCTGAACGCTGAGATGCTGGTCATGGGCTCTTCGACTGAAGAGGCGCTCATGACCGCTGTGCGTATCATGGAGACAAGGAACGAAGAGGAGGCCAACAGCATCATCGAGGGAGACGACGACATTGACAGGTTGGAGCGCGAGATAGAGGGGCTCTGCATGAAGCTCCTCCTCACCCAACAGCCCGTGGCCGGAGACCTCAGACGAGTTTCCGCATCGCTCAAGATGGTTGGCGATATGGAGCGCATAGGCGACCAGGCCGCCGATATCGCCGAGATCGCTATGACCCTTGACGGCCCGCTCGACAGCGAGCTCTCAGGTCATCTCCGCGCCATGGGGAGCCACTCCATCTCCATGGTCCACGATGCAGTCCAGTCTCACGTCGACCGCGACAGGACCAAGGCCAAGATGGTAATCGAGGAGGATTCCTACATGAACGACCTCTTCGACAAGGTCAAGTGGGACGTGACGTCTGCAATACAGAACGGCAACGACTTCGCAGCCGATCTCGTTGACGCATTGATGATCGCAAAATATTACGAACGCGTGGGAGATCACGCAAAGAACATCGCAGAATGGGTAGAATACTCCCTAGTTGGAATATACAAGGGAGAGCTCATAGGATGATTTACTACCTCGAAGACGACGAGCAGATCAGAAACCTCACCATATACACTCTGGCGCAAACCGACCATGAGACCATGGGGTTCGCACGTCCATCCGAGATGTACAAGGCCCTGGAAACCCAGATTCCCGATTTGTTCCTCTTGGACATCATGCTTCCAGAAGAGAGCGGGCTCTCAGTTTTGGAGAACCTGCGCAACAGGCCTGACACCAAAGACGTGCCGATCATGATGATCACTGCCAAATCCACGGAGTTCGACACGGTGACGGGCCTTGATGCCGGAGCTGACGACTATCTCACGAAACCATACGGGATGATGGAGATGGTCTCCAGAGTAAATGCCCTTCTAAGGCGATCCAAGAGAGCTCCATCGCTTTCGATGGACGGAGTGATCCCTGCTTCGACAGCAAATCAGCCTGCCAAGGACAACACGCGAATCCCATCAGAGCCGATCCGCACTGACAAAGGCGGCATAATCTACAACGAGGTTTTCGATGCCGGCCCCATACACCTGGATGTTCCCAGGCATACCGTCAGCGTGGATGGCGTGGAGGTCAACCTCACGAGAAAGGAGTTCCAGATGCTCCTCTTCCTCATGGAGAACCGCGGCATAGTCCTCTCGCGTGGACAGATCCTCGACAAAGTTTGGGGATACAGCGTTGTGGGCCAGACCAGAACGGTCGACGCTCACATGCAGACGCTTCGGAAGAAGCTCTCCGAAGTCAATCGAGATGCCGCGGCGATGTTGGAGACCGTTCGCGGAGTTGGATACAGACTCACCGAGTGAGCTTATCCCACACCGAAATACCCTTTTCAATAATCAGATTCGGTCTTGGAACAGGTTGACGTTTAATGTCGTCGGGAAAATTCAAATCAGATAGCATTTCAAGCGTTATCACACGCACAGTGCTGATTGTCTCGACCGTGCTCCTCGTCGTATTCGGCATCGCCCTCACTCTCGTCCTATACGGAGAGACCGAAAAGTACACTGTCGAAGAACTTGAATCCCAATCCCAAATCCTAGCGGAATCGCTGAACGAAAGCCTGAATGCCAGCGATGGCTCGGATTCCGCCGCTGTGAAGGCCCTACAGGACAACACGCTGATCGTTTCCCCTGGGACAAGGGTCTCGCTGATCTCCGCTGATGGCACCGTGCTCTACGACAACGCCGTAGACGTAGACCTTCTGGACAACCACTCGATGCGCCCGGAGTTCTCCGAGGCCGAGCAGGCTGGTGAGAGCACGACGGGAAGGTACTCCGCGACCCTGAGAGAAGAAACCATCTACCATGCCGTGAGGCTCGACAACGGCTCGGTTCTGAGACTGGCGATGACGCAGACATCTGCAACAGGGTTCATCACGAGCGCGCTTGGCCCCATCATCCTGATAATCATCATCGGAATCGTTGCCTCGATCTTCATTGGCAGGAAGGTCGGAAAGAAAGTTAGCCACACCCTTGAAGATATCAACCTGGACGAGCCAACGAAAAACGATGCCCCGAAGGAAATCGAGCCGCTGTTGCAGAGACTCGACGACCAGAAGCGCCGTCTGGATGCACAGGACGCCGAGAGAAGACGCTTCACGTCTAATGCTTCGCATGAGCTGAAAACCCCGTTGACGGTCATTTCCGGCTACGCCGAGATCATCAGCAATGGAATTGCAAAGCCCGAAGATGTCAGCCGTTTCTCCGGCCTGATCTACGATGAGTCCAAGCACATGAAACAGATCGTGGACGATCTGCTCGTGCTCAACCGCCTCGACGATGCAGGAGCGGATCCAGGGGTTGTGGACATGTCCGAAATAGTGGACCTGTCCGCCGTTGTCAGGTCCGCATATGACAGGCTCTCTTCCACAGCGGAGCACAGAAACATCACGATCGAACTCGACATCCCCGATATAGATGGGCGTCCTCCAATTGAGGTGAGGGGAAACAAGCGCATGCTCGATGAGATGGTGAGGAACCTTCTCGAGAACGCGATAAAGTACAACGTCGAGGGCGGCTACGTCAAAGTTGTCGTGGCACGCGACAACAGGGGCAGCGCAATCATCAGGGTCGAGGACACCGGCATTGGAATTCCACGCGAACTGCGCGATAAGATTTTCGAACGTTTCTACAGCGTAGACGAAAGCCGTTCAAGGGAAACCGGAGGCAGTGGACTCGGGCTTGCAATCGTCAAACACGCCGCACAACTCCACAATGCTGTGATAACTGTCAATGACAACAAGCCCTGCGGAACAATTTTCGAGGTAACATTCGAGAATTGATACCGACAAATGACCGGAATAGTAATAGAATCATCTTGCTCGCCGACAATCGAGTAACACAACACAAACAGAACAGTCGATTGAAGGACCAAGATGATTCTCTATTTCACTGGCACCGGTAACTCAAAATACGTTGCTGAGCGAATCGCCTCCGCAACTGACCAGAACATCATCAACATGGCGGACCTCGCCAAGCACTCTCAACCGAGATTGAAGCTTGAAGAAGGGGAAATACTCGGAATCGTCACGCCCACATATGCATTCGGGCTCCCGTCGATCGTCGAGGATCTTCTCGAGGACCTGACCGTCGACTTCCCCACCCCTGAACCCGTTTCCCCAGAGTCCGAACCGGATTCTTCCGCTTCAGATGCCTCAGATGGCGATAGCGGGTCGCCCTCGGCTGAACAAACCATTTCCGCCGCAAATGCAGAAGGTCCCGAAAAGGCCACGGCAGGTACTTCTTCTGTTGTCGGGGTGACAAAAAACGATGGGGAGACGGCTGTCTCGGAAGAGCTACAGGAAAATGCAGAGCCCGAAGCGTCTGCCGAGCCTCTAACCTCAGCAGAAACTGGGGAAAACGCTGGAACTTCAGACGGCAAAGGATCAGAAGACTCTGCCGGGCCCGAAGCTGACGATGGAGATCGAAGCCCTTCGAAACCCACCGGCGCCGAAGATTCCCAGATTCAATCCGAGTCTTCCGCGGATGCCCGCGAGCAAAACGGTTCCCTAGATTCCGTCGAGCTGGTTGGAAACACCGAACAGGAATCCCCTAGCGCTCGTGAAACCGAAGAAATCGAAGCCCCAAACGCTACGCTGGAATCAACAGAATCCGATGAGACGGCCGATTCAGCCATTGATGAGTCTGGATTCGAAGAAAACGGAAACCCATCTAGCAACGAAAACCAGACGGCAGAGCCTCATAAGCCAAGGCCCTATGTTTTCCTCGTCGCAACCTACGGATCTAACACCGGCGTGATAGGCCGGGCCACCTCAAAGGCGCTGCAGGATAGCGGCGTCGAGCTGGTGGCAAGCTATGGGGTCAAGATGCAGGACAACTATACGCCACTAGTTGATGTCACAGATGAAGAGGACGTGAGGGAGACGAACGAAGAGGCTGAGCCGATCATAGACGAAGTCATCTCGAACATAGAAGAACGCAAAGAAGGAGATTTCATCGTTGACAAGATGCCGGCGGCAGCCTCGATTTTCAGAAGGGGCGTCTACAAGAAGATCCGCAAGACCTCTAATTTCACTGTGACCACTGCCTGCATTGGGTGTGGGCAATGTGCGAGAATTTGCCCTTCCAGTGCGATAATCATCCAGAACAACAGGCCGAAATGGGTAAAGGGCAGGTGCGTGCTCTGTTTCGGATGCCTTCACAGATGCCCGAAATTCGCAATCCAATATGGGGAGAAAACCAGAGGACACGGCCAATACGTCAATCCGAACGTGGAGTTATAGTCCAAATCCCGGGACACCGAGAGCAGTTCCTGGTCGGCCCCGGAAAAGATAAAGGTCCACAAGCGGGACTTCAACGGAAAACGGTAGCGCCCGCCGTCTTAAATCCGACGGCGGGCGCTATTTTGACCGCACTTTAATGGTAGCGGCCGTAAGGGCTTCGATGACCCCACTGTCATCTCAATCGACCACCGCGCCCATTGAAGACGCCGCAGACGAAGCCCGCAGAAGCAGCTCTGCAGTCCAGCTGCGCTGGATCAAGGCCCACGCGCTTTCCGCACTCCAACTGGAAGTCCCCCTCACCAGTTGTGGCCTTGCCTGTGCTTCCAAATACCCTACTTAGACAAACAGGCGAATCCGAAATTTTGCGAATTGGAAACCCTAATGAAACCCTATTTAACTATCTTCCAATCCGTTACTAGATTATTTACCACGCTCATTGAATTAGGTTAAATTATATATTTTGATATTTAAATAAACCGATGTTATTATGTTTCGTATCGAATTAACGCTAGATGAAAAGAAGATTTTGGGGAGAAATTTTCAAATTTTTCTTCACTGGAGATCGAGGGAAAATGCAAGATTTCAGAATGAACACGTTCCTGGAAGTATGCAAGACGCTGAACTTCACTTCTGCAGCTAGAAACCTTTGCATAACACAGCCGGCAGTTACCCAGCACATCCAATATCTTGAGAATGCCTATGGCGTCCAGCTTTTCGAGAGAAACGGCAGGAAGATCACTCTGACGCCCGCAGGCAAGATGCTGCAAGACGCGGCCATTACCATGAAACACGACGAGATGAAGCTCACTGAGGAGATGCAGCAGGTCGATTCTCGGAAGAGCTATGTGTTCGGAGCAACACAGGCCGTAGCCGAGTACATGCTCGCCGACGCTCTACCGGAGCTCCGTTCGAACCATCCGAAAAGCCGCATCGAGATGCAGGTCGGGAACACCACCGAGCTCAGGAACAGGCTCGATGACGGGATCATCAGCTTCGCAATCGTGGAGGGAACTTTCCCGAAGTCGGAATACGAGTGGGCTCTCCTCGACATGAGGCACTATGTGGCCGCCGCTTCCACGGAAATCGCCGACAGGCTGGCAGGATGCACCGTTCAGGAGCTCTTCTCCGAGACCCTCATAACAAGGGAAGAGGGCTCGGGCACAAGGGAGATCCTGGAACGCGAGCTTGCCGCAAGAGGGTTCACGATCGACGCCTTTGAGGACATGATCGAGCTGGGGAGCATCGGTGCAATCAAGCAGATGCTCCAGAACAACCTCGGCATCACCTTCATCTACCGCGCCGCCATCGACAAGGAAATCGAAGAGGGAACCCTTGCCGTGATCAAGCTCAAGGACTTCGATGTCAAGCACGAGATCTGCTTCATCTTCCGCAAGAACAGCATATTCGAAGATGAATATATGGAGGTCTACAACGAGATCTTCGACGTGCTAAGGAGAAGGCACCACAAGAACAGCTTCGACATGATGAACAAGGGCAGGAGGCTATAGACCCTCAGAGCCCGATAGCGCTCATGGGCAATGTTGGAATGCGATGGGCCTCAGAACCCGATAGCGCTACTTCACGTCTATGAGGCAGCTCCTCATCACGTCCAACGCGGACCTGTGAAGCTCCGGAGTAACACCAGCACAGCAACT